>JBAUIH010000071.1:0-3905 GCA_049682755.1 Candidatus Aminicenantales bacterium | reverse complement strand
GTTGAGGGTCAATGGCATATTGACCCCAAAATAAAATAAAAACGCCCGTTTGTCAATTTTTCGCTATTTCCAAAGGATCTTGCGCAGGCCGGATAGGGCATGTTCCCTCTCCATTCCCTGGAGAATTTCGGGATAGCGGTTTCCCTGCGACAGGCTCACCGCCTCTTCCCAGTCCGCGAACCGCGGCGCCACGGGGAACTCGTGTTTCTTCCGGGCCAGCCGGTTGATCCCTCGCAGGGCCTGCCAGTGGGTGATCATCAGCAGGGCCAGGGCGGCGAAAGCGACGTTGGGGCCGGGAAGGAGCGCGGCCAGCCCGCTCAGCGGGAGGAGCAAGGTTTCTCCGACGAGCAGCAGGACGTGTTTCGACCTCTGCTTCTGCAGAAAAAAGAAAAACCGCAGGGCGACCCGTTTTTCGGGCCGGCAGCCGGAATGGCAGATGGCGATGGTCTCGTCATCGACCTTCAGGATGCGGATAAAAGCCTGCTCCTGGCGGAGGATTCTGGGGGGGAGGAGGGTGAGCTTCTTCCGGGCCAGCTCCCAGGCTCTTTTGGTCCGCGAGACGGGGATGGAGAAGTCCTTTTCCGGCTCGGAGGAAAAAAAACGGTACTTCTGGCGGTAATCCAGGATGAAATAGAATTCCATGAAATATCGGCATTCTATCATGTCTCCATCAGGTCCTGCAAGAATGTGGTGCGCAGGGTAAGCGCCTCTTTTTGCGTGACTGGATAGGGGGCAGGGAGCCGGCCTCTGCCCCCTATCTAATTATCACGGATTTGGAGATACTTCCGCGCGCAGGCGCGGACATTCCCAAGTTGTCTATAACCTGATGGGAGATTCAAACAGGGGAGAAGCGCTTTGGGTCGGTCTTATTTTCTTCGATGCAGGAGGTAGATGAAGAAGGGCGCGCCGAAGAGGGCGGTGATGATGCCGATGGGGAGCTCGGTGGGGGAAAGAACGGTCCGGGCCAGGAGATCGCAGAGGACGAGGAACGTGCCGCCGGTGAGCGCGGACAGGCCGAAGAGAGAACGGTGGTCGGGACCGATGATAATCCTGACCCAGTGGGGGACGATCAGCCCGACGAACCCGATGATACCGCTCACCGAAACTGAGACGGCAGCGAGAAGAGTAGCAACGGCCAGGAAGACCTTGCGGACCCGCGCGACCGGGCTGCCCAGGGATTGGGCCATCTCGTCTCCCAGCACCAGGAGGTTCATGTCCTTGGCCAGCCACTGGGCGACGAGCAGGCAGAGGGCAAGGTAGGGGGCAACCATAGCGACCTGCCTCCAGTCGGCCAGGGTGAAACTCCCGAGCAACCAGAAAACCGCCTGCTCGAAAGAGTCGGACCTCAAGAAAAGGAGAAAAGAAGTTAAAGAGGAGGCGACAGCGCCGGCCGCAATACCGGTCAGGAGGAGCGTCTCGACCTTGAAGACCGCCTGGGTCCGGGAGAGAAGATAGACCAGGGAGACGAGGGCGAAACCAATCCCAAAAGCGAACAGACTCTGGAGGGAAAACCCGAACGCGCCCGCCCCCCCGAGGCCGAGGGAGAGACAGAGCACCGCCCCGAACGAGGCGCCCGAAGAGACGCCGACGACGAAGGGATCGGCCATCGGATTCTGGAAATATCCCTGGAGGATGGCTCCGGACAGAGAGAGTCCGGCGCCGACGAGAAAGGCCAGGAGCGCCCGGCAAAGGCGCAGGTCGAAGAAAATGGTCCGGTAGGCCTGGTCCCCGTGAGCGATATAGTTCCAGAGGTCGGCGGGGCCGGTGGGGACGGCACCAATCATCAGGGAGAGCCACAGTGCGGCGATCAAGATAAGGAGCAGGGCGATCGGAAAGGCCGCTCTTTTTTCGCCGGGCTTCATTTTCGGGCCTCGAATGCATCGGGGTGAAGGACGCGGGCAACCGCCTCCAGAGCGTCGATGAGCCGCGGACCGAAGCGGCCGGCCATGTTCTCGTCGAGCCAGTGGATGTTGTTGTTCATGACCGCCCGGACGTCCTTCAAGCGGGAGTCGGCCCGAAACGATTCCCTGGACCTCGAGAAAAGCTCCCTGTCTTTGGCCATGATGATGATGACGTCCGGGTTTTCGTGAATGAGCTGTTCGCGGTTGAGCTGAAGCCAGCGTCGTTTGATCGTTCCGGCGATGTTGACGCCGCCTGACTGGACCAGCAAGTCGTTGAGATAGCTTCCCTCGCCGCAGGTCCAGAGCCCCTGGCCGTAGACGGAGAGGAAGACCTTCGGCCTTTTCATGATATCGCCCAGGGCCAGACGGGTGGCTTCGCGTTTTTCTCTGAGCCCCTCGGCCAGGAGCTTCGCCTCCCCGTCCGCCCGCGTCACCCGGCCGATCTTCTCGATCGTTTCAAAAAGCCCGTCGAGCGAGCTGCCGAGGTCGAGGACGAACACGGGAAAATGGAGGTTCCGGAGCTTGTTCAGCATGCCCAAGGGATTTCCCCTGAAAGCGATGATCAGGTCGGGCCGGAGGGACTCAATCTTTTCCAGGTTGGGGTCCACCATCCCGCCGATCTTTTCCTTTTGGAGCGCCTCCGCCGGAAAGTCGCAGTAACGGGTTACGCCGACTATCCGGCCGGCGAGCCCGAGGGCGAAGAGGATTTCGGTGACGTTCGGGGCCAGGGAAACGATGCGCCGGGGCGTTGCGGTCAGCGCAAAAGGCGTCTTGAAATCGTCATAGATGATGTTTTCCTGGGGCGCCGCTGTGGGCGCGCAGAGCGAGAGAATAAGGAAGAAGATCATCCCCGGACCTGCGGCTCTGCGGAATGCTTGGGGATCAGAGAGATCTCGGGAAGTCGCGAATACCGGTTCTCGCGGATGTCCACATCAGCCTGGAAAACCTCTTTGATCCTGTCCCGGGTGATCATCTCGGCGGGAGACCCCTGGGCCTGGATTCTTCCATCTTTGAGAAAAATGATTTTGTGGGCATACGGGATGGCGAGGTTGATGTTGTGCTCGGTCGAAAGGACCGTTTTTCCTTGTTCCTGGCGGAGCTTCGCCAGCAGGGCGAAGATTTCGAGGCCGTAGTTGAGGTCGAGGTGGGAGCTGGGCTCATCCAGGAAAAGGAGCGGAGTGTCCTGGGCCAGGGCCCGGGCGATGAGGACCCGCTGGCGCTCCCCGCCGCTCAGGTGGGCCACCTTTCTGTCCTGAAGCGGGGAGATCCCCACCATCTCCAGGACGTCCCGGATGAGGCGCCGGTCCGAGGAGGAGAGGCCGGCGAGCCTTCTCTGGTGGACATACCGGCCCATGGCCACGAGTTCGGAGACGCTGAACTCGAAGGCCAGATCGGCGATCTGGGGAACGAAAGCGATCTTCCTGGCGACCTCTCGTTTCGTCAAGCGGAAGAGGTCCGTGCCGTCAATCGTCACCTCCCCGGAGACATCTTTCAGAAGTCCTTGCAGCGCTTTGATAAGGGTGCTCTTGCCGGAACCGTTGGGGCCGAGGATGCAGGCGAATTCGCCCTTCTCGAGCCGGAGGCCGATGTCCCGGACGACATCGCCGCCGCCGTAGCCGGCGCTCAATCCGTTGACTTCAAGGATGCCCATCGCTTTGAGGTTTTATCCCTTCTGCCCCGGAAAATCAAGGAGCCTCGCCTTGACTTTTGGCGGCGGATGCATCTAATATTATTTGGTACATCGAAAATCCCAAGATAATCAAGGGTTTAACCTGACCGGGACGGACTGAGATGAAAGACGTATATCCATTCCAGGAGATCGAGGAGAAATGGCAGAAGATCTGGGCGCGGGAGGGTGTTTTCGCGGCCGCCGACGACCTCGGAAGGACGAAATACTACTGCCTGGAGATGTACCCCTATCCTTCCGGCCGGATTCACATGGGTCACGTCAGGAACTATTCCATCGGCGATGTCATCTCCCGGTTCAAGCTTATGAAGGGATTC
>JBAUIH010000070.1:0-4075 GCA_049682755.1 Candidatus Aminicenantales bacterium | reverse complement strand
GGTCGATGTAGGCACCGGCCTGCTCCCCGTACTGAAATCCCATGTCGTAGTCGGAGCCTTTGATGATGACGACCGGCAGGAGGCTCGGCGGAAGCGAGTCGCGGGTCGGGTCGTCCGCGGGGAAGGTCACGGAAAGGAACGCGGAGGAAGCAGCCGGGGCCGATGCGGAGAACGGCGAACGCGAAAGAGCCGCAGATTTCGCCCGCGAGGCATCCGGCGCGTCCGCCGGTCCGGCCAGGAAGGCCGGAATGATGACAACGACAGCCAAGATGACCAGAACAAGCGCGAACAGCGCCCAGCCGATGACGATCCGATTGATTTTCATCTTTCCCTCCTAGTTAATATCGGGCCAATGACCGGATTCCCAACCCTTCCGGGAATGGACCTCGCGGGTGAACAAAATCAGTTGATCAACCGGCAATAGAGGACTCAGTTCAGCTCCGATTCGACCGAAGAAAATTGCGCACTTCGGCGTTGAATACCTCCGGCGCCTCAAGGTTGCTGGCATGACCGACTCCCGGCAATATCACCAGTTTCGACGTGGGAATCTTGGCGTGCAGATTCTCGGCGACAGCCAGCGGGGAACGCTGATCGGCGTCACCGTAAAGCAGGAGTGTGGGCACTCCGATCGTTGGAAGAACGTCGCGGAGATCCGCCTCAGCGAAGGCCAGAAGCATCGTTCTCATCCCTGCCGGATGGAACTCCGACATGATCGCCGCGGCCTCGTCGACCACACCGGCGGGAACCGATTTCGTGAAGAGTGTCGGAATCCATTCTTTGACAACCTGGTCGGGCGGCCATTCGGACTGCCGCAGCCCCTTCTGCAAGCGCTCCTCGACGACCTCAGGCGGCAGGGACCCGGCCCATCCGGCATAGGCCGAGGCCAAGATGAGGGTTTTCGGGACGGAAGGGTGGCGGCGATAAAACTCAAGCGCCAGCCCGCCGCCGAAGGACAGGCCGAGCAGATGAGGCCGTTTCAAGCCGATCGCCTCTATAAATTCGGCCAGGCAGTCGGCATAATCAGAAAGGCGGAAGGTTTCCGGAGGATCGGAGGAGCGGCCGCAGCCGGGGGCGTCCCAGGCCACCACCGTCAAGTCAGCGGACAGATCATCAAGCTGTCTCCGCCATTCCCTGCTGTCACTGAGGGCTCCATGCAAGAGCACAAGGGGTTGTCCCTCGCCCTTGCGTTCAAAGGCGATGCGCAATTCCCCTGTTTTGACGGCATCACTGCCGCCCCCTAACCGACTGTCAGGCATTGTGCTTTGACCTCCATGTTCATACCTACATACGCGGCCCGGTGAGGCAAACCCAAAAACACCTTTGCGCTCGTGTCCGGTGTCCGGATGGGGATTCAATCTTTGGCCGCATGGCCCAGGTTCTTGCCGGCCCGGCTTATCCCTATGCGCAGGCTGCAGGAGGAGATAAGACAATCTTCACACTCCGTGCCGCAGGGCTCGACGTGGATGGTGGCGCTGGAATGCGGCAGTCTGTTTTCTATGTCCTTTTCCAGATGGTCGCACATCAGGTGGGCTTCATCCAGGCTCATGTTCTTGGGCAACATCAGGTGAAAATCAATGAACCTCTGACTGCCCGCCTTGCGGGTGCGCACCTTGTGAAAACCGGCCAGTTGTGTCGTGTGCTCCCGGATGCAGGAGATGATCTCATCCTCCTCCTCGCCGGGCAATCGTGTGTCCATTAAACCAAGGATCGATTTCTTGACCGTAAGAAAGGCCGTCCTGACGATGATCACGGCGACCAACAAGGCGACAATGGGATCAAGCCGGCTGATCCCGGTGAATTGCACGAGGACCAGCCCGGCCAGGACGGCGCACGAGCTCAGCACGTCGGCGAACAGGTCCCGGGCGCTGGCCTCCAGCGCTGGGGAATCGGTCGAGCGAGCGACGCTCAACGCATAGCGGGAAACAGTCACGTTGATCACGATCGCGGCCAGCGTCACATAAATCCCCAACGGCACCAACTCCACGGTCGCCCCGGAAATCAGGTTCCTTATCGCCTGATAGAAGATCGTGCCTGCGGCGATGAAGATCAAGCCGCCGATGACGCCGCCGGCAATATGCTCGGCTTTGCCGTGCCCGAAGGCATGTTCGGCGTCAGGAGGCTTGCCCGAGATCTTGATCCCGATATAGCCGATGATCACGCCGGAGAGATCGATGACACTATGGACGGCGTCAGCCCTGATGGCGATACTCCCGGTGATGATGCTGGCAACCGCTTTCATAATGATCAGCAGGCTGACGGATAAAATGGATAGCCTGGCCACATTCTCTTTTGTGGCTAACATGATTCACGCATTCCGATCAGCAGGATTGCGTCAAAATTCTGAATTGACGCCCCGACAGAGAGCAGCGGGGCCGGGCGGGTCTCGGCGTAGATCAACTGGACCAGGACGCGGCCGACATCATCCAGGCTGTCCGGGCTGCACTTGTCGGGCGTATCCTGGCTCGTATGCCAGTAGGGGTAATCCAGATCCACGAGGTCGATCGCCGGAATCCCCAGCCGCAGGAAGGGGATGTGATCGTCCCTGACCGCAGGCCCCCTTTCGGGAACGAAGGATTTAATGTGCAAGGCCGCGGCGATTTCCCAGACCTGCATTCTCGGGCTCCTCTTCATCATCATCTTTATATCATATCCAGGAGCGATCCGGCTATGGTTTCCACCTTACGTTCTGAGGCTCAGAAATCCCTCGATTCAGAATCGGCCACAGGCATGATCCGTATCCATATCAACGCAAAGTGGGGATTGAACAAGGAAAACGCCATCACAGTCCAGGTCCAATAACAGGCTTAAAAACCTGCTGAGGGCGGGCGCGCTCAGGTTTCGGTTATCAAGCCGGCTTCGCGCCAGGCGCCCGACCGTTCGACGCGCAACGTCTTGATCTCAAAAGGCCGGAACTCGAGGCGGATCACCCGAAGAGGCTCCATCAAGACCAGCCGCACCTCGGTCGGCAGCCCGGCCGTCTCGTGAAGACGGAGGATAAGCGCCTTGGCGTCCCCAGAGCGCTTGCAGGCGCACAGCCGGACGCTTGGAGGATCAAGAGAAAGAAGGTCAAACCGTTCGGTATCCTCATCAGGAGCCTGTCCCGTTTGATACTTGCCGTGATTGTCCTTTTTGGCTCCATCCAATCCGCCCAGAGGAAGATGGGCCAATGCATAAGGAGGGGCGCTCAGCCAGTCGGCCAGTGCGGTAACCGAGCGGCGGACCTCCCCGGCATCACCCGCCGTGACCAAAAACCGGAGTTTGTGGATGCCCTGGTCCATGAATTTAGGGGCCGGAGATGCGGCCAGTTTCAAGCCCCGCTCGTGGCAGTAGGCCGCGCTGCGAAGGACGGATATGCGCAATTCCCCGTCTTTGAAATCGAGGCCGTGGGGACCGCAGCCGATGACCGCCAGGGACGTGCGCCGCCTTCCCGTCTCTCCCTCCACCAGGGCCCAGCGGCCGAAGACGTGCTCTTCGCCGTCTCCGGGGCGACGGGAGGCTCCTCCCGGGATCTCGCAAATGAGTGTTCCCCCGCGGAATACGGTTGGCACGGCCAGCTTGAGCATTTTCCGCTCTTCCCGCCAATCAATACGCATCCGGAACTCGATGACCGGCCAGTCCCGGTAGCCGATCGTCTGAAGGACTATTCGGCTTCCTTTGTAGTCCATAACGGACTCGGTGATGGTCCGGGCAGGCCCGCTTTCGACGACTTTCAGGCTTCCCGGCTGGGAACGAAACCGGTCGGTGACATCCCTATACGACCGGCATCCGGTCCCCCAGGAATCTCCCTCGTCTTTGATGACCAGCGGCGCAAACAGCGGACCGCTGAGAAGCGGCGCCGCGCCCGGTGAGTGCAAAGAAGTAATAAGTCCCCTATTTTTATCTATTTTATATATTAACTCGGGCTGGTGAGGCCGGCTGATCCTCCCCCTCCTTTTTCCTCTAAACGCTTTGACCTCACTATGGGAAACGCCGACGCCTGGAAGATCGGCCATGAAACAGAGCTTTTTTCGCCAAGTAAAGGGGAGAAGAGATTCGGGTTGCTCTTCTTGAGACGGGATCTCGCGGCCGTCACTCC
>JBAUIH010000069.1:0-5160 GCA_049682755.1 Candidatus Aminicenantales bacterium | reverse complement strand
GTCTACTACACCATCGAAACCGACGCGGCCACCGGCAAGCGCCTCTGCCACGCCAAGCTCATCCCCAACCGCGGCGCCTGGCTCGAATTCGAGACCTCCAACCGCGACGTCCTCTACGTGAAGGTGGACCGCAAGCGGAAGATCCCGGTAACCACCCTCATCCGCGCGATCGACGTCCCCGGCCTGCTCCCGGGCGACAGGGAGAATCGGCGCTTCGCCAAGTACTGGGCCGCCATCGAATCGGGCGAGGACCGCGCCCGCGATGCAGCCGCGCGCGAACTCGAAACCGAGCTCGGCACCGATGAGCGCCTCATCACCATGTTCGAGGCCGTCGATACCAGCGACATCCACCAGTTCCTCCCGACCACGATCGCCAAGGAACCGCGTGAGCCCCTGGTCAAGGACAAGCACGACGCGCTCCTCGAGTTCTACCGGAAGATCCGCCCCGGCGACCCGCCGACCCACGACAATGCGCGCAACCTGCTCAAGACGCTCTTCTTCGAGCCGCGCCGCTACGACCTCGGCCGCGTGGGCCGCCACAAGCTCAACTCTCGCCTCGAACTGGATGAACCGACCCAGCAGCGCTGGCTCCGGCCGTACGACCTTGTCAGCATCATTCGCGAGCAGGTCAACATCAACAACGGCCGCGGCCATAGCGATGACATCGACCACCTTGGCAACCGCCGCGTGCGGGCCGTGGGCGAACTGATCCAGCAGCAATTCCGCGTCGGCCTCCTCCGCATGGAACGCGTTGTCCGCGAACGCATGACCATCACCGACCCGGAAGAGGCCACACCGAGCGCCCTCATCAACATCCGGCCTGTCGTGGCGGCCATGAAGGAGTTCTTCGGCGGTAGCCAGCTCTCCCAGTTCATGGACCAGACCAACCCGCTCTCCGAGTTGAACCACAAGCGCCGCCTGAGTGCGCTTGGCCCGGGCGGCCTCTCCCGCGACCGTGCCGGCTTCGACGTGCGCGACGTGCACCACAGCCACTATGGCCGCATTTGCCCTATCGAGACCCCGGAAGGCCCGAACATCGGCCTCATCGGGTCCCTTGCGACCTACGCCCGCCTGAACGAGTTCGGCTTCATCGAGACGCCGTATCGCCGCGTCGTCCGCGAGATGGTCTCCGATGACCCGAACCTGGTGGGACGCCTCCTCCGCGAAGATGCCCTCGATGAGAAGGGCAAGGTCATCGGCACGGCTGGCGACCGCATCGACGACGCCCTCGCGAAGAAGCTCCGTGCCGCCGGCCGGACCGTCGTCATCCGGCCCTGGGTGACAAGCGACATCGTCTACCTGACGGCCGACCAGGAAGACAAGTGGAAGGTCGGGCAGGCCAACACCGTGCTCGATGCAGACAACCACTTCGTCAGCGAGCGCGTCGAAATCCGCATCTACGAGAAGTTCCAGACCGTCCACCCGGTAGAGGTCGACTTCATCGATGTCTCGCCGAAGCAGATGGTATCGGTCGCGACTGCGCTCATCCCCTTCCTGGAACACGACGACGCGAACCGCGCACTGATGGGCGCGAACATGCAGCGCCAGGCTGTGCCCCTCGTCCGTCCCGAAGTGCCGCTCGTGGGCACAGGCATGGAGCGGCGCACCGCCGTCGATAGCGGCCACGTGAAGACCGCCCGGGGCGACGGCGAGGTCATCGAGGCATCCGGCAACCGGATTGTCATCCGCTACGACGACCCGGACGTGGGCGAGGTCGCCTACCCGCTCATCAAGTTCACCCGCTCCAACCAGGGCACCTGCCTGAATCACCGGCCGATCGTTGTCCGCGGCGAACGCGTGACGAAGGACCAGCCCATCGTCGACAGCTCCAGCACCCAGGGCGGCGACCTGGCCCTTGGCCAGAACGTCCTCGTGGCCTTCATGATCTGGGAGGGCTACAACTTCGAGGATGCCATCATCCTCTCGCAGAACTTGATCCGCGAGGACAAGTTCACCTCGATCCACATCGAGAAGCACGAGGTTGAAGCGCGCCAGACGAAGCTCGGCGACGAGGAGATCACGCGCGACATCCCGAACGTCGGCGAGGAAAGCCTCGCCCAGTTGGATGAAGACGGCATTATCCGCATCGGCGCTGAAGTCCGTGAAGGCGACATCCTCGTCGGCAAGATCACGCCCAAGGGCGAGACCGAACTGACCGCCGAGGAGAAGCTCCTCCGCGCCATCTTTGGCGAAAAGGCCCGCGAAGTGAAGGACACCAGCCTCCGCGTCCCTCACGGTGAAAAGGGCAAGGTCATCGATGTGAAGGTCTTCGACCGGAACAACCACGAAGGCCTGCCCGCAGGCGTGAACAAGCTCGTCCGGGTGGGCATCGCCCAGCGGCGGAAGCTTTCCGAAGGCGACAAGATGGCCGGCCGCCACGGCAACAAGGGCGTCATCAGCCGGATCCTCCCGCGTGAGGACATGCCCTACCTCGAAGATGGCACCCCCATCGATATCATCCTCAACCCGATCGGCGTGCCGAGCCGCATGAACATCGGCCAGGTGCTCGAAACGCACCTCGGCTGGGCCGCCAATGTCCTCGGCTTCCGCGCCATCACGCCAGTGTTCGATGGCGCCCGCGACCACGAGATCGACGATGCCCTTGCTCGCGCCTGGATGGCCCAGGAGTCGGGTGCCGTCTATTACGTGGATCCCCGCGACCGCGGGTTCGATGTCGATGTCTGTGCGGTCTGGCTGCGCGAAAAGGGCTATGACCCGGCCACCATTCTTCACGCACCCGAAGACGGCGCCGCAAGCCGTGCCTGTCTTGAGATCTGGCTCAACGAAAAACGTGCCGCCGACGGACAAGCAGCCCTCCCGAAGGGTAAGCACTCCCGCGACGACCTGGACGCCAAGGCTCTGGCTGTCTACAAGGAGACCAACGTCCCGCCGCCGCTCTTCGGCAAAATGAAGCTGCGCGATGGCCGCACCGGCGAGCCGTTCGACCAGACCCTCACCGTCGGCTACATCTACATGCTCAAGCTCATCCACCTGGTGGAGGACAAGATCCACGCCCGCAGCACCGGGCCCTACAGCCTCATCACCCAGCAGCCGCTGGGTGGCAAGGCACAGTTCGGCGGCCAGCGCTTCGGCGAAATGGAAGTCTGGGCCCTCGAAGCCTATGGCGCCGCCCACATCCTCCAGGAGCTCCTCACCGTGAAGTCCGACGATGTCGTCGGCCGCGTGAAGACCTATGAAGCCATCGTCAAGGGCGAAGACGTGCTCGAACCGGGCGTGCCCGAATCGTTCAAAGTCCTCGTCAAGGAACTCCAAAGCCTCGGCCTCTCGGTCGAGGTCTCCAACGACGAAGGCGGCAGCGTCTCCTTCATCGAAGACACAACGAGCGACATGCCGGAGCTGGGGATCAACCTCTCCGGTTTCGAAGCGGAGGACCTGTTCAATGCTCGAAGTCAATGATTTCAACCAGGTGCGGATTGCGCTCGCCAGCCCGGAGCAGATCCGCTCCTGGTCCTATGGCGAAGTCACCAAGCCCGAGACGATCAACTACCGCACCCTCAAGCCCGAAAAGGACGGCCTCTTCTGCGAGAAGATCTTCGGCCCCACCAAGGACTTCGAATGCTACTGCGGCAAGTACAAGCGCGTCCGCTACAAGGGCATCATCTGCGATAAGTGCGGCGTCGAAGTCGCACGCGCCAAGGTGCGCCGCGAGCGCATGGGCCACATCGAGCTCGCCAGCCCGGTCAGCCACATCTGGTTCGTGAAAGGCACGCCCAGCAAGCTCGGCCTGCTCCTCGACATGTCCCCCCGCAACCTCGAGCGCGTCCTCTACTTCGCCCAGTACATGATCATCGAGGTCGACGAAGAAGCCCGGAACCGCGAGCTCGAACACCTGCGAGCCGAGATGGTCAACGTCGTCGAAGAACGCGTCGCCGACATCCGCCCGAAGCGTGAAAAGCTCGAATTGCAGCTCGAAGAAGCAAACGCCCAACTCCAGCTGAAGGTCGCCGAGCGCCAGCAACAGATCGAGGCCGAGCGCCTCATCTCCCGCGAGGCGCTCCAGGCAT
Source organism: Candidatus Aminicenantales bacterium (assembly GCA_049682755.1). Lineage (GTDB taxonomy): Bacteria > Acidobacteriota > Aminicenantia > Aminicenantales > UBA8522 > UBA8522. Next base: position 1,135 of record JBAUIH010000069.1, on the reverse strand, counting down.
CCGTCACCCGCGGGGTTGAGCAGGCCGAGGCTTCCCGCGGGAACCCGCTCGAGAGCGAAATTTCCCTCCTGGGCGACGTCATCCTCGAAGCCGGCGCCAAGGTGACCGCCACAGCACTTGCCCGTGTTGTCCGCGAAGGCGAGAAGAAGCTCACCGCCTTCGACAAGGAGACCGAGAAGCTCAAGGACTCCGAGAGCCTCCTCGCCGACACCGCACTCGACGACGCCAAGGCGGCCCTATACGACGAGCTTCACCCGCTGCAGCAGAAAGAAAAGCAGCTCCGCGACGAAGTCGAGGAGCAGTACCGCGAACGCCTGCGCGACCTCGAAGAGCTCGCCGACCCGATCCGCGACGACCGGGTCGTGCTGTTGAGCGAGACGCGCTACCGCGAACTCTCGGACCTGTTTGGCCACGTCTTCAAGGCCGGCATGGGCGCCGAAGCGGTCCTCCAGGTACTCCAGCGCGTCCAGGTCGATGAAATGCGCGGGCGCCTGAAGCAGGAAATCCTGACCGCCAGCGGCATGCGCCGCAAGAAGGCCACCAAGCGCTTGAACGTGGTCGAATCGCTCAAGGATTCGGGCAACAAGCCGGAGTGGATGATCTTCCAGGTGCTCCCGGTCCTTCCGCCCGATCTGCGTCCCATGGTCCAGCTCGATGGCGGCCGCTTCGCCACCAGCGACCTGAACGACCTCTACCGCCGCGTCATCAACCGCAACAATCGCCTCAAGCGCCTGCTGGACCTCGGCGCCCCGGAAATCATCATCCGCAACGAGAAGCGCATGCTGCAGGAAGCGGTCGACTCGCTCATCGACAACGGCCGCCGTGGCCGGGCAGTGAGCGGCAGCGGAAATCACAAGCTCAAGAGCCTGAGCGACATGCTCAAGGGCAAGCAGGGACGATTCCGCCAGAACCTCCTCGGCAAGCGCGTCGACTACTCCGGCCGCTCCGTCATCGTGGTCGGCCCGGAACTCAAGCTCTCCCAATGCGGCCTGCCCAAGCGCATGGCACTCGAACTGTTCAAGCCGTTCGTCATGCACTCGCTCGTCGCCAAGGGCCTCGCACACAACATCAAAAGCGCCAAGCGCATCGTCGAACGCGCTCGCCCCGAAGTCTGGGACGTCCTCGACGAGGTCAT
>JBAUIH010000068.1:0-14115 GCA_049682755.1 Candidatus Aminicenantales bacterium | reverse complement strand
CCTGCCGGTTACCATCTCGTAGATGACAACGCCCAGGGAATAGACGTCCGAGCGCGGTTCCGCTTCCGCGCCTTCGACCTGTTCGGGGGACATGTAGTCGGGCGTGCCGATGATCAACCCTTCTTCGGTCACGCCTCTTGTTTCCTGGGAGCGGGCGATCCCGAAGTCCATGATCCGCGCCTTCCCTTCCTCGTCGATCATGATGTTCTGCGGTTTGAGGTCGCGGTGAGTGACCCCCAGGCGATGGGCTTCGCCGAGGCCGGCGCAGACCTGTTCGGCCAGGGAGACAGCCTCGTCTTCGGTCAGCCGCTCTTTCCTGCGAATCAGGGATTTCAGGTCTTCTCCAGGCACAAACTCCATGGTGATGAAATAGGTGGTTTTTTCCTTGTTGATGTCGTGCATCCGGCAGACATTCCGGTGGGTGATCTTGCGGGCCACTTTCAGCTCGTTCCTGAACCGCTCGATCGTCCGTCGCTCCGCGGCGATGTCCGGGTTCAGGAGCTTGAGGGCGACGGTCTCGCCGATCTCCGTGTCCAGGACCTTGTAGACCCTCCCCATACCCCCTTTCCCGAGTTCCTCCTGGACCTCGTATCTCCCGGCGAATAACACCCCCTTTTTGAGCTCAGTAGTGGGAATTTCTAATGTCTTGGTGAAAGAACCTTTTTTCCCCACTTTTTTCAGCCGAGGAGGGCGTTCTCAGTCCAACCGGAAAGGTCGACCTTGATCTTGCTCCAATCGCTCGTCCCCAATCCATACTCCTTGTCCGCGGCTTCGACGCAGAGCGGCGGGGGACTCAACGGCCAGGGCTCGCCCTTGTCCGCCTTCCTTTTTTCCATGATGATGCGCAAGCAGACCGTTTCTACGGCGACGGGGTCCGTCCCGGCGATCAAGCCGTTATAAGCCCATTTGTACCGGGGATCCACCTGGGGGCCCTTGTCGAACAGGGGATGAAGAGCATCCACGAGAACGAGGCGTGTTTTCCCCTTGACGAACGGCAGGTTCCAGATCTCTCCCAGCTTGGCGCTGTCGGCGTCATGGTAATTGCGCGGATTTCCCGAGTAGAGGATGTAGAGCTTCATGACCGTCCCGATACCCGTCAGCCAGTGGGCCTTCAAGCCGGGCAGCCCGATGAGCGCCGTGCAGGGCTTGGGCTTGTCCGGACCTCCCTGGGCGGCCAGGATCTTGTTCTCGGGAAAGCCGGCGGCGATGAGCGAGCCCTTTACGGCATCCACGACCTCTGTATGAGTCGGGTTCAGGTGGGGCGTGGGGACGAGTCCGATCGTGTCGTCCGCCTTGAGCAGGCTGCGCCAGGCATCCTTGGCGGTGGTCTTGCCTGTCACCCTGGTCAGGACGTCGTCGAGCATGGTCTTCAGGACTTCGGTATTGACGATGTTCGATGAGTCCATCGCCTTTTCATTCCGGACGATGGCGACCAGGCTGGAGCCGGCGGCTTTCTGGGCCGGTTCGAGCCACTTCGTCCCCAGGACGGACGCGCCCACCGCCGCTCCGAGAGTTCCCTGGAGGAAATCCCGCCGCGTCAACGATCTTTTCTTGCCGGCCATTCAGCACCTCCAATTTTATTTAAAGTTGACCCATGACGGCTGCCGCTGTCTCTTCATCCGGGGACTCGAAGACGTAGGCAGCCCGGATTCCGGTCAGCTTGTAACCCAGCCAGCCGTCCTCGACGGAGAAAAAGTCCTGGGTTTCCCCAGGGGCTGAAGATCGGTCGGGCAGATAGACCCGCTGAAAATGGGCGAGGGCCTTTCCGGCGGCTTGGGCATCCGGATACTGGATCATAAGGACCCGGATCCGCTGAGGCCCTGATGGAGCTTCCTTTTCGTATTGGGCGAGCGTTGCTTCCGTCTCGTGGCCGAGGTCGAATATATTCTCCTGGCTGAGATAATAAAGGGAATTGAGGACCAGGTGGGAACGGAAATAACTCGTCCTGTCCCGACGCAGTTTCCAGCCGGAGCCAAGTCTCTCCGGAAGCCGCCCGAGAAGCGTGGGGCTCGATGGAACAGCGAGATCCTTGACGACGGCCCGGCCGAGGGCCAGCACCGCCTCCTTCGATCGCGGGGTTTCCTGCTCGGCCATGATCCGGGCGTAAATCTTGTCCGACCGGAGGCGCAACAGGCCTTCACCATAGAGGGCATTCGGCCAGCTCATGTCTTTTTCAGCGCCCTGTCGGGCGCCTGCCCCCAAATCGACCGGCTCGCCCCCCCAGTCGAGGGAGAGGAGGCCGAAGGCATCGTCCGGTGTCTTCATGAAATAGACCTCGACCAGGATGTTTGTTTCTCCCGGAGCTTCGTATTCGATGACCTCGAGCCGGTCGAAACGGTAGCCGATGTATAGCTCCCCGGCGCCGTCCATGTACTCGAAGATGTTTTGAGCGGTGATCGTCCGCGGTGGGGCGCTCTTGGTCCAGGAGCCTGCGGTTTGGGGGAGTTCCACTTTGACCGTCTGCATTTCAGCCGTCTCCAGGCCCGCCGCTGCGGCGAAGGTATAAAGCACCAGGAGAAAGATGATGGATACCGACAGCCGATCCCATTTTTCCTTCATGCGCTCAGCAAAGATAAATGGATTATGCCATAGAACGGAATTGACATACAACCATCTGTCCAAGCGGGCAGGGATCTCCGCTGCGGCGGTTCCGTCGCGCGCTGAATTCTTCTGGTTCTCTTTGTCTTTTTTCCTCCTTTCCTTCTTCCCCCAGCGCGAAGCCCCGTCCGGCCACGCTGGAAAACCTATCACTGAGTATGCGTTGACTCGACTTCAAAAATCCCTTATCCTGACAACAGCATTTCGCCTGAGCCCATCGTTCTTCGCGGGAGAAAAAGATGTCCGATTTCTTTCACAACGGCGTGATCGCCACCTTTCACCGGTTGGGGCCGGTCGACCTGAAGCGGATCGAGGAACAACTTTTCGCGTTTTCACGACAGCGGCCGATCTCTCTGATCTTGCCCTCGCTTTACCGGGAATATTCGAGTGGTGCCCTCCCCCGGATCATCCAGGAACTGCGCAAAGCCGGATACATCGACGAGATCGTCCTCTGCCTGGACAGGGCCACGCCTCAACAGCATGACACCGTGAGGAAAGCTTTTTCCGCGGTGAAAAACCTGACCGTCCTTTGGAACGACAGCCCGGAGATGAAAAAAATCTACCAGCGGCTTGAGGACAACGATCTCTCGCCCGGTAAGCAAGGCAAGGGGAGGGCCGTCTGGATCTCCTTCGGCTATGTCCTGGCCAAGGGGAGGAGCCGCGTCATCGCGCTCCATGACTGCGACATCGTGAGTTATGACCGGTCTCTCCTGGCGCGCCTCTGCTATCCGGTGGCCAATCCCCGTTCCGAGTATGAATTCTGCAAGGGGTATTATGCCCGGGTGACGGACCGGATGCATGGACGTGCGACCCGGCTCTTCTTCACGCCGTTCATTCGCGCGCTCATGCGGATGCTCGGCCATCTTCCTTTTCTCGTCTACCTCGACAGCTTTCGCTATGCGTTGGCCGGGGAGATCGCCCTGCGGCGGGACCTGGCCGTGGCCATGCGGATCCCCGGGGACTGGGGGCTCGAAGTCGGGACCCTGGGCGAGGTCTACCGGAACATGTCCTTAAACAGGATCTGCCAGACCGATATCGCCGAAGCTTACGAACACAAGCACCAGCAGCTCAGCCCCCGCGACGCCGAAAAAGGGCTGATGAAAATGGCGGTCGACATCGCCAAGTCCATCTTCAGAACCCTCGCCGGCGAAGGCGTCCAGTTCTCGGAGGGCTTCTTCAAGACCCTGAGCAATATCTACCTCAAGATCGCCCAGGAGGCGATCGTCCGCTACCAGAACGACGCCGAGATCAATTGCCTCCACTTCGACCGCCACGCCGAGTCGACCGCGGTGGAGTCCTTCGCCGAAACCTTGAAGATCGCCGGCCAGGCGTTCTGGCAAAACCCTTATGAGATTCTCCTGATCCCGAGCTGGCACCGGGTCATCGCCGCCGTCCCCGATGTCTATGACCAGCTCCTGGAGGCGGTCCGGGGGGACTGACTGCGTTTCAACGTTATTGCTAAACCGGATTATTCATGAAAAAGACCGCCCGACGGATTATCGTTTTCGCTGTTCTCTGCGTCGGGTTTCTGCTCCTATTTATCCATCTGCCGTTCGTCCGCAAAGCGGTCCTTGACCGGGCGCTCCAGGCGGCGGAGCGTAACCTCGGAGTCGAACTCAAAGCTTCTTCCCTGCGCTACAACCTTTTCCGGCTCGAGTTCTCCCTGCGGGCGGTGTCACTGAGCAGTCCCGGAGAGCCGGACCTGCCGCCCCTTCTGACCGCCGAGCGAATCCACGCCCGCATTCCGCTTTCGCTCTTGTTCGGGAAGAAAATCCATGTTAAAGAACTTCATATTCAGGCGCCCAAGATAAGCATTTTCAAGGACGAAAATGGGCGGACCAACATTCCCCGTCCCCCAAGTTCCGGGGATGAGGAGCCGGCCGGAGCTAGCCCATCGCTTCCTGAGATCATTATCGGCCGTTTCCTGGCCCAGGACATCGCTTTTTCTTATGTGGACCTTGAGGCAGGGATCGAAATCGAAACGGCCGGCGGGCGGCTCGAGGTCGGCTGGCTCGGCCGGGGCACTCACTCCCTGACTCTCGACCTCGGCCGGGGCGCCACGGCCGAATTCCAGGGAAAAAGAATCCCCGTCGAGAGATTTGATCTCCGCGCGGACATCGGCCGGGAGGAAACGCTTCTCCACAACGCCGCGATCCGGAGCGGGCCAAGCGAACTCAGCCTCAGCGGCCGCGTCCGGGACTATTTCCATCCGCTGCTGGGCCTTGGCCTCCAGGGACATCTTTTCCTGGACGATCTGAAAACCCGGCTTCATTTGCCGCAGGATATCTCCGGAACAGTGGATTTCAAATCCCGCCTGGAGGGATCTCTCCAGGCCCTGTCGGCGCGAGCCGAATTGTTCGGCGAGAACCTGGGCTACGAAGAACTCCGCGGGCTGACGCTTCAGTCGGAACTGCGCTGGCAGGACAAGACGCTGACCGTGGCCTCGATGCGGATATCCGCCCCGGAGGGTGAGCTTCAAGGCTCGGCCCGGTTCCATCCTTTCGACCGGACCGCCGCCAACCAGGTCGAGCTGACCTTGGACGCCTTGGATCCGGCCCGGCTCCTGGAGCGTTTGGATCTGCCGGTCGACATCTCGACCCGCGCCTCCGGTTCGCTCCGTTTTTCCTGGACCGGGCCGACGCTGGATTCGCTGTTCGGGCGGGCGGATATTGAGTTTTCTTCCCCCACTGCCGCTGCGACCCCCTCGCTTCCTGCGGCGGTTCCTCTTTCGGGGAAAGCCGGTCTCGAGGCCGATGCCGGCAAAATTAAAGTGATTCTGGACAGAGTCCATCTCGGAGACACCTCCCTGGGAGGATCCTTCGAGTCTGCGGCCGGGCGGCTTTGGGGAAAATTCAGCTTGGATATCCAAGACATCGGCTCACTTCTATCCTCGCTACCCCCTTCAGTTGAGAGCCTTGTAGCCGGGCACGTGGTCACGTCCTCACTGCGCGGCCGGCTCAGCCTTTCCGGCGAGGTCGGTGGAAGGCTGACCAAACCTCTGTTTAAAGCTGAACTCACGGGACGGGAAATATCCCTGGCCGGGGTGGAGGGTCTGGGGCTCGAAGGCGACTTTGCTTTCGACGGGGAGGAGGTCCTATTCCAGTCGCTGACCGTTACTCTTGATGAAGGCCGGGCGATGCTCGACGGCGCCTTCCGTCTTCGCTCGCCGCAACCGCTGGACCTTGGCCTGCGAATCAGGCAGTGGCCAATGGGTTCTATCCTCGCCGCCCTGGGGATCGCCGAGGATGTCGCGGCGGAATTGAACCTGGATGCGCGCGTAAGCGGAGGGATCGAGACGCCCGTCTTCGGTGTGGAAGGACGGCTGTCGCGGACAAGGTTTAGGGGTCGAGACGTCGGCGATCTTCCTTTCGAGGCGCGCTCCGACGGACGGACCGTCGAATTCGAGGCCCGCGCGCCGTCCCTGGCCGTATCTGGCCAGGGCGCCGTTGCTCTCGCTGCGCCGCATCCGCTTCGCCTGCGCATTGATTTCGAGAGCCTCTCCCTGGACCGGGTGGCGGACCTGGCCATGTCCGCGCCTCCGCCGGGAATAGCCGCCACGGCTTCCGGCCGGGCAGACCTTTCGGTCGAGCTCGGAAGGCCGGCCGAAACCACGGCCCTTGATCTGCGCATCAGCGCCTTCAGCCTCGGCACAAAAGATTTCCGGCTCGCCGGCGCCCGGGAATTTTCCATCTCCTACAGCCACCAAGGGCTGAGCATCAGAAATCTTCTTCTCGAGAACGGCCGCAACCGGCTCCAGGTGGAAGGGTCTCTCCCCTGGCGCGGTGACGCGGAAGCGGGGCTCAGTGTCAGCGCCGCTCTCGACCTCGGCTCGCTGGCTTGGCTTCTCCCGGTCGCGGCAGGGCAGGGCAGGCTTGCCTTTGAAGCGCGACTTGAAGGTTCAATTTCCACCCCCCGGTTTAGGGCCGAATTCAGCCGCTTCGAGATCGACCTCCCCTGGCTTCAGCTCATTCAAGAAGCCCCCTCCCGGATTCTCTTCGACAGAGACCGTGTTGTCTTCGAACGCTTCTCTCTTGCCGGCGGAGATAAAAGATTCCAGGCCGCCGGAACGCTGGGGCTTGCCGGGGAGAAAGAACTCGACCTGAATCTAATGGGAGACCTCGACTTGAGGATGCTTCAGGCATTCGTGGCGGATCCGGGATTCTCCGGTCGCACCGCCTATGAAATTGGCTTGACCGGGAGCCTCGCCCGGCCGGAAGTGGCCGGGTTCATCGAGCTTCACGATGCCGGGTTCGACGCGCCGGAATTCAATCTCAGCCTCAGCCGGTTGAACGGCCGTCTGCTTCTGCTTCAGAACCGCCTGGAAGTCGAGGGATTCGACGGGCTGCTCAACGGCGGGAAAGTCAAGGCCGGGGGGAGTCTCGTCTTCGATGGCCTCTCCTTGAAGAATTCCGATCTCCAGATCAGCGGAGAGGATATCTTCCTGCGCTACCCGAAGGGCTTCTTTGCCGAAACGGGTTTCGCGCTTCGATTCGCTCTTCAGGACGAAAAGCCGACTCTCGGCGGAGTCGTGACCATCCAGGCGGCCCAGTACGTCGAGCCGTTCAATGTCCAATCCGAGCTCTACCGTTATCTCAAGCGCCGGCCCCGCCTCGACCAAGACGTCGAGCTCCCGCCGCTTTTCAGAAGGCTGAATTTCGACATCCAAGTGGTCATCCGGGACGGAATCTTCATCCGGAACAACCTGGCCAGGGCCGAGGTCCTGGGAGATCTCAAGCTTTCGGGCACGCCACTGCAACCTGCGTTGACCGGCCGTGTGGTGGTCGGCGAAGGAGGCGAGATCTATTTTTCTCAGACGACCTACCGGATCGAACAGGGCCGGGTCGATTTCGTCAACCCCAACCGGATCGAACCCGATGTCGATGTGAGGGCCCAAACCCGGGTGGCCGGCTACGACATCCTGCTGCTCCTCAGCGGGACGCCGGACAAGTTCTCAGCCGGCCTCACTTCCGAGCCGCCCCTCTCCGAGCCCGATATCATCTCCCTGCTGGTGACGGGCAAAAGGCTGGCCTATGTATCCGATGACGTCCTCGGGGCCATCGGCGGGAGAGCGCTTTCCTACCTGGATGATGCCCTTACAGGTAAGCTGGAGAACCTGGTCCAGCAAAAGCTGGGCCTGGACAGTGTCACTATCGACGCCGGCCTTGTCTCGTCGCAGGAGAATCCGGAAGCGCGACTTACCGTGGGCCAACACATCACTCCCGAGCTTGAACTCGTCCTCTCCCAGAGTCTTAAGAATTCCCAGAACACGACCGCGATCCTCAACTACAAGCCCCGCCGGGAGATCAATCTCCGGGCCGCCAAGCACGACGATGACTCCTACCGCTTCGACATTCAGCGTGAGGTCCGGTTCGGATTGCCGGGAGAGCCGGCTCCGCTGCAGGGAAGAAGGGAAGGCCGGAGCCGGCTCGTCGGGAGCCTTGTCCTGGAGGGGAATCTCGGCCTGGACGAGCGCACTGTCCGGCGCAGCCTGAAGCTTTCCCCGGGCAAGCGTTTTGATGTCGTCAGGTATCACGACGATTTGGACAGGCTCCGGCGTCTTTACGAAAAAAACGACTACCTGAGTCACTTCATCAGCGCGAAAAAAGATGAGATAGATGGCGGGATGGACCTTGTTTACCGGATCGAGTCCGGCCCGAAGATCCGGATCGGGTATGAAGGGGCGGAGATTCCGGCCTCGTTGAAGAGGAAAGTCAGGGCGCTCTGGACAGGGGGAAAGTTGCGCGGTCTCGCCGGTGATGATGTCCGGGAAGAGATCCGCCGTCATTTCTGCCGTCAGGGCTATTACAAGGTGGAAGTAAGACTGAAGGAGTCGTCGGGCGCCGGCGGCGAGAGGGTCGTGACTTTCCAGGTGGTTCAGGGAATCCGCTATCGCAAACTGGAGATCGATTTCAGGGGGGTCGGCTCCCTCTCGCCACGGTCCCTGACGGGGCTGCTCAAGAAGAGCGGGCTTCTCAAGGAAATCTTTGTCAGCCCGCAGGCCGTCACGAGAGGACTCGAAGGATATTACAGACAGAGGGGCTTCCTGCTGGCGCAGGCCGGGCCTCCTGAGATCGGATTTGATCGAATCGGCAGGACGGTCCGGGCGACCTTTGCGGTGGACGAGGGGCCCCGATTCAAGGTGGGCCGCATCGAGTTCCGGGGCAACCTGGGTTTGGGCGAGGATGTTTTGGCAGAGTCCGTCCGTCTGGAGACAGGCGCGGTCTTCTCTCCTCAGGTTTATGAGGCCGCGCTCGGCCGCCTGGGCGAGGTCTATGCGCGGCGCGGTTACAACGAGGCCGAGATTGAGGGGGAGAGCCGGCTGGATAAAGAGAGGGCCGTAGCGGACCTGGCCTTCAAGATCGCTGCCAAGCGCCAGGATATCGTCAACAGCATCGAAGTCTCGGGAAACGCGGTGACCCGGGAGCGGGTTGTCCTGAGGGAACTGGCTTTTGGAGTGGGGGATCCTCTCGACCATTATGCCGTCAACAGGAGCCGCAAAAAGCTTTATGATCTCGGCATCTTCGGCCGAGTCCAGTTCACTCTGAAGCCGGAGGATGAGGAGGCGGCCGGAGCCCGAAGACTCAACGCCGTGAAGGTCGAGGTGACGGAGCTCCATCCATTCTCCCTGCGTTACGGTCTTCAGTACGATACGGAGACCGAGTTCGGTGTCGCCGGAGAACTCGTCAATCGCAATGTCCTCGGCGCCTCCCGGCTTGCCGGCGCGAGCTTCAATCTGAACCGGTATGAAAAGGGCGCCAAAGCCTTTTTCCGGAGCCACTATTTCCTGGGGAAAAAGATCAACAGTGAGTTCTTTGCTTTCCTCAACCGCAAGATCCTGCCGGGCTATACGGTCGATAAAAGTGGGCTCACGCTCCAGCAGCAGATCAAATTCCTCCAATCCTGGATGCTCTCTTACAACTACACCTTTGAGAGAAGCCGGACTTATGACGGCGCCGTCGCGGAACTCGAGGTCTCGGAAGAAGCCGTCAACGTAGGGCGGTTGAACGCTACAGTGAGCGCCAATACCCGCGACGACGTCGTCAATCCCAGCCGCGGCACGTTTTTTTCCCAGAGCCTGGACTACGCGGCGTCGGCGCTCGGGTCAGAGGTCAGGTTCTGGCGCTATTTCGGCCAGTACTTTTTCATCCGCCGGGTGACCGGTCCTGTAGACTACGCTTTAGGACTCCGCCTTGGACTGGGCAAGGGTATCGGCGGGGATCTTCCTCTGGGTGACCGGTTCTTCGCAGGCGGGGGGACGAGCATCCGCGGATTCGGCTACAACGAAGTGGGACCGAAGAGCCAAGAGAGCCGGATCCCGCTGGGCGGGGAAGCCCTCTTTATCCTCAACCAGGAACTCCGCTTTTCCCTTTACCGGGCGCTCGGCGGAGTGCTCTTTCTGGATATCGGGACTGTCTATACGAAAGCCGGGGATTTCAAACCCATTGAGACGCGGGAGACGGCCGGGGTGGGGTTAAGGTTTGCGACTTCGATTGTTTTGCTCCGTGTCGACTGGGGGTTCAAGCTCGACCGCAGGCCGGGTGAATCCCGGTCGGAGGTCCACTTCAGCATCGGCCAGGCCTTTTAAGAAATTGGTGACAGTCCATCCTATTCCGAATTTCCATTCAGGAGATGAAGCCGGAAAAAAGGAAAAGGATGTACTGTCACCAATCTTAATGCCTTATTTGCACAGTGTGTTTTCAAGAATAGGGGACACCATATACTGTCACCAATTATTCAATCACACTCCCTCCCTTTCCACCAGACTATTCGTTATAGGGGATAAAAAGGGGACGATCCTAATATTTGTAAAATAAACCGTCCTCATGATTAAAAAGAGGCAAAAGAGAAGCTCCCTGCGGGCGCTCGCAATGACAACTCGCAGTTGCGACACAGTCTCGGATGGGGGAGGGTCTGGGAGAGGGTGAAAAAAATAGCCGACATATTCTTTAGGTGTTTTCATCTCCCCGGGCGTGTCCGACATTGACGCGGCTCCGTTTCATCACTAAGATTTTGCCCAGAGAAAGACATGGAATTCGAGGACAGGGTCAAGAGTATGATCAAGGCGATACCGCGGGGAAAGGTGGCCACCTACGCTCAGGTCGCCGCCCTCGCCGGGAACCACAGGGCCGCCCGACAGGTCGTCCGGGTCCTCCACGCGTCGTCTGAAAAGGACCGCCTTCCCTGGCACCGTGTCATTAACAGCCGCGGCGGAATCTCCCTCGAACGGGGCCGGGGCTTCGAGGAGCAGAGGCGCCTCCTCATTCGGGAAGGAGTCCGCGTCGACGATAACGGCCGCATCGACCTTGATGAATTCCAATGGGAGCCCGGGGGGACTCGATCGCAGGCTGAAAATAAATTCCTGCGCGAGCTCACCCGCCGAAAATAGGGCCGTCCCCCATTATCTATTTCCCCCTCTCCTCGATCCTCCCCCGCCAGGGGGGAGGAGAAAGAAGAAGACGGACGGAGCTCATAAAATGGGTGACAGTATATCCTTTTCCCTTTTTCCGGCTTCATATCCAGGTCGGGAAATTGGGTAAAGAATATACTGTCACCAATTTTCATGGGCGTCCTGAGAAGAGGACAGGGGAGGACGGCGGGATATGGTTAGCCATATTGGCACGCTTTTTGCTTAGATTTTCGTCGAGAGGGGAAAAGGCGCGGCCGGAATACGGGCCGTAATTGAAGTATCAGGAGGGATCTAATGAAAAAGGCAATCCTAGTTGCGCTGAGCCTTCTGGCGGTGGCACTGAATCCTGTTTGGGCTTCCGGTGAGATACGGCCGTTTCCCAAGGGGTCGATGTTGCTGACCGGTCAGTTCGGCCTCAATTCCATGGTCAGGACCGCCGACCGTTTCGCCGATCCCTTCGATACGATGCCCTTTCCTTTCGGGGCGAGTTTTGAATTCATGCTGACCCATCATATCGGTGTCGGTGGCACGGTCATGTACGACCAATGGTCCGACTACCTGGGAATGTACGGTGGGAAGTGGACTTTCCGGCTGCTTAGACCATCGTTCGATTTTGCCTATTACTTCGGCCCGGCGAGAGTCAGGGGCCTGGACTTTTTTGCGGGGGCCCAGATCGGCTACACCTTCGTCTCCGTCAGCAATATGCTGGGCAACAGCTATGACGGCAGCCTGGAGAGTGAACCCCACCTGGCGCCTTTTGTAGGGGTCCACCTCAATCTTTGGCCCAATAACCGCAGCTTCCTGGGAAGGCTCTCGCTGACCTTCAAAGCGGCCTATTCTGTGACCGGCCGTTTTTCAGGAGTCTACGGCGCGACCGGCCTGACCTACCGGTTGAAATAATTAAATAAGACGGCAACAATAAATTCAGATCTCATGACAATGTATAACAAGAAAATCGCCAAAGATCAACGACAACAGGGGAAAATGTGGGGGAAAACAGAGAGTTAACAATAAGACATAATTATCACGCATAAAATACTTGACAAACACCCTTTTTTTGTTGTATCTTTAGGGTGAATCCGATGAAAAAGGAGCTCACCCATGGAACTCAGCCTCATCCCCCTGCCCGTGGATGAAAGCATCACCCCGATCAGTCCGGTCGCTTACATGAAAGACCTCGGCTCCCACGTGAGGATTGTCGTCAACCATCATCATCTCTTTGAATACAAGAAAGACGATAAGCTTTCTGAAGTGGCCTCCATCGTGACGCTTTTGAAGACGGGGGCAGCCAGGCAGACAGATATTCCCCTTGCTTTTGATATCAACAGGGACACGGCCCGCCGATACGTAACCAATGTGGAGAGATACGGTCTGGCGGGTTTATTCATGACCAAGACAGGTCCTCAAGGGCCTCACAAGATCACGGCGAAGGTTCACCGGTTCATCGCGGAGAGGCTTCACGGTGGTGAGGGGGTGGCGGCCGTGCTCAAGGCGGTCAAAGAGGAATTTGATCTTGAGTTGAGCCGGAAATCGATCGAGCGTATTCGTCATAGCCTTTCTGAGCAGAGACCAGATGAGGTGGCTGCTCCGTCTCTGGACTTACCCTTAGAGGAGGCTGAGGGAGTTGTTGAAGAAGACGCGTTGGAGATTCTGTTAGGGACCAGAGAAGCGCTGGCATCTGATGACGTTTTAGAGCCTGGCCCACAGAGGAAAACCATGGCGGGGTTGTTTCTACTCTGGCCGTTTCTCCACCTGCTCCGGTTTAAAGAGATGATGGAGGAGGTTTTCTCACCCATACGGGCTCGTCTTTTCTTTGTCAGGGAGACGCTGCTGACCATCCTGATGCTGGCCTTCCTGCGGTGTCGAAGCGTTGAGGATTACAAGACGCTGGAGAAACGCCGGTTAGGCCTTTTCTGGGAAGGGCCGCGCGGGATGGACTTACGGACCCTACGCCGGAAGCTGACCCGGCTTTCCCTGGAGAAAAAGTCCTTGAGTTTACTCACCCAGCTGGCCCGGCGCTATCAGGAGATGGGTCTTGTCCAATGTGGCGTCTTATACTTTGATGGACATTTTATCCCCTACTATGGGGAGCGGAACGTTCATAAAGGCTTTTTCACCCAGCGCCGGCTGGCCGTTCCTGGTCATAGCCAGTTTTTTCTCAACGATAGCTCGGGCCGCCCGATCTTCTTCTGGCTCAAGCCGGCCAACAGCACGCTGCATACGATGATCCCTGAGATCATCGGACAGATTCGGAAGCTGACGGGGCAGGAGACTTTCACGATCATTTTTGACCGCGGGGGCTTTTCCAAAAAACTGTTTAAGAGGTTAGATGAGGAGGGGATCAAGTTCATCACCTATTTGCGTGGGGCCAAGGAGTGTGTTGATCCTGACGCCTTCCGTCGATGCTTTGTCAAGTATCGCCGCCGGAGGGAGGAGGCCGAGTTAGCGGAGTTAGGATACATCGGGACTCGTCCTGAGCACCACCGGCTGGTTGTGCGGAAGAAGGGTGAGAAACAGACCTTTATTTTGACCAATGATTATGAACGGCCCATGGAAGAGATTGCCTCACTCATGTTCAACCGGTGGAGCCAGGAGAACTTTTTCAAGTACATGGTCAGGGAATATCGTCTGGATTCTCTTCTGAGCTACCTGGCGGAGGAGAGCCTTGAGACGGTCATGGTGAAGAACCCGGCCCGGGCGGAGAACAGGCGGGCAAAGAAGGAACTTGAGAAAGAGTTGAGTCAGCTGGAGCATTTTCTTACTGAGAGGCTGGCAGTATCCAGAAGGCGGGTCCCCAGCGAGCGGATGAGAAAGAAGATCGAAAAGGCCCAGAACCGGGTCGCTGCGATTAAGGGCTCTCTCAAACGGCTTAATGCTGAGTTCCGGCAGATGGCAAAAAAAATACCGGCTTCTCAACTGGGTGACGATCGTGCCCGCGAGATCCTCTATCAAGAGAAGAAGATGCTTGTGGACAGTTTAAAACTCTTGGCCTACAATGCGGAGGAATGGCTGCTCGATATCCTGGCTAAAGAATACAACGATTTTCGTGACTTTCGTCGGGTGTTACTTCTGATCATGAAACAGCCAGGGACCATCCAGCGAATCGATGA
>JBAUIH010000067.1:0-11344 GCA_049682755.1 Candidatus Aminicenantales bacterium | reverse complement strand
GCATAGTCCTCGTTTTCCAGCCCGACCTCGATATACCGCCATTTGGCCAGCCCCTCCTCCACGACGAAAACCAGCTTCCTGCCGCCGCGAACGAGAACGGATTCTTGGGGCACGAGCAACCGGTCCTTGTAGACATCGGCGGCGATCTCGACCTCGGCATGCATCCCCGGCTTGACCTCCTCCTCCGGATTGTCAACTAAGATATAGACTGTGCAGGTCCTGTCTTCGGGGTTGATAACCGGGCTGATCGCTTCCACGTGCCCCTTGAAGACCTTATCGGGATAGGCGCTGAACCGGAGAGCGGCTTCGTGACCGACCTTCATCTTGCCGACCTCGCTCTCCAGAACCTTGGCCTGGACCTTGAGCTGGCTGATGTTGACCAGGGTGAAAAGCTCGCGGCCGGCAGAGACGTGCTCCTGAGGGGACACCTTGATGTCGGTGATAATCCCCCCGAAGGGCGCTCTGATCTTGGTTTTTTCGATCTCCATCTGGGCGATTTTGGTGTCGATCTCTGCCTGGGTTAACCCCTTGCTTGCGGCCATGACTTCGTCCTTTTTTATCCCCGACTCGATGAGGATGGTTTCATAGGATCTCTTGGCCTTTTCGAAATCCTCCCGGGAGATCATGCCCTGACCGAAGAGACTTCCTGCCTTGGAGAATTCCTGCTCCGCTTCCCTGATCCTTTCTTTCGCCCGCGCATCCAGCTCTTTATCGGGCTCGGCAAACTGCTTGTCCAGCAACAGGTCGGACAGGTATTTCAAGCGCAGAGCCTCGGCCCGCTCCCATTTCAACCGGTATTCCTGTTCGTCGAGCCCGATCAGGACATCGCCGGTGCGGACGTGCTTGCCCTCTTTGACGTTGAAGATCTTGATCGTCCCCGGGACCTCCGTCTTCAGGACGATCATTTTTTCGGTGACGGCCTCGCCGGGCGATTTCAGGCGCATGACCAGCTCCCCTCTCCTTGCCGGGATGACTCTGACAGGCTCGTAGATCGCCGCTTCCTCGGTCTTGCCCGGCGCTTGAGCCGTCTCTCCACCGCTCTCTCCGCTCTCCGTCCCCTTTTTATTTTTAAAAAAGACGAAGTACGAGGCGGCCCCGACCACAATCAAGACCAGTACGGCAACCAGGACCTTCTTGGGAAATATCATAATAGACTTACTCCTTCGGCCTCTCCCGCTTGCGCATCCGGCTTCATCTTATAAACGACGCTCGGGCAAGTCAAGTTGCGTCGCTCGGGGTATATGGTTCGTCAGCCCGCTCGCTTCCCTGGCGAGGAAGCTCGCTTCGACCTCCTCCTTCGCTCTTCTCTCCTGCGGAGAGAATCCGTGCCCGCTCAGTCGTCGACGGACTTCCTCGCCAATACCCCTCGCTTTGGCCGAAAGAAAAGAAACTTGATCCATACGGTTTGGGGTGGCGGTCTTATTGACTATCTCCTCTTCAGGGACAGGCCGTGGCCGGCTGGAAAAAGCCCGGGCATGGAGACGGGCAGGCGCCCTTCGCTATCGATCTCACCGAAAACCGCCCTGGCCGCTGTCTCTTGAGCGGGCCCGGTGTTCCTGTAAAGACAGACATAGGCGTTGACCTCGGGGAAATGGCGGAGAAAATAAGGGCTGCCGAAGGAGATGACCACCGTCTTTTTGCCGGCCCAGGCCAGCTCCCTGACCAGGTCGATGTGTTTGGGCAGGAGATCAACGCTTCCCTTGGACGTCCTCAGGCTGGAAAACAGCGCCAGAATGACGATGTCTGCGTCCATTGCGTGAGCCCTCGCTTCGCGGAGAAATTCCCGGCTGGTGAAGGCGTCGGCGTAGAAAGCGGCCGCATCCGGGCGTCTCTTCCGCACCTCCCTGATGAAGGGGCGGCCGGCGTAGTAATCATCGGCGTCGCTGCTCAAAGAGAGGATGGCGATCCTCTTCCCGGAGGTCGCACTGGAAAAGGGAAGGACGTCTCCCCCATTCTTGACCAAGGTGACGCATTTTTCAAAAGCCAGGGAAGCCTGTCGGAGGTTCTCCCTGGAAGCGATCTTCCGGGCAAGTTCGGCGATATCGACCAGCCTTTGTTTGGGAAGGCCGAGCCTGGCCTTGAGTGCCAGGATCCGGCTCACCGATTCATCGATTCGGGACGGCGTGATTTCCCCCGACCTGACGGCGGCGACCAGGGCCTCGATGACGCCCGGCGGATCGGGCGGGAGAAGCACCATGTCCACCCCCGCTTTGACCGCCCGGAGGGCCGCGTCCGTGGCCGAAAAGCCTCTTGTGATCCCTCCCATTTCCATCGCGTCCGTGACGATGAGGCCGGTGAAGCCCAACTTTTTCCTTAGCAGATCGGTCAGGATTACGGGGGAAAGCGTGGCCGGGAGATCCGGCGTCGGGTCCAGGGCAGGAACATAGAGGTGGGCGATCATGACCGCTTCGACTCCGGCCTCGATCGCCCGGGCGAAGGGATAAAGCTCGACCTTTTCCAGGCGGTCAAGGTCGGCCTCGATGGTCGGCATGAGGTTATGGGAATCCATGGCGGTATCGCCGTGCCCGGGGAAATGTTTGGCCGTGGCGATCATCCCGTTCTCCTGGCAGCCTTTGATGAAAGCCGCGGCCAGCCGGCCGACGCTTTCCGGGCTTTCCCCAAACGAACGGGCGCTGATGATCGGATTGTCGGGATTGATGTTCACATCGACGACCGGGGCATAGGTCATGTGGATTCCCATGGCCCGGCCTTCGACCGCGGTCGTCTTTCCCATCTCGTAGGCCAGTTCATCTGAGCCGGCCGCGCCCATGGCCATGAGCGGCGGGAACAGTGTCGTCCCGCTGATGCGCATGGCCGCTCCCCACTCGAAATCGGCGGCGATGAGGAGCGGGACCCGGGCCTGCTGCTGCAGATAATTGGTTAGGTGGGCGGACTCATAAACCTCCCCGGCGAAAATGATCAACCCGCCTATCTTCTTCCCGCTGACCAGGTCGACAAGCTCCCTGACATATTCACTGTCCTGGTTCACGAAATGGGCGTTGTACCGCCAAGCGATCATCTGCCCGATCTTCTCTTCCAGGGTCATGCCGGAGAGAGTCTTTTTCACCCACTTGTCTTCAACCGGTCCTGCCGGTCCGAGCCCGAGCTCGGGGATCGTCCGGGCGCAGCTCAAACCGAGGGTGAAGATAAAACCAAGGAGAACTAAGATTCCGGAGAACCTCGACGGTACTGAGCGCCGCGTCCCGCTTCCGTCCCTACTCGTTGAAGGTGACAAGCGAGAATATCTCCACGCCGGGGTGAGCTTTCTTGATGTTCTCTATTCCCTTGAGGAAGGCTAGGTCGACGAGGGCGGCGAACCCGACCACCTTACCACCCAGTTTCTGGACGAGTTCGATGGCGCTTACCGATGACGAGCCGGTGGCGATCAGGTCGTCGATGATGAGGACGCGCTCGCCGTGCGCGACGCTGTCGGCGTGCATCTCGAAGGTCTCGACGGCGTACTCGTTGGGAGCCCGGACCGAGACGATCTTGCGGGGGAGTTTGCCTTTCTTGCGGATGACTGTCATTCCCAGGCCGAGCCGGTGGGCGACCGGCGCTCCGAAAAGGAAGCCTCTCGATTCGATCGCGGCGATGAGCTGGGGATCCCTGGTTTTGGCCCAGTCCGTCAACAGGTCGATAACCCGCTTGTAGCAGGCTGCGTCCTCGACGACGGGAGTGATATCCTTGAAGCCGACCCCCGGCTTGGGGAAGTCCTTGACTTCGCAGATTTTGTTCTTGATCTCGTTGACCATAATATTGAGCCTCTCCGTCTAAAAGCGTCCCCATTTAAGAACAAAAGAAAATTCTTGTCAATGACCGGAGCAGCGATTCAGGCCGGCTTGACTTTCTGCGTTTCACGGATATATCTTTCCTTAAGAAGCAAGATTAAGTCCCCTCACTTAGACGGAGAGGCCAAATGCTGACGGAACGGCTCTTCAAGCTGGAGAAACACGGGACGACGGCCCGGATCGAAATCCTGGGAGGGGCCACCACCTTCATCACCATGGCCTATATCATCGTGGTCAACCCCGCCATCCTGAGCTTCGCCGGGATTCCCCAGGGCCCGAGCACCGTGGCTACGATCCTGGCGGCGGCCTTCGGCTCTTTGCTGATGGGATTTCTGGCCAACCGGCCCATCGCCGTCGCTCCCTATATGGGAGAAAACGCGTTCATCGCCTTTGGGCTGGCGACGATGGGGATCGGCTGGCAGCTCCGGCTGGGGGCGGTCTTTATCAGCGGGCTGGCTTTCGCCGTGATCACGCTGTTGCGGGTCCGCTCCTGGCTGGCCAATTCCATCTCGGCGAGCCTGAAGCACAGCTTCGCGGTCGGGATCGGGCTGTTCCTGGCCTTTATCGGTCTCTATGAGACCGGGATCGTCACCAGTTCCGTGGCCGGGATGGAGCCGCAGACGCTCCTTCGTGGAGGAGCCTATCTCCTCTCCGCACCCGATGTCCCCGTGAAGATCGGGGACCTCCGCTCGCCGGAGGTCCTCTTGGCGCTTTTCGGTTTTCTTATCATCAGTATGCTTCTTTACCACCGGGTCCGGGGAGGCATCCTTCTCGGGATCGCGATCACGGCCGTTTTGGGATATGCGGCCGGAGTCGGAGAAGCTCCTCGGGCCGTTGTAGCGCTTCCCTTCAGCGGCGAATTCAGCCTGGGGGCGATTGCCTTCGAGCTCGACATCATGGGAATGCTGAAGCTGAGCATGCTGCCCATTCTCCTGACGCTCTTTCTCATGGGATTTTTGGACACACTCGGAACGTTGGTGGGCGTGGGCGCTGCCGGCAATATGCTCGACGAAAAAGGGAACTTCCCCGAGATCGAGAAGCCGATGATGGTGGACGCGGTGACCTGCATGTTCAGCGCGGTGGTGGGGACTTCGACGAGCGGCGCCTACATCGAGTCGGCCACCGGCATACGTGAAGGGGCCCGGACGGGGCTGGCGGCAGTGACAACGGCCGTTCTTTTTCTGGCGTCCCTTTTTTTCATTCCGTTCATCCAGCCTTTGCAGCATCTCCGTTACGCTTACGGTCCGGCACTCATCGCTGTCGGAGTGCTGATGGTAGGGTCCATCAAGCGGATCGATTTCGACGACCTGACGGAATTGGTCCCCTCGTTCGTCACGATCGTCATGATGGTCTTCACCTACAACATCGCCAACGGGCTGACCGCCGGGCTTGTCCTCTACCCCGTATTCAAAGTGCTGGCCGGGAAATGGAAAGACCTGAACGCGGGATCGATCGTCCTCGGGCTTCTCTGTTTGATTTACTACGTCTTCGGCCTCCCGCACTGAAATAAGGCTCGGCTCCCCCCGCAAAACGCCTCGGCAAGGCTGAACCTTCGAGGTCGCTTCTCCATTCCCGAGTTATCTATCACATAGATGGAGATGCGAGGCTGTAATCCCGAGGAATTCCGTCCCATAGATTTCGGTGTTATAATCGTTACCGTAGGAGAAGAGATCATGCGGCGCATTGACTGGAGACTCTGTTTCATCGCCGACTCGGAAGCGGCGGCAGGGAAAGGTATCATTCGGCTGATCACTGCGGCTGTGGCCGGAGGCGTGACGATTATCCAGCTTCGCGGCAAGAAATGGACCGGCCGGGAATTTCTGGACGTGGGGATGAAGGCCGCCCGGTTATTGCGCCCGAAGAACATCCCCCTGATTATCAACGACCGGGTGGACGTCGCGCTTGCGTGCAAGGCGGATGGAGTCCACCTAGGACAAGACGATATGCCCCTCCCCTATGCCCGGAAGATTTTGGGCAAAAAGAGCATCATCGGTCTGTCCGCAGCCACACCCGAAGAAGCCGAAAGGGCGGCAAAGGATGGAGCCAATTATGTCGGCGTGGGCCCCGTCTTTCGGACATTGTCGAAGAAAGACATTGGGTTCCTCCTGGGCTTAGAAGGCTTGCGCGCGATCCGAAAGAAAGCGAAGATCCCCATTTTAGCCATCGGCGGCATTGCCCTCGCCAATGTGGCCGCTGTCGTCTCCGCCGGCGCCGACGGTGTCGCCGTGATTTCGGCCATTGCCTCGGCCGAGGATCCCAAGAAAGCCGCTACTGAACTTATCGAATCTATCGAAAAAAGCAAGAATCGGGTCGGCTGATTCTCATTTTCACGGCATCGAGATTGTGATGGTGCGGTCGTCGCCCTTGACTTTCTTGAAATCAACCCGGATGGCTTCGAGGGCAAAAGGGACCCGTTCCCCCCACTCCACGATCACCACTCCCCTGTCCAGATAATCCTCCCAGCCCAAGTCCAGAATATCGACTGCTTTTTCCAGGCGATAGAGGTCGAAGTGGAATATCGGGAACCGGCCTTCATAGACGTTCATGATCGTAAAACAGGGGCTGCAGACGAGGTTCTGCTCTTTCATCCCCAGCCCGGCGGCGATGCCCTTGGCGAAGATCGTCTTGCCGGCGCCGAGTTCTCCACTGAGGAGGACGACTTCGCGTCCCTTGAACCGGCGGGCCATGGTTTTCGCCAGAAGGAAGGTCTCCTCTTCGGAGTGTGTGATCACCTCTCGGGACGGCCCTTCTTTTTTCACCCTCTCCCTCTCATCTCTCATCCAGGGCGAGGGCAAGACATCAGGTTAGGCCTCGACTTCATCTTCCAGCGTCTTGGCCGCCCGGGGCAGAAAGCGGATGAGGTCGCCGGCCACGAGCGCCCGCTCCCCGATTTTAGCGGCGGCCAGATCACCGCTCAGCCCATGGAGATAGACCGCCGCCAGCGCTGCCCGCAGTGCATCCTTTTCCTGCATCAGCAAGCCGGCGATCATGCCGCTGAGGACGTCGCCCGATCCTCCCGTGGCCATCCCCGAATTTCCGGTTGGGTTGATAAACGTCCGCCCGTCGGGGGCGCAGGTCAAGGTTCTGTACCCTTTGAGGATAAGATGCACTCCATGTTTCTGAGCGAACGCCGGCGCCAGCTCGAGTTTGCGCTTGATGATCTCGCGGAGAGGAAGGTCGACGAGGCGAGCGAACTCTCCCGGATGCGGCGTCAGGATGGCCGGCCGGGGAAGCTTTTTCAACAGATCAGGCAACTTTGCCAGGATGTTCAGCCCATCGGCATCGATGACCACGGGCAGGTTAATCTCCGGCACAAGTTTCGTTAGGAATTCGGCAGTGGAATCATGAGTCGAAATCCCGGGCCCGATCAAAAGAGCATCCTTTCCTTTGAGCAGCGCCCGCGCTTGAGGCATGGCTGCGGCGGCGATTGTCCCTTCTTCGGTGTCCGCCAGTGCTTCAGTCATGAGCTCGGCCATCCCCCTGGCCACTATAGGCAGGCAGCTTCGGGGCGTGCCGACCGTGACCAAACCCGCGCCCGTTTTCAGCGCCGCTTTACCCGCCATCACTGCGGCTCCTGTTTTTCCAAGGGAACCGGCGATGATGAAAAGGTGGCCGTAGGTTCCTTTATGGGAATCTTTTTTCCGCTTCCGGAAGCACCCCAGCAAGTCCTGTTTCTCGACCATTTCCAGCCTAAACTCTGGAGAATCGAAAAGCGGCTGCGGGATGCCGATATCCGCGATCATGAGTTCCCCGATCCACTCCTCGGCCGGCGGGAGGACATGGGGGATCTTGGGCGCCGCCAGGGTCACGGTGACATCGGCCCTGACAGCCGGGCCGATGACTTCGAAGCTGTCGGATGATAATCCCGACGGGATGTCCACGGCCACCTTGAAAGCCGCCGACTTGTTGATATCCTCGATCGCCCGGGCGTAAAGGCCCCCGGCCGGCTTGGTCAGTCCGGTCCCGAAGATCGCGTCGATGATGACAGATGCTTCTTTCAGCAGCCGCTTTTGAGCGTTCCAATCCGCCTCCGACTTGATCTCCCGCACCTGAACGCCGATCTTCTCCGCTATCCCCAGGTTCAAGGCGGCATCGCCCCGAAGTTCTTCTCTGGCCGCAAGAAGGAGAACCCGGGGGATCATTCCGTTGTTCCAGAGATGGCGGGCGATGACCAGGCCGTCGCCACCGTTGTTTCCCCTCCCCGCGACGATGATGATCTTATCCTCATCGACATAGGGAAGAATGAGAGTTTGGAGAAAGCGGAAAATCTGCTGGCCGGCGTTTTCCATCAGCACCGGGCCGGGGATGCCGATTCCCTCGATGGTCCGGCGGTCGATCTCTTTCATTTGGGCCGAAGTTAGGATTTTCATGGGAACTCCATTTGTCTTCAATTCTACCAAATATGGGACCGACATTACAGTAAAAGGGGTCAGGTCTTAACAATTAACAAATTCCATGGGGCGCCTCGATTTGTTAAAAGTTAAGACCTGACCCCCTGCTTACTCCCTCTCCTGGATCCCATACCCCAGATTTCGTTGCTTTTGGAGGGCGTTTATGTTAATTTTCTAGGTTAAAACCACCCCTGAATGGAGGTCCTCATGAGCATCAAGATCGGAATCAACGGATTTGGGCGGATTGGCCGGAACCTCTTCCGCGCCTCCCTCCAGGATCCTGAATTGGAATTCGTCGCGGTGAACGATATCACCGATGCCAAGACGCTGGCTCACCTACTCAAGTATGACTCCATCCTCGGCCCGTTCCAGGCCGACGTCAAGTCCACGGCGGACTCGATCGTCGTCAACGGCAAGGAAATCAAGGTTTTCGCCGAAAAGGATCCCGCGAACATACCCTGGGAAAATCTGGGTGTCACTGTCGTCGTTGAGTCGACCGGCAAGTTCAAGAAAAAAGACGAGGCCCTCAGGCACATGCGCGGGAGCGTCAGAAAGGTCATCTTCTCGGCTCCCGCCGCCGATCCCGATGCGACCATCGTTCTGGGGGTCAACGAAAAAACCTATGATCCGGCCAATCACCATATCCTTTCCAACGCCTCCTGCACGACCAACTGTCTGGCCCCGGTCGCCAAAGTCCTTCACGCGACCTTCGGCATCGAGAAGGCCTTGATGACGACCATCCATTCCTACACCAACGACCAGCGCATCCTGGACCAGCCCCATAAAGATCTGCGCCGCGCTCGCGCTGCGGCCGTTTCCCAGATCCCGACCACGACCGGCGCGGCCAAGGCGGTTGGATTGGTGCTGCCCGAACTCAAGGGAAAGATCGACGGAATGTCCATCCGGGTCCCTACCCCGAACGTCTCGGTCGTCGACCTGGTGGCCCTGCTCAAGAAGAAAACGACCGACAAAGAGGTCAATGCCGCCTTCAAAAAGGCCGCCGAGGGCGAGCTCAAGGGCATCCTCGGTTACACTGAAGAGCCACTCGTCTCGGTCGATTTCATGTCCAATCCCCACTCGGCCATCGTTGACGCCGATTACACTAAGATGGTCGATGAGGATCTGGTCAAGGTGCTGGCCTGGTATGATAACGAGTGGGGCTATTCTTGCCGGCTCCGCGACCTGATCAAATACATCTCCGAGTGAGCGCGATGAAGCGGCTCGAGGAGATTTCCTTTGCCGGGAAGACGGTCTTTCTCCGGGTGGATTTCAACGTCCCTTTGAACGAACATGGCGGGATCCGGGACGACACCCGCATCCGGGCGTCCCTGCCGACCATCAATCACCTGTTGAAGGAGAAGGCGAGGCTGGTTATCGCCTCGCACCTGGGACGGCCGAAAGGCAAGGCCGATCCCAAGTTGAGCTTGCGGCCGGTGGCCAAAAGGTTGGGCGAGCTCATTGGGAGGGAAGTCGCTCTTGCGCCGGCGGTAATCGGCGATGAGGTCGAAAGGCTCAAGGAGGGACTCCGGGACGGCCAGGTTCTTCTTCTCGAAAACATCCGCTTCGAGGCTCGGGAGACAGCCAATGATGCCGGTTTCGCCGGTGAGCTGGCCCGGGGCATCAATGCCTATGTCAACGATGCCTTCGGCGCTTGTCACCGGGCCCATGCCTCGGTCGTGGCCATCGCTCAAGTCGTCAAGGAAAAAGCGGCCGGCTGGCTGCTCCAGAAGGAAGTCGAATACCTCAGCCGCGCCGTCCACTCCCCGGAAAAACCATATGTGGCCATCCTGGGAGGAGCCAAGGTTTCCGACAAGATCCCTGTTATTGAAAATCTCCTTGATAAGGCCGACCACATCCTGATCGGCGGCGCCATGGCCTATACGTTCTTCAAAGCGCAAGGCCTCGGGGTCGGGAAATCGCTGGTCGAAGAGGATAAGACTGAGCTGGCCCTTGAAATTCTGGAGAAGGCAAGGGCGGGGAAAGTCAACTTCGTTCTTCCCAGCGATCATCTGCTGGCCTCCGCGATTGAAAAGGACGCAGCGACCGAAATTGTTTCATCCTTCCCCTTCCCGGCCGACCGGATGGCGGTGGACATCGGTCCGGAAACGGCCCGGCAATACAGCGAAATTATCGCCATGGCCAGGATGGTCGTCTGGAACGGACCTCTTGGTGTTTTCGAGATCGATAAGTTCGCCGCGGGAACGATGAGGATCGCCGAGGCGGTCGCGGCCGCCCAAGCGATGACCATCATCGGCGGTGGAGATTCCATCGCGGCCGTCTCGAAGGCGGGGGTCAGCGACAGGATCACCCACATTTCCACGGGTGGGGGCGCCTCGCTGGAGTATCTGGCGTCAGGAACCCTGCCCGGTATCGATGCTTTGCAATAGTCCACAGGGAGAAATCATCATGGCCAAGAAGCCGCCCTTTATCGTGGGTAACTGGAAGATGCACATGACCACAGCGGAGGCCAAGAAGCTGGCCAAGGCGATCGCCAAAGCCGCGTCCGGCCTTTCCGGAGCCGAAATGGTCCTGGCTCCTCCGTATACGGCGCTGAGCAAGGTGGGAAAAGCCCTTGAGGACAGTCCGGTGCAGCTGGCGGCCCAGAACCTGCACTGGGAGGATCAAGGAGCCTTCACAGGGGAAGTCTCCGCTCCGATGCTGAAGGATGCCGGCTGCCGGTATGTGATCATTGGTCATTCCGAGAGGCGGCAATACTTCGGAGAGACAGACGCCGGCGTCAACAGGAAAATCAGGGCCGCCTTGAGGTCCGGCGTTATCCCCGTCGTCTGTATCGGCGAATCGTTGGCCGAGCGGGAGCGCGGTGAGACAATGACCGTCGTCTCCCGGCAGCTCCAGAACGGGCTGGATGGCATCTCTCCGGAGGGATTCGAGCCGATGATCATCGCTTATGAACCGGTCTGGGCCATCGGCACGGGGAAGACCGCTTCGCCCGCCCAGGCCGAGGAAGTCCATGCCCATATCCGGAGTGAGTTAACCCGGAAGTATGGAAACAGCCCAGCCGGGTGTGCTATAATCCTCTACGGCGGCTCGGTCAAGCCGGCGAATGCGTTCGCCCTCCTGAGCGAAAGAAACATCGACGGTTTTCTTGTCGGAGGGGCATCGCTTGAAGCTGAGTCGTTCGTCGAGATCGTGCAGGAGGCCATA
>JBAUIH010000066.1:0-2490 GCA_049682755.1 Candidatus Aminicenantales bacterium | reverse complement strand
CGGAAAGTGACCGAGGACATAGAAAAAAGATACCACCTCAACACGGCCATCAGCTCGATCATGGAGCTCTACAATCTGGCCAAGAAGGAGAAGGACGCCCTCCGGCAAAACGACTCGGGGAGGGGAGCGTTGCGGCTGGCCCTGGAAAGCCTCATCGTCCTCCTCTCGCCCTTTACGCCCCACCTCGCGGAGGAGCTCTGGGAGAAGACGGGCCACCGCGGGCTTCTGGCCCGCTTCCCCTGGCCACGCTTCGACCCGGAAATGGCCCAAGAAGAAAAAGTCACTATTATCGTCCAGGTCAACGGCAAGCTCAGGGATAAATTTGAGGCCGAACCCGGCATCGGAGAAAACGAGATGAAAGAGCAGGCCCTGGCGCTCGGCCGCATCCAGACCGCCCTCGCCGGGAGGACCATCCGGAAGGTCATCTGCGTCGAGGACAAACTGGTCAGCATCGTCGTCTGAGAACAATGAGAGCCAAGAAGATACTCGGTCTGGCGCTCGCCTGTATGGTTCTCTTTCACTGCGGCTATTATCTGCGCGGAACGGGCAGCTCGCTCCCCCGGCACATCAAACGGGTCGAGGTCCCCATGTTTAAGAACATGACCACCCGTTTCGACCTGGACGTGACCCTGACCCAGAGCGTCATCGACGGTCTCATCAACCGGGGCAAAGTGGAGGTGACGAGCGACTCAGGTGCCGCCGATGCTGTTCTTGTTGGCGAGATCAATGCGTTCAATGTCACTCCGATCGCTTTCACCGATGAGAGTACAGCCGACCGTTATATGATCACGGTGGTGGCCAGGATCGTCTTCCGCGATCTGACTAACCAGAAGGTCCTCTTTTCCAATCCTTCCTTTGTGTATCAAGAGGAGTACTCAGTGCCGCCGGGGACCAGCTTTGAGACCTGGGAAAGCAATGCGATCAGCGATGTGGCAGAGAAATTCGCCGGCACTCTGATCAACACTCTGCTGGAGGGCTTTTGAATGAGGACTTTCAATCCGCTGGCCGTCGAAATCAACGAGGACCGGCTGGCGTCCTGTTATTTTTTCTACGGGGAAGAAGAATATCTGGCCGAGCTGTTCCTTCGGCGTCTCAAGCAGGCCTTGGTCACGCCGGACGCCCAGGGCTTCAACGTCGAGAGGTTCGACCTTGCCGGGATACGCTGGGCGGACATCATCGACACGGCCAGAACCGCGCCCTTTTTTTTCTCTCCCTGGCGCATCGTCGTCGTTACGTCCGTGGAAAACAGCCGGGAACGGAAGGAAGCCAAGGAGCGCGGGGAAGGTTCCAGGAAGATCTCCTCTTTAGACGAAAAGATCCTTAGCGAATATTTCCGGTCGCCGGCCTCGCGAACAGTCCTGATCGTCGTCATTACCGGCCGGGTCAAAAAGACGCACCCGCTGGTCAAGTTCTTTCTTTCGCTTCCCCGGTCGAAAGTCCAAGAGTGTGAATTGAAGCCTTTGAGGTCGGAGGTTCTTCAGGGCTGGATGGCCCGGCGGCTGGCCGCCGTGGAAAAGTCGGCCACTCCCGCCGCCTTGAGCCGTTTGGAGGAGATCGTCGGCAGCGATCTCCGCCGGATCGACCAGGAACTGGAGAAAATAGTCGTCTACATGGGCGAAAGGAAAATGATCGATCTCGACGATGTCCATCAGGTCTGCGACTGGACAAGGTCGTTCGTCGAATGGGACCTCACGGATGCCCTGAAAAGGGAGGACGCGAGGCAATCGCTGCTTACCTTGAAGCGGGCTTTCCAAGATGGGGAAAAGCCGGAGAACGTCCTGCGCGTCTTGGCCAGTTTCTTCCGTGACCTTCTTTTGGCCTGGCTCTGGCTCAGGGAAGGCCGGGACCGGAAAGACATCTTCTCTTGCCTGAAACCGCAGATCAAAGAGACCTTTGTCAAGCTCTATGCCGATGAATTCAGAGCTCTTTTTTCCCTCGTCGACAGCCTCTCTCTCGCGGAATTGAACAGGGTGATCCGGGAACTCGAGGAGATCGATCTTTTGATCAAGACATCCGCTGTGGACGCCCAGGGCCTGATCGAAACGTTCCTTCTCGAGTACTTCGGCCGGCAGAATCGGGCGAGGAAAAGACGAAGCGCTAGTTGGAAGGGGATGGACTGATCAGTCCGGCCTTCCGGGCGAGGCGGGACTTGAAGCGGGCGCCCTTGTTCCTGTGGATGGCGCCTTTTTTGACGGATTTATCGACGAGCGAGACCGTCGAGGGAAGAAGTCCTTGGGCAGTTTTCTTGTCGTTCTGTTGGATGGCTTCCCGGAGTTTCTTAATCTGAGTCCGGAGGACGGACTTGTTTTTTTTGTTGACGGCAGTCCTCCGGATGCTGCGGCGGTGCTGGCGAATCGCGGAGCGGTGCTTGGCCATAATCGACTCCTTTTATGAGCTCCTATGATAGGGTATGCGGCCTTCAAAGTCAACGACGGAAAAGGGAAGTGATTGATGATTATTGTTTTACAAAGGGTGAAAGAGGCCTGGGTG
>JBAUIH010000065.1:0-3345 GCA_049682755.1 Candidatus Aminicenantales bacterium | reverse complement strand
CCGGCCTCATCGGCACCCCGGTCCCGTCGTAGCTGACGTACATGACCGGGATGTCTTTTTCCGGCTCCATCTCCCCGTCCGCCCGCAAGAGCGCCTGCCTCTCCTGCTCTCCCCAGGTGTCCATCTCTTGCCCGATTCTCTCCGCCACCCGCTCCACATCCTTGGCGCTGACCTCAACTCCGGCATAGATGCGGAGGTCGTCCCGGCCGTCCTTAAAGGTCGATTGACTCCCGGCCCGGGCCATCATCCGCCGCAGTCCCGGCGAGCGCGTCGTCCCCACCACATCCAGCGCTTCATCGCCCGGGTAACGGGTCGCTCCACACCCCGAACACTCAAACCTCGACCGCTCATAGACGACCGGCCCCAGGATCGTCAACAACTCCTTGCCTCGCACCCCCGCGCTTTCCATCCTCTGCCCACAGCGGCAGAGGACCGGCTCCGCCCTCCGGCCCGAACCGTGGGCGGCCAGCATCCCGGCCAGGACCTTGGCCCCGCAGGCCAACACCGCCACTCGTAGGGCCGTCTCCCAGGCTTCCAAGTCAGCCTTCTCCGACTTGGCCGCAACCTCCAGCAGCCGTCTTACTTCCCGGTCTTTCTCGACCCCGATTTCGAGCGTTTTTTTTCCTGCTCCGTCGTCCGTTTCAGACTGGCCAGTTCCGAGGCGACCTCCACATACTCCCGACAGAGAGTCTGGAAACGCCTGTAAGCGGCGACCTCAGCCCGGGCGTTCTCGATGTCCTCGGCCGAAGTCAACCGCTGACTGACTGTTTTTCCTCCCTGCGATCTGCTCCAAACATAATAGGGACCCTGGCGGGTCAGATCTTTGGACCCCTTGTGCCGGATCTGAAAAAACTGTTCGTTGACCGATCCCCGGCGCATCGAGTCAATCGAACGAATCTCGTCCAGGATGGCAAGACGACGGGCTTCGAGTTGTTGGACATCCATCGGTTGAGACCTCCTGATTGTAGTTATATAACTACAATATCATGGTCTCCGACAGATGTCAAGTCCCTTTCCCCATTTTTATGACGTAGGCCCTTCATAATACACCAACTTGACATCCCTCCGCATTATATGTTATCATTTTTGGCAATGGGGCGAGGCAAAATTGGCGCAAGAACGCTCATTCAGCCGGCGCAGCGGAAAAGGAAATTCTTATCTTCTGAAATAATCGGTCATCGCGGGGCATCGTTACTGGCTCCCAAAAACACTGTTGCTTCGGCAAAGCTTGCCTGGGAAAAAGGTGCCGATGCAGTCGAATGTGATATATGGCTGTCAAAAGACAATAAGATCATTTGCTCACATGATGCAAATACAAAAAGGACAACGGGACAGGATCTGAAGATAAGCGAAACAAACTCAAAGATCCTCCGCAAACTCGACGCTGGTTCGTTTAAGGAAGACAAATACAAGGGTGAAAAACTCCCTTTCCTTAATGAGCTGATTAAAACTGTCCCTGCAGGAAAGGAACTTGTAATTGAGATTAAATGCGGAAGCAAGGTCCTTCCATTTTTGGAGAAGACTATAAAAAAGTATGAAAGAAACAGAGTCTTCACCTTCATATGCTTTGATTTTCAGACAATTGCCGAGACTAAAAAAATCTTCCCCGGAAACACTTGCCACTGCAGTAATAAGGATCTGCTTGAAGCAAATTTCAGCAAGGTACCAGAAGCCGGTATGGAGGGAATAAGTCTTCATTATTCAATAATAAGCGAGGATGTGATGAAAAGAGCCGCCGGACTGAAACTTGAAGTTTGTTCATGGACCATGGACGATCCTGCCGAGGCAAAAAGGCTTATTGCACTTGGTGTAAAGGGGATCACCACCAACCGGCCGGGATGGCTGGAGGAGCAGATCAACAGGTGAAGAGGGTTGAAGAAGTTGAAAGATTAATAAATTGATAATATGAAAAAATCTATTTCACGCCGCAATTTCCTTAATCAAACAATTGGTATTAGTGCAGGAGCCCTTGTGCTTCAGTCACTGACAGGCTTTACTTCGAGGGAAAAAGGCAATGGTATCAGGCCGCTGATAATCACAAGCCACGCCAATGATACTGGCCAGAAAGCGATGGAAACAGGCTGGGAAATACTTAATAATGGCGGCACAGCTGTCGATGCCGTGGAGAAAGCTGCAAATATTCTTGAGCTTGATCCTGAGGATACAAGTGTCGGTTACGGAGGGTTGCCAAATGAGAACGGCGTCGTTCAGCTTGATGCCTCATTCATGGATGGTAAAACCTATTCTGCAGGTGCAGTGGCATGTCTCGAGAATATCAAGACTCCGGCTTCTGTTGCAAAGCTGGTTATGCAGCATACCGACCATGTTCTTATGGTGGGTGAAGGTGCATTGCAGTTTGCAAAAGCATGGGGATTCCGGGAGGAGGATCTTCTTACCGAAAAAGCCCGTAAAATTTGGCTCCGATGGAAGGAAGAGATGAGCCAGGATGATGACTGGGGAGCTCCTGACCACCTGAAGAAGGTGATGAAAAAAGAATCATACTGGCGCGATTTCCCTGATATTGAGCATCATTATGGGACTACGAATGTCCTGGCAATAGATAAAAACGGCGACATTGCAGGCTGCACAACAACAAGCGGACTAAGCTTTAAGATAAACGGACGGGTGGGTGATTCTCCCATCATCGGAGCAGGTCTGTATGTTGATAATGAGGTTGGCGCTGCAGGCGCCACAGGTCGCGGCGAAGATGTAATTAAGTCGTGCGTTTCATATTTCATGGTAATGAGAATGAAGGAAGGAGGCACTCCCCAGCAGGCATGTGAAGATGCACTGCAAATGATTGTTGACAGGTACAGGAAAGTAAATCCTGACTTTTTCCCAAGCGAAAAGTTCGTTGCCATCAACCGGGATGCAGAGTTGGGCTGTGCCACAATGAAAGGCAGCCGCAACCCGCAGATGTCAGTTATGACGGACAAAGGATTCATAAGGTTTGAGGGGACAATAGCTTATAAAGGCAAATAGATGCCGCGATAAATGCCTTAACAGCTTATCGATTGCTTTTCTTTATCGAGTTGAACAAAGTGTAAGAAATTGAAACTCCGAGTTCAAACTGATTCAATTGAACTGAGCTATCAACATAAAAAAATTCGTCAACCAGCATACTGTTGGTAAGCCCTTTTTCCGGATTTGTAAAACTGTTCAGTCCGCCATAGTATCTGGCATCAAAAAATAGCCTCAGGTTTTTAATCTTGGAGCTTGTTTCAAAGTTACGTGATGGCATTTGACATGGACGAAAAAAAAGGGCTACAACCCTCCATGATGTCAACCACAACATTAGGAGGAGTAGCCCAATGGACGACCTCGAAATCAAGATCGCCATCACCT
>JBAUIH010000064.1:0-1723 GCA_049682755.1 Candidatus Aminicenantales bacterium | reverse complement strand
CTTCTATCCTCCGGGCACGCCGCTTTCTTTGGGATCTTCGCCGGTTCTATCGAATCAGGACCAACGACGATTGGCCGCCGCCCAGGCACAGGAATTCGCCGTCCAGAACCACAGACAGGCCATCGCTCTTTACCGGGATATCGCCCGCCAAAGCAAAGATCCGGACATTCAAGCCCGGATGCTCTACAGCGAAGCCCGCTGCCTGGTGAAACTCGAAAGATACGCCGAGGCTATCGCGACTTTCCAGAAAGTTGAGGAAGACTATCCTGAATCCGCGACCGACTCCGGGATTCCCCTCTCCCTCGTGAGCCGATTGGAGACGGTTCACTGCCACACTGCCTTGGGCAACAGTGCCGATGCACTCAGAAGCGGTCTTGCGCACTACCAGGACATCATCGAGATGCGCTGGGCGGTCAGTGAGGCTCAATTCAAGACCTACGCAGGCCTGATAGAGCAGGTCATTGATGAAATCTCTTCAAAGAAACCTGCCGTTCAAAATTTGGCCGGCCTCCAGGATCGGTATGCCCGGCTCAAAGCCCAACGTCAGAAAAAGAATGCCGAATGGAAGATCATGAATACCATTCGGCAAGAGATCGTCCCCGAACTCCGGCGGAGGGCATCCGCTCCCGATCTCCCCTCCCCTATCCAGTATTCAAATACAATCGGGGGCAGGGCGTTTATCGTCCTGGCCGTACCGATCAGCGAAACGCCGCGAAGAAACCCTGTCGGGCTTATCGGCCTCAAGATCAAGGAGGACTTTCTTTTGAACGATGTCCTCTCTCGGGCTGCGGCGAACGACCTGCCCACGGGTCAAACCGAGTTGGTCGTCTCCGACTTGGAGGGAAACGTCCTGCTGGGAAAGGACGCTCTCCCGGCGGAGCGGGCGACCGTCACTGAATTTTTCGACGGCAATTTCCCTCCCTGGAAGCTCGAATTTTATGCGAGCCGGACGGAGGGGATCGGGTTCGCCGGCTTGAAAAACAGCTTCTATTTCTGGACGATCCTCACCCTGGTCGTCGTCCTGACGTTCGGCGCGGTCTTGATCGGCCGGACCATCGCGCACGAAATGGAAATCCTCAAACTGAAGTCGGACTTCGTGTCATCGGTCTCCCACGAGTTCAAAACCCCGTTGACATCGATCAAGGCTTTGACCGAACGGCTTCAGGGCGATAAGGCGATCGACTCCGGGAAGATGAAACAGTACTTCTCGCTAATCTCCCAGAACGCCGAGCAACTGACCCGGCTGGTCAAAAATCTCCTGGATTTCTCCAAGATTGAGGAGGGGAAAAAAGAATATCAATTCCAACCGACCGATGTCGCCGAGCTCGTGACCCGACAGATCGAGGATTTCAGGAAAAACGACGTCCAGAAAGGGGCCCGGATCACGGCTTCGATCCCCGGTGATATCCCTCCCCTGCTCCTCGACCGGGACGCCCTGTCTCAGGCCCTGAGCAATCTTCTGGACAACGCCTTCAAGTTTTCCTCCGGCGATGGGGTGGTCGAGGTCCGCCTTAAGAGGGAAGAAGATAATGCAGTGATCGAGGTCGCCGACCGGGGGATCGGGATCCCCCCGGACGAACTGGAAAAGATCTTTGACAAGTTCTATCAGGCGAAAAACGCGGTCAAGCACTCCGCCAAGGGGACGGGGCTGGGTTTGACCCTGGTCAAGCATACGGCCGAGGCCCATGGCGGGAAGGTGTCGGTCAGGAGCAGCGTCGGCGAG
>JBAUIH010000063.1:0-4486 GCA_049682755.1 Candidatus Aminicenantales bacterium | reverse complement strand
AATATCAGCCGGTTAGCCTACTTATAGAAAATGGCCCTCTCTTTGATTTCCGCCAGCAAAATTTGCCTTTGCCGATTTTCGATGGCACGAAGCTGGTTCAATGCCTTTCGCCATTTTCGGTAGCGATCTCCGGCTTTGTGCATCCGTGCCTCGTCGGCCCGGCGAATTAACTTGCACCGTCTTCGTCCTTGGTCGTCTTTGAAAAGGAAAATCGTCTGTGGATGTCCTTGACCTGAGAGACACCCGCACCGGGGATTGCCGCATTTCCGCCGGACCCGGGAGACCGACCCTATGGCCAGTTCGTGACCCGAGGTCAGAAGGCGGATCAAGCGGCGGCGCTTCCGCTCGAGGTCTGACATTTCGCTTGACACGGCCATGGTTCTCGTATATATATATCATAATAATGTATACGAGGCAAGCGAGCGCTGAACGGAGAGTTCGCACCCCAAACGGTCCGGCCTCGCTGCAGATCCATCTCGTCGGGCCCCATCCCATCCTTCTCCATTTCCTAGCCAAGATGTCGTTCCCCTCGATCGCCGCCTCCTGTCTCGGCCGGACTCGGGAAGGCCTTCTTGATCACGCCCAAGCTTTGGGCGTTTTAGTCCAGAACATTCTTCTGTCCCCGGCTCCCCTTTACCGCATCGCCCAGTGGGCCGAGCCCGTTGGGGCCGAAGGCCTCGGGCTCACCGAAGCGGAAAAGCGCTCGCTCAACGACGACCGGATCGCCCGGGCTTTGGACGCCCTCGCCTCGCCCCAGGGAAAAAGTCTATTTTTCCACCTGGCGATTCACATCATCAAACAGTTCGAGCTCGACACCCGTCGCATCCACCACGACACGACCACGGTGACCTTCCACGGCCGCTACGAGGGGAGTGTCGAGGAACCCCGGATCACCCCTGGCCACTCGAAGGACCACCGGCCTGACCTCAAGCAGTTGGTCTTCGGCCTCAACGTCACGGCCGACGGCGCGGTGCCGGTCTCCCACGAGGTCCACAGCGGGAACCGGACCGACGACACGATCCACCGGGGCAACCTGGAGCGTCTCCGGCAGCTTCTGGGCCGCGACGACTTCGTCTACGTGGCCGACGGCAAGCTCTGCACCCGCAAGAACCTGGCCTATCTGGAGAGCTACCGGGGTAAGTTCGTCACCGTCCTGCCGCGGACCCGGGCCGAGGACAAGACGATGCGGGCCCTGCTGCGGAAGGGGACCCTCGCGCGGTGGCGCCGGACTCTGGCCGTCGAGAACGGGCGGAAAAAAGACGATCCTCCCGACGTCTATTGGACGACGGCCGACGGAGTGGCGAAAACGAGCGAAGGGCACCGGATCATCTGGTGCCGGAGTTCCCAGAAGGCGGCCCGCGACGAGGCGGCCCGGGAGGCCGAGGTTCGAAAGGCCCAGGGGGAGCTTCATGATCTCGCCGCCAAGCTTAACCGGGGCAAGCGCAAAAAGCGGGCCGTCGTCCGCGACGAGATCACCGCCATCCTCCGCCGCCGCGGGTGTTCGCGTTTCCTGGAGGTCCGCTTGGACAGCCGGGAGATCCGGCGGACCCGCCACGCCCGCCGGGGAAGGCCCCGGCCGGGGGCGCCTCTTCGAGAGTTCCGGGTTCGCCGGTTGGCGCTTTCGGTTTCCCGGAACAAGGCCGCCCTGCGGGCTGAAGCCCGGACCGACGGCGTCTTCCCCTTGATAACGAACCTGGAGACAACCTCCCGTAAAGGGATCCTTCTCATCTACAAGGACCAGCCCTACGTCGAGAAGCGCCATGCTCTTTTCAAGACCGAGCTCGGAGTCGCGCCGGTCTACCTCAAAAAACCACACCGGGCCGCAGGGCTGATTCACGCAACCTTCCTGGCGATGATGGTGGACGCGCTCATCGAGCGGACGGTCCGCCAGTCCATGGCCCGCCGCGGAATCGACCGCCTGCCGATCCTCCCCGAAGGTCGATGGTCGCCGACCCCGACGACGGCCCGGATTCTGGAGACGTTCAGCGACGTGGCTTGGTACGAGTTCGAACGCCCTACGGACCAAGTCGTCTTTCCCGTCCGGCTCACGCCGTTGCAAAAGGATCTTCTCAAGCTTCTGGTGATGGATGCGTCAGCTTATCGTTGAGCGATAGAAGGAAAGGCGAAATAAATGCTGAAATTTAGCCTCGCCTTCGTGCGGAATGTAGGGTGTCACCATCCCCTTGGACGAAATAGGAACACCTGCATCAAGTGCGTGTGCCGGTTCATTCGGAGAGAGGGCCGCCGATCCGGGGGGATTCAGCCGCCTTCGGCTTCTTTTCCAGGGTGTGGATGGCCCAGGCCCAGATGACCAGGATGAGGAGGGCCGACAGGGCCCGGAGTCCGGGAGAGAACGTCAGGGTGTTGAAAAGCCCATGGGACGTACCAGCGAGGGTAATCCCGACGACCGCGGCGAAAATGACCGACCTCTTGAGAAGGATCGCGCGGGCGACTGTGTATCCCCAAATAGACGAAAAAACCGTATGGCTGAGGGGCGAGGCGATAGCCCGGCCCCAAAAGGCGATTCCTTGGAGGAACGGGAGATAGCCCAGGTTCTCGAAGCCGGCGAAGCCGACCGCGAGGGCCGCCGCATAGACGATCCCGTCGATCGGTTCATCGAAGGCTTTGTATCGTCTCACGACCAGGACGAAGGGCAGGAATTTGAAGATTTCCTCGACGAAGCCGACGAAGACGACGGAGTAGGAAAAAAATTGCAGGGGCGTCGTCCGGACCAGGAGGATCTCGAGATCGGCCGTGACGCCAGCCCGGGCGAGAACCGCGTAAAACGCGTAGCATACGAGGCCGGCTGCGAAGCCCAGGAGATAGGAGAAAACGAGGTTCCGAACGGGCTCCGGGCGGATGCGGTCCTTAAATGAAAGTACCCGATCCAGAACGCGGCCGGAAGGAGGACGGCGGCCAGGACTTTCACAATCGCCATGTTGAGACCGGATGGATCACTCTAAACTAGGGCGGGGGGACCGCGCTGTCAACCCCCCGGAAGGCCCGAAAGGGAAGGGAAGCGACCGTTCTGGCGATTGTGTCC
Source organism: Candidatus Aminicenantales bacterium (assembly GCA_049682755.1). Lineage (GTDB taxonomy): Bacteria > Acidobacteriota > Aminicenantia > Aminicenantales > UBA8522 > UBA8522. The sequence goes on along the minus strand of JBAUIH010000063.1, from coordinate 1,443 downwards.
ACACAGGGGGGGGCTGATTTCAATTGACTTGCTCCCCAATTCCTTGCTACCCTTTAAGCATATCGGCGTGAATCTAAAAGTAAAGTAAGGAGAAGGCAATGATGTGGAAAAAATCGGACGCGGACAAACCTCCAATCCAGACTCCCATGCAACCGCCGCCACAGCCATCGGTCCCGCGGAGTCAGCCGCCGCCTGCCAAGGAACGGGCTTTGATCGGTCCTTCGATCGAAATCAAGGGCAGCCTCTCGGGCGGGGAGGATCTGTTTGTGGAGGGCCGGGTTGAAGGAAAGATCGAACTGGCTCAGCACAACGTCACAATCGGCGCGAGCGGGCGCATCAAGGCTGATATCCAGGGACGGAGCATCGTCGTTATGGGGGAGGTCGAAGGCAATCTCTCTGGATCAGAGCAGATTATCTTGCGGCAATCCAGCAAGGTGCGAGGCAACCTTGTTGCCCCGCGTGTGAGCCTGGAGGACGGGTCGGACTTCAAAGGCAGCATCGACATGACTTCCAAACCTGCAGTGGAGGCAAAACCGTTACATACAGATAATACTGCAGTGAAGCCTCCGTCACAGCAGCTGCTTAGACAGGATAAGACCGGGGATAAGGTCTGATTCCAACGGCGCGAGACGGCCGCCACCCGGCGGCTTGCAGTGAGAACTTTCGACCCAGCATCTCATGACGCTGAGTGATCCTCGAGAAACCCAGGTTTCGCCGGCAGTCCACAAATCGCTCGGACTGAATGTGCTGCTGGACCAGGTGCGGGGCGATCGAAATTACTCCATCCTGGACCTCGGCCCCGCCCTCGACGCGAACGTGCGGTTTTGGTCGCAATTCTCCTGCTGGCTTCATATCCACGACTTCTATCGCAGTTACCGGGAGTGGAAGGCAGCGGTTGTGCCGGAGGAGGAGTCCGCGGAGGCGGCGTTTTCCGCACTGCTTTCGTTCAGCGACGAAACGGTTTTCGACGTTATCCTGACCTGGGACATTTTTAATTACTTCGATCTGCGGGAACTTGAAGCGCTTGTTCAGCGGCTGAGCCGCTGGTGCCGTCCGGGGACCAGGCTTTTCGCGCTGATCTCATCTCTGCCGAAAATCTCTATGTCACCCACAATGTTCAGAATTCTCAACCGCGAACAGATGATCTACGAAATATCAACCCAGGATACGAGACCATGCCCGCGCCATCAGCCGCGGGATATCGCCAAACTCATGGCACGATTCACTGTATCCAGTTCCTTCGTGTTGCGTCACGGCATCCAGGAGTACGTTTTCGCGTTCCAATAGGAGAAGCCGCGTTCGTTCCGTTTCTGCCCGCCGCCTGCCGGAGATTAAGCAGATTCGGAGTCGGGACAGATTGAGCGATTGGCAGCTTGTACGCATCGTTGAAGGGCCGGGGGTCAGGCGCGGGCGGTTTCATGTCCCTGGCGGATGCAGTTGAAG
>JBAUIH010000062.1:0-2616 GCA_049682755.1 Candidatus Aminicenantales bacterium | reverse complement strand
AATATCAGCCGGTTAGCCTACTTATAGAAAATGGCCCTCTCTTTGATTTCCGCCAGCAAAATTTGCCTTTGCCGATTTTCGATGGCACGAAGCTGGTTCAATGCCTTTCGCCATTTTCGGTAGCGATTTCCGGCTTTGTGCATCCGTGCCTCGTCGGCCCGGCGAATCGGGATAGGGGGCGGCCTCGCGGCCGCCGCCCTCCCACACCACCGGACATACGGGTCCGTATCCGGCGGTTCGGATCGACTTGACCATTCATCGTCCGTATCCGGAGAGGGTTAAGAGACCTCTTTCGGCAAAGAACTTGTTCGGCATCGCCACCTTGAAGGCTTTCAGGTTAGACATGGCCCAGGGCCCCTTTCGCGTGACCGCCGTGATAGCGGCTTGCTTGGGCCCTACCCCAAGCCCGTGAAGCCCACGGAACCGGGCTTTACAGCTTTTAAACCACTGCTTGGCAACGGCGGACCGCAATCGTCGTCGAATCCAGCAATCGAGGTCCGATAGCACAGTCGGCGTTTCGGCGATTCCGTAGTAGCCGATCCAACCCTGGAGGTATTCGTTGAGTTCCTGGATCATGCGTTCTTGGCTGATACCACGTGAGCGTCGGGTGATTCTTTTGACCTTGTGCTTGAAGTTCTTCAGGGATTTCGGAGCTATCCGGATTTTCCTGGGTTCCCAGGCCCAGAAGCTGAAGCCCAAAAAGGATCGCTTTTGGGGTTCGGCCACAGTACTCTTCTCGCGGCTGATCTTGAGTTTCAGGTGTTTGACCAGAAACCGTTCCACAGAGTCCATCACTCTTTGACCTGCTCGTTCTGATCGTACGTAAATGTTGACATCATCGGCGTACCGGCAGAACTTGTGGCCTCGTCGCTCCAGTTCCTTGTCTAACTCATCCAGCAGTATGTTGCTGAGTAAGGGAGACAGCGGACCGCCCTGCGGCGTCCCTTCGTACCGTTCCCGGACCACTCCGTTCAGCATGATCCCCGCCTGGAGATAGAGCCTGATCAGAAGCAGGATGCGTTTGTCCTTCACCCGTCGGGCGATTCGTTCCATGAGGATGTCGTGGTTGACCCGATCAAAGAACTTTTCCAAGTCGAGATCCACTACCCAGCCATAGCCTTCTTGGATATGGGCTTGGGCCTGCCGGACCGCTTGATGGGCGTTGCGGCCAGGCCGGAAGCCGTAGCTGTGCGGGGAAAATGTCGGGTCGCAGACCGGGGTCATCACCTGCAGAATAGCCTGTTGGATGAAGCGATCCAAAACGGTTGGGATACCGAGCCGGCGTGTTCCTCCCCCAGGTTTTGGGATACCTACGGCTTTGATAGTCCTGGGTTTGTACCGGCCCTCCAAGAGTTGAGTTCTGATATCCGGCCAGTTTCTTTTCAGGTGTCCCTTGAGGTCCTCGACGGTCATGCCGTCGACGCCGGGACCGCCCTTGTTGGCGACAACCTGTTTCAGTGCCTTAACGAGGTTCTCTTTGCGGACCACCTCCTCCATCACGATCGCTGTGGCGGGGTCGGATCCCCTCGCTGCCGCCTTCGCTTGACACACCGTAGCCCCCGGACTCTCTGAGCCGGGAAGTCGGCCCCACAGGGAAAGTTGCTGCGTCTCCACGACGGCGAAGCTGGTGGGCCGGCCCCTTGTCGATCCGTTCGGCCCTTCGGACTGGCCCGTAGTCCTACTACGGCCTCTGCTGACTTCTGCCGTCCCTTCCGGGTCCCTTACGGGAGCCGTAGTCCCTTGAGGACAGAACGGCAGACCTCCCTGGGTAAGGACATCGACCTTCGCCCCGCATCCGCCGCATTTACCGACGAGCGTCATCATGGCTACCGATTTCGTCCGGTCACGTGAACTCATCGTCGCTCCCCGGCCTCCTATGCGGTTCGTGTCCCTCGGATCGTGGCTGCGCCTACAGCTTCCTCCAGACTCCACCTCGCGGTGGACGCCCTTGCCGTTCGGCGGGCAGTTTCCGCCATGTGGACCTGCAGGGGACTTTCACCCCTGAGTCGATGCCCATGCCGGGCACGCATGAAAACTCCCCGGGCTAAAGCCCGGGGTTTCAGCCTTGTGGCATAATCTGGCTATGGGTTGCCTTGCTGCTGGCGGATGTACCTCTTCACCACTTCTTCGTCGACTTTTCCTACCGTCTCGGCAAAATACCCATCCGCCCAAAAGCTCTCGCCCCATAGAAATTCCTGCATCTCCGGAAATTCTTTCCTCAGCACCCGGCTCGTGCCCCCCTTGAATATCCTCACCACCTCGGCCACGCTTATGTGCGGCGGCAACTCCACTACAATATGAACATGATCACTTTGTATGCTCATCTCGCTGATCCACCACCGATTCATTTTGCACGCTTCGTACATGAGTCTTTTGAGCCGGATGGCTATTTTGCCTTGGATCACCCGTCTCCGATATTTTGGAATCCATACTATATGATACTGAAGTCGATGCTTTGTATGAGATCCTCTGGCGTATCTGGCCATAGCCAGATTATGCCGGATTTGCCTCCACTTCGCCAGCCAGAGCTGGCTCCGTTCCGGGTGCCATTCATCCCCAGGCTAAAGCCTGGGGTTTACTGGCCTCTTCTATTAACTTGCACCGTCTTCGTCCTTG
>JBAUIH010000061.1:0-9707 GCA_049682755.1 Candidatus Aminicenantales bacterium | reverse complement strand
CGGCGACGAATCGCAAAGCGGTGAGAAAAGCGCGGGCGTCGCCGAGCGCGAGACCGTCGTCGATCCAGGCCGGACGGAACTCCCGGTTCCGATAGAACTCCGGACGGACGTCGGAGCCGCAGATCCGGTCGCTTCGGCAATAGATGGGACCCCCCGTTCCGGCCGGGCCGACCCTCTCCTTCAAGGCGGTTCGGGCCGACTCGGTCGGGGCGACGGCCGGCGGTCCGCCGCAGGCGGAAGCCCCGGCGAGGAGGGCGAGGACGGCGAGGGCCGGGGCACGCATGGACATCATATGAGCTCTCCTCTCCTCAGGCATGTGTTATATCATTATTTCAATTTAATGCCACGCCTATTTCGGCGAGAGGCGCATGTTTTTGACACGGGCATCAACAGGTGGGAATCTTGCGACACCTGCCGCTGAAAAGGATTTCGAGAAGGCGACCCATCGTGTTTATAGGACATCTCAATATCCATCCGGAATTCATTTAGGGGTCCTGCCGAAAGAATAACCAAGAAATTCGGGGGACTGAAATTCAGGGGACATGACCCGATTTTCTGGAATTGGGATCGTGTCCCCCCGAATTCCTCCTTTGGAAAAAGGAGAAAAGGCATGAACAAAAGCGGCACTTGTACGCCCCGTTCATGGAAATTCTCCGGAAGCGAAGCCGGCGGCATTGACAATGTCCGATGTCCTGATTTATGCTCCCCCATGATTACGGGAAGGGTCAGAGAGACCAAAATGCGGCCGCGGCCGGCGGATCCAAAATACAAATCCCTGCGCTTCGTCCGCGAGGCCCGGTCCGCGGCGGCTCTCGACCACCCCTACATCTGCCACATCAACGAGGTCGCCGAATCCGAGGGCCGTGAGTTCCTCGTCATGGAGTCCGTCGACGGCTAGGCCCTGAGGGCGAAGATCGGGCAGTGCTCGATCGCTCTCGGGGAAACGCTTCAGATCGGCATCGACGTGGGCGGCGTGGCGCTACAGGCTGGCGCGCCGGCGCTGGCTCTTCTCCATGGCTGCCGTGATCGCCATCGCGGCGCTGGTGTTCGCCCTGGATATCGGGGGCCTGCGAACCCGGCTGACGGGAGGCGCGGGCGCCGCTGCCCGACCCTTCAAGCTCGCCGTCCTTCCGTTCGGGAACCTGACCGGCGACCCCGAGCAGGAGATAATCAGCGACGGCGTGACCCAGGACATGACCTCGGAACTTGGGCGCCTTCATACCGCTAAGATGAACGTCATCGGGTTCATCTCGGCGATGCGCTATAAAAAGAAGGATACGCCTATCGAACAGATCGGCCGGGAGCTGGGCGTGAGCTATGTTCTGGGAGGAAGCTGCCGGCGGGAAGCCAGCCGCATCGTCATCTCCGCGGAGCTCATCCAGATCCGGGACCAGACCCAGCTCTGGACCGAAACCTATGACCGGGAGATGTCGGGATTCTGGATCGTAGACCATTTGTATCTCGAGTGCTCAAGGCCAAATTTCGCGTCCTCGAGGTCGCTGCGTGCCGAATTGAGTTCTCTATTGACCAGTCTTTTTCCCTGGGGAAACCGGACGATCTTGCCCCGGCTTAGGCACGCCCTGAACTCCTGCCTCATCCTTCATCTCGTCCCAGAGGACAATACCCTCTCTGACTAATGACAGGAATTCCTGGTCGGTTTTCTCACTCTTGAGCAATTCCAGAGCAGAAAGGATAACCGGCTCGATTTTGATGCCTTCGAAACCTTTCCTAAATTTGTAATTCTCCATGATCCCCAGCACTTTTTCCCTTTCCGCAGAGACGACAAATAGGTCCATGTCGCTGGCCGACGTGTCCTCGCCTCGGGCACAGCTTCCGTACAAAACAATTTCCGCCGCAAACTCCCGAAGATTCTTGACTAGAGGGCGCAGCAACGAAACAGACACAAAAATCTTAAATGTCTTGGCAATAGGATCTGCGCTATTGAAAGAATAAAACAACATCTTGCCCGCCTGCCTCCTGACCAGGGTCCCATCGGCAAAAAGCTGGTTCAATACTTTATTCGCCGACCCATAGCTGGCGGCGGTTCTTCGAGCGATCTCACGCTCGTGGAATTCCTGATCCGAGAACTTTGCGAGAAAGCTCAGAACCTTAAGTTGATTAGTGGAGAAAAAGCAATCACGAATCGCTTGACGCTTGCTCATAATAGTGAGTATATACTCAATATTTTGAGCGAGTCAATAGAAATTCGGTGACCGGAAGAATTGGTGTGAGCCCGGGCTTGACAATAGTATCTATAGTGATATCATGAAAGGTGATGCTATCAAAGCCCTTTTGGGGAGAATACGACGCCATCCCCAAAATGTTCGCTTCAAGGACCTGCTCAGAGTCTGTGATCATTACTTCGGATCGCCACGGCAACGCGGAGGCAGTCACAGAGTTTACAAGATGCCCTGGCCGGGAGACCCAAGGATCAACATTCAGAACGACAAAGGCAGGGCAAAGGCTTATCAAGTGAAGCAGGTGTTAGCTGCAATCAAGAAGCTGGAGGCCGGAAATGAGCCGGAACCATGACCGCTACACATATAGAATTACCTGGTCCGAGGACGACGGGGAATGTGTGGGGTTATGCGTCGAGTTTCCCAGCCTGAGCTGGCTGGCCAAGAGTCCGGAGGCTGCCTTGAAGGGAATTCGCAAAGTGGTAGAAAAGGCTATCAAAGATATGGAAAGCGATGGAGAGGTTCCTCCGACACCGATTTCCGGCAGGTCATTCAGTGGAAAATTCGTCGTCAGGATTCCGCCGGAAATCCACCGCGCTCTGGCAATCAAAGCCGTCGAAGAGGGAATCAGCCTCAACCGCCTGGTCAGCTCCAAGCTGGCAAGCCTATAACAGCATCATGCAAACAACAAGGCAGCCAAGGATATTTATGCAGTGCGAAAGCGACTAAAAAAGAAAAAAAGATCGTGCGCGCTGTGCAAACCCCACAAGATGGGCAAGGCTTTGCGCTGGAAGGCCGCGGACTACGATAAGCTCGTCAACGACGAGAAAGAAGTCCGCGGGGCTCTGAGCCTCGCAAAATGGTGAACCTCTGAGATAGGGCAAGTGTCCCCGGAATTATTTCCGGCAAAGGGTTTGTGTATGTCGGCGAAACGTCCAAGACACCCGAAGCGCGATACAAGGAGCACAGGTTCACCTCTGCCTTGCGAAATCACGCGGAGAGAAACATACATGCGGGAGGGATGGGAAAACGTGTCATCCGAATTAGATAATTAAGGTTGCTATCGCCAGAATTAGTGTAAGATATTTTGTTCTCAGAAGTGCCGCCCCAAGTGTCCGGAAAAGGATAGAGACTGTTCTAAAACGGGCATCTTTGGGCTTCCGGCTGAACCGGCATCCCTGATGATGACTTGGCACGATTTTTGCGATAAAGATAGACATGAGAGGAGTTGCATCATGTTCAAAAACTACCTCATGACCGCTTTTCGGAATATCCAGAGGTATAAGGGCTACTCCCTCATCAACATCGTCGGCTTGGCTCTCGGCATGGCCGGCTGCATCCTGATCCTCCTCTGGGCCAAGGATGAACTGGCGACCGACAGATATCACGCCAAACTGGATTCCCTGTATATCGTCCATACGATCCAGCATTACGGCGGCGAAGTCTCCCGCGTCGACGGCTCGGTTCCGGCCTTGGCGCCGGCCCTCATGGCCGAATATCCCGAAGTCCTGAACGCCGCCCGTTTCATTAATGGACAAGGCGAGCACGTGCTGGCGTACGGCGACAGACAGTTCCGAGAACTCATCCAGACGGCGGATCCGGAGATCTTCCAGATGTTCACGTTTCCTTTCGTCCGGGGCCGCCCCGAGGATGCCTTCGGCGACCCCTATGTGCTGGTTTTATCCGAGAGGATGGCCGCCAAGATCTTCGAGGACGAAAACCCCGTGGGCAAGGTCCTCACCTTGAACAACAAGGAGGAATTCCGGGTCGTCGGGGTGATGAAGAACATCCCTCACAATTCCAGCCGCAAGTTTGATATCTGGGCCCCCCTGGAGATCGAGAACAAATGGCTCCGGCCCGGGTTCACCGGCACCTGGACCAATCATGCCTTCCGCTCCTATGTGGAGCTGGCGGGAGGCACGGACATCAACGCCTTCCACAAAAGGATCTTCGACCGCATCCGCCGAGCGAATCCCGAGAACAATTCCGAACCCGTTCTGTATCCCTACGGCAAGGTCTATCTGGAATCCTGGGGCCGCCTGGCCACCATCCGGATATTCTCCCTGATCGCCTTCGTCATCCTGATCATCGCCTGCGTGAATTTCATGAACTTGTCCACGGCTCGCTCGGCCCGCAGGGCGAGAGAAGTGGGGTTGAGAAAAGTCGTCGGCGCCAGCCGGCAGCAGGTCATGCGCCAGTTTTTCGGCGAATCCTTGATCTTCACGTTCCTGTCCCTGGGCCTGGCCTTGCTGATGATCATGCTCGTTTTGCCCGCGTTCCGCAATTTCACGGCCAAACCTCTCCCGACACAAGACCTCTTGGACCCCGCCATCATCCTGGGGATTTTGGCCGTGAGCGTCGCCACAGGGTTTTTGAGCGGGAGCTATCCGGCCCTGTTCTTGTCCTCTTTCCAGCCGGTCGCCGTCCTCAAAGGGTACCGGATATCCGGGGCCGCGGGAGGCGTCTTCCGCAAGGTCATGGTCGTCTTTCAATTTTCCCTTTCGGTCGTCTTGATCATCGGCACGGTGGTCATCTACAACCAAGTGCGATTCCTCAAGACGAAGAGCCTGGGCTTCGATAAAGAGCACCTGTTGTGTATCCGGTTGGAAGGCCGGCTGCTCGAGAGCATCCCTGCCCTGAAAAATGAGATCCTGCAGTCTCCCGGTGTCCAGAGCGTGACTGCAACGTCCGACTCGCCCGCCGGGATCTACAACAACGGGCATGATTGGGACTGGGATGGGCGCGATCCGAATGCGAACCCCCTGGTGACCTATTTCGGCGTGGACCCCGATTTCCTGAAGACGTTCAAGATGGAGCTGGCCGAAGGAGAGTCCTTTCTTCCGGCCACGGGTCACTCCATGACGTCCGTCATGATCAACGAACGTTTCGCCGGCATCATGGGCCTGCCCAGTGTCGTCGGAGCCAGGCTTTCGCAACCGGATCTGCAGCTTCGGATCATCGGCGTCGTCAAAGACTTCCACTTCACGCCGCTCGACCAGGAGATCGGGCCCGTCCTTATTTTTTACGATCCGACCTACCGGAGTCTTTTTAACTACCGCTATCTCTTCGTGAGGCTGAATCCCGGCCCTGTCCCGGCCGCCCTGGCCCATATCGAAAAGGCGGTTAAATCCTTCAATCCCGGATTTCCCTTCGCCTACCGGTTCCTGGACGACGACTACGACCGGATGTACAGGGGCGTCGAACGGGAAATGGCCGTGGTCCGCGCCTTCACGATCCTGGCCATCCTGATCAGCTGCCTGGGCTTGTTCGGTCTGGCGGCCTATACGGCCGAGCAGCGGACCAAGGAGATCGGCATCCGCAAGGTGATGGGCGCGTCGGTCGCGGGCATCATGGGCCTGCTTTCAAAGGAGTACGCCAAATGGGTGCTGGCGGCCAACGCCATCGCCTGGCCGGTCTCCTATTTCTTGATGAAGTCGTGGCTCCAGGATTACCACTACCGCATCCATTTGGAGCTGCCGATCTTTCTCCTGGCGGCCGCCATTGCGGTCGTGGTCGCCCAGCTCACCGTGAGCTTCCAGGCCCTCAAGGCCGCCCGGACCGATCCTGCCAAGTCCCTCCGCTACGAATGAACGGCAAAGACATAAAGGGGGGACGCGCACCTGAGGTCCGTGTCCCCCGATTGAGCAGCGAGGCAACCTAGTGTACTGCGTCTAACGCTTCTTTACATTTGGAGATTTTCGATAAAATCGTATCGACCGAGGCACTCCAGAGAAAGACGTGGGGATTCTGGTTGTGGTTGGACAGATATTCCTCAATCGCAGCGATCAAGGCCGGCACGCTCGAGAAGCTGCCTCGGCGAAGGCATTTCTGGCCGAGTTCGCAAAACCAGCGTTCAACCAGATTCAACCAGGAGCTGGATGTCGGAGTGAAGTGCAGATGAAAACGCGGATGCCGCTTGAGCCAGGATTTCACGCGGGGATGTTTGTGCGTGCCATAATTATCCACGATCAAATGGAGATCGAGTTCGGGAGGAGTTTCGCTGTCGATTTTCTTCAGGAAGCGCAGGAACTCTTGATGCCGATGGCGGGGCATGCAGTCCCCGATCACCTTGCCGTCGAGCATGCTCAGAGCGGCAAACAGGGTGGTCGTTCCACGGCGCAGGTAATCATGCGTCATTGTTCCACAGCGGCCTTTCTTCAGGGGCAACCCGGGCTGGGTTCGGTCCAGGGCCTGGATTTGGCTTTTCTCGTCCAGGCACAAAACCAGAGACTTGTCCGGAGGATTCAGATACAGCCCCACGATATCGCACAACTTCTCCACAAAGCGTTTATCCCGGCTGAGCTTAAAGGTTCGCACCAGATGAGGCTTCAAGTTGTGCCTCTTCCAGATTCTCCGGATGGTGGCTTCACTCAGGTTTTGGGCCTTGGCCATCGTCCGCGTACTCCAATGCGTCGCATTCGGAGGCCTGGTATGAAGAGTCGCTTCGATCACGGCGTTAATTTTTCGCTGCGAGATTTTCGGAATGCGACCCGGCCGGGGGGCGTCTTTTTCCAAGCCGGCAAGCCGGAGCGCCAAAAAGCGTTGTCGCCACAACTGTACGGTGGGGCGCGAGATCTGCAATTCGCGGGCAATGTGGTGATTGAACATCCCGGCCGCCGATTTCAGAATGATGTGGGCACGCTGGACCAGCCGAGACGGAAGGCTTCGGCCACGCGCCCACGTTTCCAAAACGCTCTTTTCCTCGGGAGACAAGACGATTTTGGGTGTTGTTCTGCTCATCAAGCATCAGGCTACACCAAAAATCCCTATTTGTCAAGCTATTTATGACGCATTACACTAGGTTGTCTTCACCATCCCGAAGATTTCGCGGGTCTTCTTCAAGTACAACCGCCGGCTTCTGGGCTCAAGCTCTGTGTTTCCTGCGAATCTCAGGAATTCCCTACAATTCCTTGAAAAGCTTCAGTTTAAGATTGCCCTCTTTACAAAGCCTTTCGAATAATTTGCTTGAGCTCATCTTCCTTCCCTACCAGCATAAGCGGCCTATCCAGAATTTCCCTGTAAAAAGAATTCCTCTGTGATTTCCCGGCAAATTCTGCCTCATCGGCCAGATGATAATTGATCTCGCGGCCCGCAGAATCTTCGACCTTCCGGACGGCGTTGAAAACAGCGCCTTCTTCCGCAGTGCCGATGATGAAGAGGTCAATATCCGAATCCGACTTGAGGCCGCCCTTCGCATAGGAACCGAAAAGAAAAGCGAATTGAACGCCCTTCACCTTGCTCAGCTCTTTTCCCAGCTCAACCTCGATGCCAAACGTTTTCGGACGATGGACTTGATCTCATCCAGAAGACCATAGCTTTCATTGAGCCGGTAAATGTTCAGATTGCCCCACTTCCTGAAAGTGATGAAATCCTGGGCCAGCAGCTTGTTCAATTCCCGCTGAGCCGTGCCTGCGGAAGACAAAGCGGAGATCAAGACAGCTTGCTTAGAGTTCCTTGATCTTTTCGACCAGCGAGCCAGGCTACCCATTGGGCTCGGGCTCAAACACCTCCGTGATGATTATTGGGAAATCCGCCAAGATCTACGGATAAGTATTTTATTGCGTTGGCAAAAGGATGCAATCCAATTCATCCTGGCAGGAAATCACGATTCAATAAAAGATTTTCTGAAAAATTCTTAAAGGGGACACCTTGTCGCGAGGCGTCCCCCGGAGAAATTCGGGGACGCGACTGAATTCTCTTGAATTCGGATCGTGTCCCCCGAATTTCCCTCTGTTCCCACCATCATGTTTCTCGATCTTTTGCTCCAATTCATTGAGTTTTTGGGACAGTTCTTTGTGCGCCGACAGCGCCTGCCTCAATTTCACAAATGCCCGCATGATGGCGATACTAACCTGAATAGCTCGCCTGCTCCGCAAGACAGTTGAGAGCATGGCTGTTTAAGATCACAATTTGTGATCTTAAAGATCTAAGTTCTTCCCAGGTCAACTGAAACATGAAATCCGCAGGGAACCTCTCTTTGTTTCGCTTTACTGCTTGGATCAAGCTCCTGACTTCAATCATACGACATCTTCAAAAATAAGAAGCGGTTCCCCCGCCCCCTTGTCGACGGCCTCGAGGTCGACTCTGGAATCAGTTGGCCTTGGGAGGGAGGCCGAGGATCCGGCGGAGCCGGTCAATATCTATCTTCGGAACTGCCGAGGCCCGCCCTTTCCCCATGTTATCGAAATCGTCCAGGAGAGTCTCGAGCTTCGCCCGCCCGGCTTCGGTCTTGGCCGCCTGGAGCGGAGTAAGTCCACCGAGGGCGGGTATTTTCATCCGCGGCCAATCCTTGAAATAATGGCGTTCCAGGTACTTCCGAACCGCTTCCTGGACCTCGGGCCTGGAGTTCAACCTTTCCGACTCTCTCCTCTCTGCCTCGGCCTCTTCCGGGGATAGCTCCGGCAGGTCGTCCGGATCCCTCCAGAGGGTCTTGTCGTAAGCGACCAGACCACTAAGCTGATCTTTGAATCGGACGCGCAGCAGGGCCGCTCTCTCCCGTGAATTCGTCTCGGCGACGAGACGATTCTCTTTGATCACGAACCTCCCGAGAATCGTACGGGAGGCATCAGGATCTTTGCGGTTCAGGGGTTTCATCCAGAGCCAGGCGCTTTCTTTCTCCTCGTATTCATAGGCTCCCAAAGAGGCCAGCCTCATTCTCAAAGCAGGCTCGTCTTTGATGCGAAAATGGATCTCCGCCAGCATCAGTTCTTCACCATCCGTGTTGAAAAGGCGGGGATACAGGTCCCCGGGCGGCTCATCAGGAGACAAGATTGGCGCCTGCGGCCCGATGGCTTCCCCCCTGAGGACATACTCAGCCCAGAAAAGAGCGAGCTCTTTCTGTGACTCGGGGAATGCCCGCCCGGGAGGAAAGCGGAAAGCGGCCGGGCTCAGCCGGAAATCCTCTTCCTGGAGGCGGAGGACCCGCTCAAATTGGGTTCGAGCCTCCGGGCCGAAAACATACGGCGTGGTGAAAAAAATGGCCGCATCCGGCGGGCCGACCAGCCGTGAAAAAAGGACTTCTCCGGGTTCGGGGTCGATTTCGTAGATCTCGGAAATGTCGGTAACGGCGAATCGCTTCCCGGTCACCAATTCTTCCACGGAGATCGCCCCGGGACCGGGTTCGATAATCTCATAGAAGGAGAAATAGCTCAGTGAAAGCTCGCGAACGAGCGAACGGCCGGTTTCCATGAGCCGGCTCGTCAGAGGATCCTTGAGAAACCGCTCGGCAATTGTCTCGCGGCTTTCGCCGAACCTGAGGTCGAAGTGCATCCAGCTCATGAAAAAACTGTCCGTGATTCCTCCTTTCTCCCCCGGCCTGAAGCTTTTTTCAAAGCGGGAGACGGCTTTCTTCAGTTCCTTCCCGTCTTTTTCGAAGCGCAAGACTTTTTCGCCGTAGGTGGCGATGATGGGGATGACCTGAAAGTAATCGTCATAGGAAGTCCCGGTGAGAACTGAGGGGAGAATCAGCGGTTCATGTTTTTCCAGGGAGCCGCAGCACTTTTTATACTTCTTGCCGCTCCCACAAGGGCA
>JBAUIH010000060.1:0-5673 GCA_049682755.1 Candidatus Aminicenantales bacterium | reverse complement strand
GGATCTCGCGGCCGTCACTCCCGAAAATCCGGAGATGCCACTCTCCTTTCAAAAACGGCCGGTAGTCGGCCATGAACTCCACTTCGACCGGGACCCGGGTCAAGGACGGATTCGTGTTCAAGACGGTGACGGGCAGAGGCACGTCCGGACGTGCTGGGAGCAGACGATTGAAGGCGGCCGCCGCGCCCAGTCGCAATCGCCTGGCCACATCCAGAGTTCTGCCGTAGAGGTCGAGGGCGTCCTTTTCCGCCGGCTCAATGCATGAGCCGGTCAAGATATCGTGAAAGTCATTGAAGAGATGATCGCGCCAGGCTTCCCGGAGCTCCTCTTCCGGATAATCCTCACCCGTCATCCACCAGGCCGCCGTCCGCAGCGCCTCCGTCTGGACGAGCGTTCCCAGGCTCTCTTCCGCTTTCCGCTTGACCCGGGCCAGAGATGTGTAACAGCCGGTGAAAGTCCGCTGCAGGTCTCCATCGACAACCGGAGCCTTCCGGCCCGCCTCTTTCAGCGACTCATACAGTCTCTCCGGAGTGCTGGGGATGATCTCGACCCGCCTCTCCCCTGCCGCGAAGGCGGCGATCCTCTCGAGGTCCCCCCGCGTCGCTCCGCCTCCGTGATTGCCCAATCCCCAAAAGACGGGCACATCGCGCCCGAGCCGCAGGGCCATTTCTGTTCCTTCTTGGAGTCTCTGCTCGATATTATCGCGCTCGGTATGGTAGAGCCCAACCGGGATGCGCATAGCCAGGACCTCCGAACCGTCCACACCGCGCCAGCGGTAGAGATCGGAGGGCAAGCTGAGATCCTCCTCCTGCGGCCTCATATGGATATACATCTTATAACCGGCGAGTTTCAGGACCTGGGGAAGCCCGCCGCTGTGGCCGAAGGAGTCAAAGTTATAAGCAACCCGGGGCCGGACCTGGAACTTCTCCCAGAAGTATTTTCTCCCCTCGGCGATCTGGCGGATGAGCGATTCGAGCCCCGGCATGTTAACGTCCGGCTGGAGATACCAGCCGCCGGCGATCGACCAGCGGCCTTCCCGAACCAGTGCCTGGATCTCCTTGAAAAGCGCCGGATCATATCTCTCGACCCAACGGTAAAGCACCGCTTCGTTGTGGTTGAAGATGAAATCTTTTTGTTCTTTCAGAAGGATCGCCGCGTTCCGGAAAGTGGCCAGTGCCTCGGCGGCACCCTCCTCCCAGCGCCACTGCCAGACAGGGTCGAGATGGGCGTTACAGATCAGGTGAATCCGGAGCCGCGCCATCGTTAAGCCTCATCCTTCGCCGGCAGCGTCCTGTACCAGGTGAAATAGAGGATGAGGGCCATCCCGAAAACAAGCCCCGCCGTGATCAGCAGACTCGGCCAGCGGCGGAGAAAGACGTAGAAAACCGTCAGGGCGATTGAAAACTGGAAAACCGCAGTCAGAAGACCGTTCAGCGCGTCCGTGGCCGGCATCCGGTCTCCGGCCGGGACGAGGCCGCGCCGCACCGCCTCCCGCCGCACCGGACCCCAGAAGCCCCACGGCCGGACCCGGGCGTAGAACTTGACGAGGACCTCCATGTCCGTGGGGCCGGTCAGGGCGGCGGCGACAATGGTGGTGACCAGGCATAGCCCGACATCCATGGCTAGAGAGGCAAAAGCAGAAAGATGGGGCAAGGCCACCACCCGGCTCAACACCAGGACGACCGAAACCGCCATGCTCCAGACAAATGCCCGGGCGCTGAACCGCCAGTAGTGCCAGCGGAGCGTCGCCGGGACGAGGATGACCGTCACCCAGACGAAAACCATGGTCTCCCAGGCGGTGACGATATGCGAAAAGGAGAGAGAAAAAACAAAACCGATAAGCAGGGCGACGACGGAGGCGAGTTGGCCGATCCGGACGAGCTGCTTCTGGGTGAAGGGCCGCCTCACATACCGCTTGATGAAATCATTGGTCACGACCGAACTGGTGACGTTGACCATGGCGCTGATCGTGGACATGAGGGCCGCCAGCAGGACCGCCATGAAAAGGCCCCGCATCCCGAGCGGCAGTTTCTTGAGCACGAGGGGCATGATCTTCTCGGCGTCGAACCCGGCTTCGGAACCCAAATAGAGGATCCCCAGGACCATGAAGGCGCAGCCGATGATCCAGCGGAGTGTATAACCCACGGTCCAAAGGCCGCCGGCGAGGGAAGCGTCCCGCGGCGAGCGGGTGGCCAGAAAGAACTGGAAGTCCCAGACATTCGGGCCGGCCAGAACCCGGAAGATCATCCACAGGAAGCCTGCCAACAGGATCGGGCCAAAAGGAAAGAAATGCTGGTAGCTTGGGGCCGTCGTCTCCAGGAAGGAGGGCCAGAGATGCCAGGTCGGAGTGAGCGAATCCCAGGCGGCCTCTTTCTGCGCCAGGAATGCGTCCGGAGTGCCCACGCGAAAAACCATCACAGTGAGGACGATGGCACCCACCGCAATGAGGAGCGTCTGGAAAATGTCGGTTAGGATGACGCCGAAAAAGCCGCCGAGGATAACATAGGCGGCGACGACCGCGAAGACGATCAGCGCGGATTCCCAGCGGCTGAAGGGCAGGAACTCCTCGGCGAATTTTCCCGTACCGACGGCGATGAACATCAGGTTGAAGACCATCAGGACAAGGAGAAAGACGGCCGCCGCGACCCGCGCCGCCTCGGCGTCCCGGGTCGCCCCGAAGCGGGTCTCGTTCCACTCGGCGAAAGTCATCACCCCGGAACGCCGGATCCACTTGGCCTGGAAGGCCATGTAGAAACAGATGATGAACCATCCCCAGAAGATATGCGTCGCCCAGAGGGACTTCAAGCCGAGATAGAAAAGGATGCCGACCATAGACATCGTGCCTCCGATGTCGATATAGCTCGAGCAACCGGCGAGCCCCAGCATCCACCAGGGGACGTTGCGGTCGGCTAGGAAGTAGGAATCGAGCTTCCGGGTGGCCCGTTTTTTGATAACGAACCCGACCATGGCCATGAGCGCAAGGTAAACAAGGATGATGGTCAGATCGATCGGGTGGAGACTCAAAGCCGTCCTTTCCTGATTCGTTTATCTCATCGAACATCCCAATGTCAAGAATCAGGAGGCTCTATAACGATGAGTGTGGTCGATTTAGAACAATTGCCAAGACAGCAGGCAGAAAGTGTACCCTCAAATATCAAATGCCATATGGGGAAAAAGATCGCTCAGAAGCCAAAAAAATGCTTCACGGAGGCAAGAAATAACACTCTCTCTTCCTGTTCCAAAAATCTCTCATGCTTTCTTTTGCCCTTTTTGATCTTCTTCTCCCATATGGGAGCATACAAATAAGCCAATGGTCACCACACTATTCGTCACAGAGCCGAATCAGGAATCCCATGCCCGTCGTGGTCTGTCTTGACATCATTCCTCGGCAGGCGGTACCATCGTAAAGACGACTATAATAAGCAACCGGCCCCGGCAACCCGTGAACTATCTTAAAAGCATCCTGATGATCATTATTGTCTCGCTGCTGGGCAGCCTGCTCCAGCATACGATCGCCCTGACCAACCTGGCCATGCTCTATATCCTCGTGGTCGTGATTACCGCGATCAGATGGGGAAAAAGGCCGTCTTTGGCCGCGGCCATCCTCAGCGTCGTAGTCTTCGATTTTTTCTTCGTCCCCCCGCAATATTCTTTGACCATCGCGCACACCCAATACCTGATCACATTTGCCACCCTATTCATCGTCGGCCTGGTGATCAGCACGCTCGCCCTGAGGGCCAAGGAGCGGGCCGAGGCGGCGAAGAACCGTGAAGCGCAAGCCCTGGCCCTGTACAACCTGAGCAAAGACCTCGTTAAGACGGGCGAATTCGAACCCCTGTATAAGCTCGTGCTCCGGCATTTCCGGGACGCCTTCCAGGCGGAAGCGGCCATCTTCATCCCATCCGGGGAAGGGCTGAAGGTCGCGGCGGCGGCCGCCTCTTTTCCCCTGGATGAAGCCGCGTATAAAGCTGCGCAGGAATGCTACGGCGGAACACCGCCATCCCGCTGGAGCGCGGCAACCGTATCTTCAACTCACGCCGTATACCTACCTCTCAAGACGACGAAGGAAGCCCTGGGTGTTCTCGGGGTGAAGCTCAGCAAGCGTCCGTCCCCCCTGGCTCACGAACAGCTTCGCCTCTTGGAAACCTTCGTCAGCCAGGTCGCCTTCGCCCTCGAGCGGCTCAACCTGGCCGAGGAAGCCGGCCAAGCCAAGCTTCTGCGCGAAGCCGAGAAGCTGCAGACCGCGTTCCTGAATTCAGTCTCCCACGACCTTCGCACCCCCCTGGCATCCATTTCGGGATCGTTAACCAGCCTCCTTCATCACCCGGGGATCGCCGAGGCCAGCCGGAATGCGTTGCTGGAGACGGCCGCCGAGGAGGCCGAAAGACTCAATCAGTTGGTCGGCGACCTGCTCGATATGGCGAGGGTCGAGGCAGGGGCTCTGAACGTCCTCCAAAAACCGGTCGACGTCCAGGATCTCATCGGGACGGCCTTGGGGCGCATGGAGAAGTCCCTCCAGGGCTTTGAATTATCAATCATCATTCCTGACGGGATGCCCGAGGTGGATGTCGACTTTGCGCTTGCTCTCAGGGTCCTCACCAATCTCATCGACAATGCGGCCAAGTATTCCATGGACGAGAAGCGCATCGAGATCGGAGCTCAGACCGAGGGACGTTCCGTCAGGATTGATATCGCCGACCGGGGAATCGGGATTCCTCCTTCCGACTTGGGACAGGTTTTCGATAAATTTCATTGCGTCCGGCGGCCGCAGAGCCGGGCTGGAACGGGCCTGGGTCTGTCGGTTTGTAAAGGAATCGTCGAAGCCCACGGCGGCACCATCCGCGCGGAGAACCGCGCCGGAGGGGGAACGGTGATCAAACTGACGTTGCCCGTCTCTGCCAGTGAGCATCATGGCCCGGGATGATCGTTTCGCCAGATTGAGGATCCTGGCCGTTGACGATGACAAGTCCATTCAGAAATTCCTGTTCGTCTCACTGACCTCATATGGATACCAAGTCTCTATCGAGGAGACGGGCCGCCAGGCGATCGCATCCATTGCTTCATGCCGTCCCGATGTCATCATCCTGGACCTGGGCTTGCCCGATATCGATGGACTCGCAGTCATCGAGGAAATCCGGAAACAAAGCCAGGTCCCGATCATTATCTTGTCGGTCCGCGATCGCCTGGATGAAAAGGTCGAAGCCCTAGATAAAGGCGCGGACGACTACCTCACCAAGCCATTTGGGATGGCTGAGCTGCAAGCGCGACTCCGGGCCGTTTTGAGACGAACGACGAGAACGGAAGACGCGCCTGTTTTCCAGTCCGGGAGACTCAGCGTTGACTTCGCGCGGCGGCTGGTCACGGTCGGAGAGAAGGAAATCGACCTCACCCCGACGGAATACGATATTCTCAAGCTTCTGGTGATTCATGCCGGGAAAGTCGTTACCCATCGGATGATCTTCCGGCAGATATGGAATAAGGATCCCGATGAGCACGAGGGCGCTGAGCACTTGCTCCGTGTGACCATGAGTCACCTCCGCAAAAAAATCGAGCCCGATCCTGCCAATCCCGGATTTATCATCACCGAGCCGGCCGTCGGCTACAGGCTGCGAGTCGATTAAGCCACCACGGCCATCCGCCCCTCTCGGCGATTTTTTTTGACCTTTTTTTGAC
>JBAUIH010000059.1:0-11374 GCA_049682755.1 Candidatus Aminicenantales bacterium | reverse complement strand
GCAGTCGCCGCGAGCGCAGCGTGGCGGTCTCATACCAGTTATCCGCTTGATGAGATCCCTCGCCATGCTAGGGACGGCCCAAGGGGCCGGATTGCCGCGCTCCCTGCGGTCGCCCGCAATGACAAATGGCGATTGCGACACAGCCTCTGATGAGAGCGGGGAGAGGGAGAGGCGGAATAACTCGGGCCTCCGTTTTAATCCGCTTTGTTTGTAGAGATACGAAATCGTGGAGGCTCAGTTCGCTCCCGAGGCAAGTGGAGCGTGCTCAATCGAGCCGGAGGTCGATGCTGCCGATCCCGGCGTCGACGTTCACATCGATCGTGATCGGAGATTTCGCGTAGGCGTCGTTCGTGTAGACGTGGCCGCTCTTGGTGAAACCGGCGGCATTGACCGAACCGATCCCTCCGTCCACCCGGACCCGGACACCGGCGTCATCAGGGAAATAGATCGTGCCGCTTCCGATCCCCCCGTCAATGCTCACGTCCAGGTTCTGTCCGTAGCGTCCCCGCAGGTCGAGCTTCATCTCTCCCACGCCCATATCGATCGTCAGCGAGCGGAGGTCGAGATCGCTGAGATCGAGCCGGCTTTCTCCGGCTCCCAGGTCGACCTCCAGTTTGACGGGAATTCCGCCGTTGAGCCGGACGTCCCATAAGTATTTGGAGCTCCCGAAAAGCGGGCCCCCGGAACGCCGGTGCCGGACTGTCAGAACGCCCCTTCCGCCGGAGACATAGTAGTCCACCTCAGGGGGTTTTCGCCGGCTGCGGTAGGTGAAATCCGCTTCCATCAAGGCCCGTGCGCCGCCGGAGACCCGGAGCTCCCCGGCGCCCATCTTCAAGTTCACCTCGACGGACTCGGCTCCGTCCGCCTCGACGGTCTTGGACTCGGTCGTGAGGTCGCCCATGTCCTCGCATCCTGAAAACGTCAGGGCAAGAATGCACGCGGCTATGATCCAACCATATCGACATTTCATCGTTCTTCCCTCCACATCTTTTGATACGGACTCCGCAACGGAAAAGTTCACCCGAACCAGAAGCTGGTTTCACGTCCCTGAGGTTCCCGTCCGACTGCGGGAAGCATCTCCAAATCCGTGATCATTAGATAGGGGGCAGGGAACCGACGGGACTGGTTCCCCGAGGCGCGGGCGCAGAGGGCGGCTCCCTGCCCCCTGTCCAGTCACGGAAAAAGAGATGATTGCCCGACTCCGCCGGCTTTTGACTCAAGGTGAATGGTATGCTATAAGCGTTTTGTAAATTCCGGGAGGTGATATCATGCGCCGTTTTTCATTCGCTTTGTTAGCCGTCACATTATTGGCCATAGGTATGATTCCGCTTGTCCGGGCGGCCGGGATTCCGCCCGCGACATTAGCGGAGGAGACCCATCCCTTTTCGGTCCACGACATGCTGGCCATGGAGAGAATCTCGGACTCCCACGTCTCTCCGGACGGGAAGTGGGTCCTCTTCAATATCCGAGAGACCGACCTCGAGGCCAACCGCGGCCGCACCGACATCTGGCTCGTCGGGACGGACGGGAAAGGGTTTCGCCGCCTGACCTCCCATCCGGCCGCTGATTTCAGCGCCCGCTGGTCCCCCTGTGGGAAGTGCGTCTTTTTCTTGTCGACACGGTCCGGCTCTTCCCAGGTCTGGCGGATCAAGGTCGATGGGGGAGAGGCAGAACAGGTGACCAAGCTCCCCCGTGATGTCGGGAACCTCATTGTTTCTCCTGCCGGCGGACAACTCGCCGTCACCATGGAGGTTTTTCCGGGGCAGAGCCTTGAGGCCATGGTCCAGAAGCTCGAAGCGATGGAAAAGCGGAAGGCGACGGGCCGGCTTTACGAAAAGCTCTTTGTCCGTCACTGGGACACCTGGAGCGACGGCCGGCGCTCGCACATCTTCATTGTTCCGGCAGCGGGAGGCGAAGCCAAAGACTTGATGCCGGCCATGGACGCCGATACACCCAGCAAGCCCTTCGGCGGGCCGGAGGAGATCGCCTTCACTCTCGACGGGAAAGGGATCGTCTTCACGGCCAAGGAGGCCGGCCGGGAGGAGGCCTGGTCCACGGATTTCGATCTCTATTATGTGCCGATTGACGGCTCCGCTGCGCCCCGCTGCCTGACCGAGGCCAATCAGGCCTGGGACACGACACCCGTTTTCTCCCCGGATGGGAAAACCCTGGCCTACCTGGCCATGGCCCGTCCCCGGTACGAAGCCGACCGCTTCCGGATCGTACTCACTCCCTGGCCCGAAGGCAACGAACGCGTCCTGACCGAAGCTTGGGATTATTCGGTGGCCTCGTTCTGTTGGAGTCCCGACGGGACAAAGATCTTGGCCACTGCGCCCAATAAAGGCCAGAATTCGCTCTTTGCCGTTGACATCCAGACGGGAAAAACCGAGACGATCGTCGAGCTGGGGACGGTCGGCGGATTTTCTCCGGCGTCAGACAGGATCGTTTTTGAACGGAACACCCTGAAATCGCCCGCTGAGATCTTTTCCGTCCTTCCCGATGGCAGCGATGAACGGGCGGTCACGCGGATCAATGCCGCCAGGATCGCCGCCGCCCGCCAGGGCGACTTTGAGCAATTCACCTTCAAGGGCTGGAATGAAGAGACGGTGTATTGTTATGTCGTCAAGCCGGTCGATTTCGATCCGGCCAAAAAATACCCCGTGGCCTTCCTGATCCACGGCGGCCCCCAGGGATCGTTCGGCAACAATTTCCACTATCGCTGGAATCCGCAAGCTTACGCCGGCGCCGGATATGCCGTGGTCATGGTTGATTTCCACGGCTCGACAGGCTACGGCCAAGCGTTCTGCGATTCGATCCGCGGCGATTGGGGAGGGAAGCCTCTTGAAGACCTAAAGAAGGGCCTGGCTGCGAGTCTGGCCAGATATGCTTGGATGGACGGGATGCGAGTTGGAGCGCTCGGCGCCTCGTTCGGCGCTTACATGATCAACTGGATTGCCGGCAACTGGCCGGACCGTTTCCGATGCCTGGTCGCGCACGACGGCAACATCGACGAGCGGGCCGCCTACTTCGAAACCGAAGAGCTCTGGTTTCCGGAGTGGGACCACATGGGCACGCCGTGGGATAATCCCCAGGGCTACGAGAAACACAACCCGGTGAATTTCGTCAAGAACTGGAAAACCCCGATGCTCGTCGTTCACGGCGCCCAGGACTTCCGGATCGTGGAGTCGCAGGGGTTGGGGACCTTCAACGCCCTCCAGAGGCGCGGCATCCCCAGCAAACTGCTTTACTTCCCGGATGAAAACCACTGGGTCCTCAAGCCGGCCAATTCCCTCCTCTGGCACGAGACGGTTATCGGCTGGCTCGACGAGTGGGTGAAATAAAGACGCGCCATTCGGGACGAAAGATATAAATATGAAGGTTGTTATCTCACTTCGCCGGCCATGTGGAAAATGAGTTCCGGCATCTCAACGAGAGCTTCCTGACTCGACCCACCCGACGCGGGTTAATCAACGAGTGGTGATGAGATGGCGCCTCCGGAGTTCGGCGAGGGCCGTTTCCCAGGGACCGGGTGCGCCCCAGAGATAATACGAAAAATAGCGGACGGTCTTCTGGTAAATCGGCACCCAGGGCTGGAACTCGGCATAGTAGTGGTGGGACTCCGCGTTGGAGGGGTGGTTCATCCACATGTGGAGGAACTCCGGCTCGCTCACCGGAAAGGCGCCGACAAAAGAGATGTCCTCGATCGTATCACGTCCGGCGTTCCACCCTTCCTCGAGGGAAAGGATCTCGCCAAAATATTCCTCCGGCCGCATCCGGAATTCCCGCCGGCCTGAGGCCGTGGGCACGATGAAGACATCCTCGGTCCAGTGTTTTTCGCCGAGCGCGAGGATCGGCTGTGGACCGATCATGTTGAGCTCCGGGTTCCGAAACGCCAGGGCGAAGCGGACCTCGACGAGCGGTGAGTTTCCGTAGAGGGTGAAGATTTTCTCCAGCCGGTTGCCGTAATAGTCCGCGGTCATGCGCACCTGGACAGAGGGTCCTTCCTGGCGGACGATCCCGGCCGCACAGACTTTGTGAGTTTCGATGCTCGCCTGCCCGAGGAAATCCTCGAACCCGCCGTAGGGATAGAACCCCCTTTCCCGGAACGGCCGCCTGTCCGTGCTTTCTTTTTCCGGCCAGAGCTTGAAGAGGACGTTGTCGCCTTTCTCCTTTACGATGTACTCGATGATCCGGGCGCCGGTGGCCAACAGGGTGATAATGACCTTATCGTTTTCCATCTGGTATTCGGCGACACCGTCCCCGTTGAGGTCGACCGGGAAACATCTCGCCTGTCCGGATGGGGCTTCGACCCCCAATTGGCTTTCGGTTTCGGCCCCCAGGGCTGTTGCTTTGACGGTGTAGGCACCCGGTTTGAGGGGGAGCCGGAAGGCCATTTCCTTGAACCCGGCCGGCGGGACTTCACATCTTTCGGTCTTGTCAAAGACAGGCCGGGTAGCTGAGGCCGCAGAATAGACGTGCACTCGGACCGGGAATGAGTCCTCATCCCCAAAGTTGTGAACAGATACCGGGAAGACGACTTCCGGGGACTGCCCGTAAAGAAGCCGGTGCAGGGAGATCGCCGGCGGCAGGTCCATGATAGCGAGCGTCCTTTTTTGATGGTCTTCCCAAGCGAAAGTCACAAGGACCGGGTTTGTCCGGCCCGTCGCCTCCGGGCGGAGCTGAAGTGGAAAAGACATTTCCCGCGACGAGCACGGCGCGAGGGTCATCCGTTGGGACGATTCGGCCATAAGGATCAACTCCGGCGCGGCCGTGATGGCGAGTTCCCCGGATATCGCTTTCTCCCGCACGTTGGCCAGGCTGATCTGGAGAGTGCGGCCGTCGATCCAGGCCCGAAGCTGGACCGTATCGCCGAAATAGTCCTCGAGCCACACCCGGTCGAGAAGCAACATCTGGAGAGAATTCCGGAAGGCTTCCGGTCCCAGCATCTTTCCCTGCGGCAGGATGCCAACTTCTCTTCTTCCCAGGATGGCGTCCCACATCGCCTCGCGGTTCCATTCCGCGCCCTTAGGAGAAAAGAGGACCATCGCTGATGGGGCCTCTTCGCGGATGTAGCCCGTCTGGAGGATGAAAGGCCGGTCTTCGGTGTCGATCTGTTTTTTGTTGCCCTCGATGGCGATATACCCTTCATATTCATACGGATCGCAGTCAGGGCTGTAAACGGGCCGGAAGATATGCCCGTCGTGGTCTTTGACGAATCTGATCCATTCCTCCTCAGTGGGCATATCCTGGGTCTTGAGGCCGTCCCAGTTTTTGCATCCGTAGGCGACCGAGCCAAAGCTGTGCGTCGCCTTCCCTGTTCCCACGTCGGTGACAACATCCAGGCCGACCTTGCCCAGCCATTCAGGAAGCTGCGTTTGGAGGAGATAGTCCATGTACCCGCTAAAGGTGAACCAGTCGTTCCCTTGGTTCAGGCCTGCCGCGATGACTTCCAGAGGGTGCCCCGGATGGCAGGTTACGCTGTGGAGGAGAGTCCCCGTCCCGAACCAGCCGCGGTGGAGGTCGAATTTGGCCAGCACGTTGCGCACTCCCTCGAGCAGCTTTCGGAAACGGTCTCTGTCTTCCGCCGCATCGGCCAGGACGACAAAGAGTTTTCGCTCGTCCTTTTCCAGACAGAAAGCCCGGACATCCCGGAAGCCGGCCGCGTTGAGCAGATGGCTCTTGAGTGCCGCCCTCCAGTCCCGTTCTCCCGGGAACTTATGGCCGAGCCGTTCTCCGAGCTCTGAACCTGGACTCCCATAAACAAGGAGATCTGTTCCCGGGAGTGTTTTCTCGACCTCTTCGGGCGCAGGGTCCTGGAGTTCCTGCGGCGAAGAGCTTAAGAGCACCGCCATGAACCCTTCCTGCATGAGCAAGCCGGGAATCCCGAGTTCTTCGGCGGTGTCGAGCTTGCTCTGGGCAATTGTCCTGGTCCCGTCGGGAACGCTCAACTGGAAGAGATTGCCGTATTGCTGCCATTCCCAGAAAAGGCTGTGCCAGAAATTCGTGTAGCCGGCGAACTGCCCGGGCGTCTTAAGGATGAATTCGTCCAGGTAATCAAGTGATTCCTGACGAGGGCTCCGGACCGTAGGCCCGGACAGGAAGATGATCAAGACCGGCAACAAAACCCGGAGACGCATAACCCTGCTCCTTTCTGGAGGATGCCTCCTGCGTTATCGAAACTGAAAGGGTGTCCCCTCGGAGGACGTCCCCATCTTGGTTATTGCCAGCGGAATCGCTGGGGCTCGTCGGCCGTCTGGAAAGCCAGGAGGTAGGCCAGTTTCACGACCGCGGCCATTTTGCCGGCGTTCATCCTCTCGACCGTGTCCAGCGGTGTGTGGGCGTGCTCGTTGCCGCCGGTGAAGAAGAATACAGACGGGATTTTCTTGAAGGCGAAGAAGTAATGGTCGCTGTTCCCGAGCATGGGGAAAGAGAGAAGGGGCACGACCTCCAGACCGATATGGTCTTTGTTTGTCTTGACGATCAGCGAGGCGAAATCGGGTGAGGGCAAGGATACATATGCCCTGAGCAGTCTTTCGGGTGCGTCCTGGATTTTGGCGGTCTCCTTTTCGCCGAGGTAGAACATCTTCGCTTCCTCCAGGACCTCCTGGAGCGGGCAGTCGTGGCTGATCATGTCCAGGTTGATGTAGGCGGCGATATCCTTAATGGGTATGGTCGGGAACTCGAGGAAATAGCGGCTTCCAATGAGCCCCTTCTCCTCGCCCGTCCAATGGGCGAAGACGACGGACCGCCTCGGCTTTTCCGGGTTGAACGTCAGAGCCCTGGCGCTCTGCAAAACACCCGCCGAGCCTGAGGCGTTGTCGTCGGCGCCGTTGAACACGTAGCCGTCCTTGTTCATCCCGATGTGGTCGAGGTGAGCCCCGATGACGACGTATTCCTTGCGGAGCTCCGGGTCGGAGCCTTCGATCATCCCGAGCACGTTGCCGCAGGCCGAGATCTTCTGCTCCATATCCACCTTGATCCGGAGCTCCAGCCCCGGCAGGTTGAAGGAGTAGGGCCGGAGTTCGGTATCGATCCTCTGAACGGTCTCGGTATAATTTTTTGAGATTTTTTGGAAGATGGCCCCGGCGATCCGGTTGGAAACCCAGAAAGTCGGCACCATCGGGTCGGCCACGGAGAGCGGCGGAGAGAAAATGCGGTTGCCGGACGACATGATGCGGGCATCCCGCTTGTAGCCGTGAGGGCTTACGTACCTGTCCATGGAGTCGTCGGCGACGAGGAGGGCGGCCGCTCCCTTCCCGGCCAGCAGCCGGGCGCAGTTCTCCGCCGGAGTTCGCCGGCCCTCGAACCGGGCCCAATGCTTCGGGTTGCTGAACGGAGAGTCGGGACGGCGGCCCCCGGGTTTTCCCGCGGCCACGAGCACGATCTTGTTCCGGACATCGAGGGCGGCGAAATCGTCGTATCCGAGGTCGAGCGCGGAGACGCCATGGCCGGCGAAGACCACCGGCGCCTCGATCGTCCCGGAGAAATCCACCCCCATCACGAAGCTGAAGTCGCGGTCGGCGACAAATTTCTGGGTCGTGGTTGGGGTCATCAGCTCGAGCGCCGTTCCATCGCCATAGGTCTTGATGATCATGGGGACACGCTGTTCAAAGGAACGCTTCGGGCCGGCGCCGTCACCAAGAGGAACGATTCCCCAGTTTTGATAAAGGCTCTGGATGTAGCGGCGGGCGATCGCCTGGCCCTTGCTGGGAGTGTCCCGGCCTTCAAGTTCGTCTGCGGCCAGAAAGGCGACGTAGGTGGTTGAATCGGCGGGGCAGATGCTTAGGAATCCGGCTTTCATCCTTTCGGGGACGTTGCGGGCCTTGTCCTCCCGGGCCGGCGAAGAAAAAGACAGGCCAAGGCCGCAGAGAAGCGCAATCAGGAGCCAAAGCCGGAGTTTCATCGTCAGGATTCTGGACATAGTCATCTCCTTATTGAAAATCCCTGGGGATCGTCTCTTTCCACTCACGGGTCCGGATGAGTTTTTCGTTCTCGTAGATCCGGCGGGTGAACGTAAGGTGGAAATTCTTCTCGTCGGAAAGGATCTCTCCGTTCGTCAGCAGGAAGATCTTCCGGCCGGGGAGCTCGATGATGTCGCTCGCCTCGCCCAGAAATCGGGACCGCGAGGGGTCCCGCTCGTTCATCTCGTAGAGGTTGAGTTCGGTGAAATGGTAGCGGACGCCTTTGACCTCGTATCTTCCCTTTCCCCGCCATTCGACAGCGACCGTCCCGCGAGCGAGGTCGCGCTTGTATTCGTAATTGCCCTGAGGCCAGACGTCACTGCCGAAATCCCGGGCGTCCGGGACCGATTCGCGGGGCCCCGGCGTCCGGAGATCGGGCTTCTCATAAGGATCCGGAGGAATCACGGGAAGCGCGATGTTCGTTTGTTTGATGCCTGTCGCGAGGCGGGTCGTCATCGGATGAGGCGTCGGCCAGGTCATCGGGAAGAGCGAGTTCGTGATGGCGAGCCGGACGCGGTGTCCCGGGCGGAAGGTCCAGGTCGTAAAGTGCAGCTCGAACTCGAGGTCATAGCTTTTTCCCGGCTCGAGGTATTCAGGGTGGAGGCGGGATTGGCGTTGGGCGCCGTTGATGAGGCCGCCGGCGACGAGCGAGATCCGGCCGTCGGAGAAAACGTCCTCGAGGCGGGCGGCCCAGTGGGCGAGGGGAGCGTCCGCTGAGACGCGCAGTTGGACACGCGGAAGACCGGCGATGGCAAAACCATTCTCCAAGATGGGGCTGTCGAAAACGAGGCTCCCGGCGTCGTCGGGCCGCATGTCGTCCGTCGGCTCTCCCCACCAGAGCCCGCTGTTGATCCCGTAGCCCGGCATATAGGCCAAGGACGCCTCACCCGGCTTTCCGGGAGTTTCGAGAAGCCGGTGATCCTCCGCGGGGTAGAATTTTTTCCACTCGGTCCCGGGGACCGGCCATTCCGTCGAGATCCAGGATCCCGGGGCGGTTTGGAGATCGCGGCCCGGCGGGTGGGCGTCCCGAAGAAAAAGGGTCAGACGGGGATCTTCGAGGACGCCGGTGTCCCGGTCCTTAAGCCAGTGATCCCACCAGCGGACCGCCTCGCGGCGCCATTCGTAATTCGGGCCGGGAACCCCGTCGTCGGGCCAGGAGTGGTTGTAAGGACCGATCTCGGCCTTGATGGGGACGCTCATGTTCTCGAGCATCCGGGGGATGCTGTCCCGGTAGCCGTCGAGCAAGCCGCCGATGAGATAGCAGGGTACTTGGATCTTCTCGTACTGCCAGCGCAGGGAATTTTTCCTCCAGAAATCGCCGTCCCGCTGCTGTTTGAGATAGGTGAGGAGCCCGGGGGTGGACTCGAAGCGGTCGCGGAAATAGGCCTCGTCGAGGGAGTGGAGCGGTGACTGCGGGATGGCCTTGGAATGGTCGAACCAGAAGGCCCACTCGTCCACATGAAAAACGCCGTCGATGTAATGGATGTCATCGTGGTAGAGGTCATCGGTAGCCATGGCCGCCAGGATGGCCCGGAGCGGCGGCGGTCGGCGCATCGCTACCTGGATGGCGTTGAATCCGCCCCAGGAGATCCCCCACATGCCGACGCGCCCGTTCGATCCCGGCACGGCGGATAAATGGGCGATGATGTCTACCGCGTCGTCGAGTTCCTGCTCGGAATATTCGCGAATCGGGAATACGCCTTCAGAAGAGCCGGTGCCGCGGATATCGGCACGGACCAGGATGTAGCCGCGGCGGACGAAATAGGCGTAGAGCGAATAGGTCCCGATATAGCCGCCGTCGTCTTTGCGGTAGGGGAGAAATTCGAAAAGGACGGGGAAGGTCTCGTTCGCAGACTTGGGGATGGGCTTATAAAACGTAACCGCGAGGCGCGTCCCGTCCCGGACGGTGATCCAGCCCGTCTCGATTTTAAAATCATAGACCGGGGGAGAAGGTTCGACTTTTTCCGGAGGCGTTGACGGCCGGCCGGAGAACCGAGAGGACAGGAGCAGCAGAATCATCAAGACGAAGATGGTTTTCACCATTTTTCCCGTGACCATATTTCTCTGCGGGATTTATATACCGGTGGAAGGATAGGAGTCAAACATTTCTGGGTTCGCGCCGTGTTGACCCGGCCTCACGGTCTCCTTATAATCCTGGGCGTGACTTCCAAGGAACGGATGCTCTGCGCCCTGAGGAGGGAGAAGCCGGAGCGCCTTCCGGTCACGGTCCATCAATGGCAGCCCTATCACCTGGAGACCTATCTCGGGGGGATCAGCGATCTCGAGGCCTTCGAGCTGTTCGGGCTCGACGCCGCCGTTCAGTCTTTCCAGAACGTCGGCCAGTTCTGGGTGACCGATGCCGACTTCACCAAGGTCTCGAGCCTCGATTGGCGGGACGAAGTCGAGATCATAAGCGCTGACCCGGATAACCGGGTCTGCCATCACACCATCCGGACACCGGCAGGGACGCTGACCTACAAAACGGCCGGGAACCGGATGACGACCTGGATCACCGAATACCTGATCAAGCGCGACGAGGACATCCGTCTGATCGAGAAATACATGCCGGTGCCTCGCCTCGACCCGGCGGCCGTAAACAGGGCCTATGACGGAATCGGGGACAGGGGGATCCTGCGTGGGTTCGTCTGGGGAGACCAGGCCGGCTGCTGGCAGCACGCCGCCTGCCTCATCGATACCCAGGATTTGATCCTGCGCTGTTTCGACAAACCGGACTGGGTCCACGAGCTCCTCCGCATCCTGCTGGGAAAGAAGCTGCGGTTTATCGAGACCATGAAAGGCGGAAAGTTCGACCTCATCGAGACGGGAGGAGGGGCGGGCTCATCAACGCTCATCTCGCCCGCCATCCACGAGGAATTCTGCCTTCCCTACGACCGGAAAATGCACGATGCCCTGCATGCGCTCGGGTTCACCGTCGTCTATCACACCTGCGGCGGCACCAGGGGGATCGAGGAGGCCATCGTGGCCAACGGCTGCGACGCCTCGGAGACGCTCGCGCCGACATCGATCGGCGGCAACCAGGAGCCATGGGAGTTCAAAGAGAAGATCGGACGGCGCCTGGCTCTCATCGGCGGGATGGACCAGTTCAACGTCCTGACATTGGGGACAAGGGACGAGATCCGGGCGATGGTCTTCAAGCTCTTCGAGACGGTCGGATACGAGGGCGGTTATATCCTTTCCTGCTGTGATCACTTCTTCGAGACGCCTCCGGAGAATATCCGCGTCTATGCCGAGGCCGCCCGCGAATGCGCCTATTGAACCCGTGACCCAGCGATTCCGCAACTTAGATTTTAGGTAACGGAGATTTCCTCTGAAGAGATTCTAAAAGTCGCGTCCGATTCTGCCTGAGCAAATTCGCATTCGTAAATTTCGCTTGACATTCATTATTATCTTGT
>JBAUIH010000058.1:0-7777 GCA_049682755.1 Candidatus Aminicenantales bacterium | reverse complement strand
GAGTAGGAGAGCAATCCCACCTCGTCTGTCGGCTGAAGCTGCGTGTCGATGAAATGAAGCGCCGCCTCTTTCGTTTTGTCTATGCCCTTGGCGTTGTTGAAGGCAAAGTCCAGAAAGAGAAAGAATTTCCGCGGCATGAGATCCCGGGCGGGCGGGGCCGGGGTCTCCACGACCTCCGGAGGAGTCTCCTCTTTTCCGCCGGGAAGCCTCAGCACATGCCGTTCGAATTCCGTCAGCGCCTGCTTCTGCCCCTCATCATAAACAATGAAATCGTCCTTGCTGAGGTCGAGAACCGGGTTCCCCTTCTTATCGGTCACATAGACTTGGACGAGCTTAAGCGTGACCGCGACTTCGTGACGGAGCTGGGTTTGTTCCTGTTGATCTCCCGGCAAAAAACCATCAAGCCCAAGGTAAGGACGCGACAGCACAAAAAAGAAGGCCAGAATGCCTAAGAGCGGCTTTTTCATTCCCCTTGCAAGTCCATCTTATTCTAGTCCCGGTCCGTCGCCCAGTCAACTATTCGCGAAAGACCAGGAGAATCGGGGCCTTGGAATTACGGCTGGCGTTTCCGTTATTCAGGGCCGTTCCCATCCCTTTCTTCTCCGGAGAAGCCCCCAGCACTCATTTTGAACTTTATCCGGGCTTTTGGAGTATTATATAATGATATTATCAGTATGTGTTTCTTCAGCTTTTCAATTACTATCCTGCCCATTTCAAGAATGAAGGAGGACGTATGGATATTTTCAAACCTCAACGCCCGATGGACAGGCGGGGCTTCCTGAAAAAAGGGATGCAGGCGGGGGCGCTCGTCGTCTCCTATCCCGTCTGGAAGCACTTCGCCGGGAAAGAAACGGAGATAATCCGGGCCGCGGAGACGGCGGCTCCATCCGCGCTCGACAAGGACACGCTCAGCAAACTTTTCGAAGCCTGCCTCAGCCGGGGCGGCGAGTTCGCCGAGGTCTACTACGAGCGCACGGTCACCAACAGCATCTCCCTGGACGAGGACAAGATCTCCGCCGCGACGCGCGGACTGGACATGGGCGCCGGGTTCCGCGTCATCGAGGGGGAAAAGACAGGCTACGCTTTCTCCGACGACCTGGATTTCGCCCGGCTCAAGGAGGCGGCCGAAACGGCGGCCCTGATCGTCTCGGGCGCCGCTGAGCAGAAGCCGGCGAAATTCACGACCCTCTCCCCTCCTTCCTATTACCTGGTCAAGGTCTCCCCCGACACCATCGCCTCTAAGGAGAAGGCCGCGCTCCTCATCAAGGCCAACGCGGTCGCCCGCGCCCACGACAAGCGGATCACCCAGGTGGGCGTGAGTTTTTACGATATCAACAAGAAGATCATGATCGCCAACTCCGAGGGGCTGTACGCCGAGGACACCCAAACCCTCTCCCGGTTCGGCGTGAGCTGCGCCGGCCTGGAGGGGACCCAACGGAGTATGGGCTACGAGTCCAAGGCGGGATCGTACGGTTTCGAGCATTACGACCTGGCCCTAGCCGAGGAGTTCGGCCGGAAGTCGGCCGAGATGGCCATCAAGCTCCTCCCCGCGGAGGACGCGCCGGCCGGAGAGTTCCCGATCGTCATCGCCGCCGGATACGGCGGGATCTTCTTCCATGAGGCCATAGGCCACAGCCTGGAGGGCGACGGCATCCGGAAGAAGACCTCGTGCTTCTGGGACAAGCAGGGCCAGCCCATCGCCACCGCGGTCGTCACCCTGGCCGACGATGGGACTTACAGGGGCGCCTGGGGCTCGGTCAACGTCGATGACGAGGGCTGCTTCGGCAAGAACACCATCCTCATCGACAAAGGGATCTGCGCCGCGTTCATCCAGGACAAGCTCAACGCCAAGCTGATGAAGATGAGCCAGACGGGCAACGGCCGCCGCCAGTCCTACCAGTACTACCCCATCCCGCGGATGACCAATACCTACATGCACGCCGGGGAGTCGGCGCCCGAGGACATCATCAAGTCCGTGGACAAGGGCCTGTACGTCGCCAAGATCGGCGGCGGCAACGTCTCGCCGACCACGGGACGGTTCGTCTTCTCGGTCACCGAGGGCTACATGATCGAGGGCGGCCAGGTGACCAAGCCGCTCAAGGGGATCATGCTCATGGGGAGCGGCCAGGAAGTGCTGAAGAATATCTCGATGGTCGGAAACGACCTCCTGGTCATCGGCGGCGGGAGCTGCGGCAAGGACGGCCAGTCCAAGCCGGTCGGGTTCGGCAATCCGACGCTCAAGGTCGACAAGATCACCGTGGGCGGGAAGAAGGCGTAAGGGAGGAAGACCATGGATTTCAGAAAAATCGGGGAAGACGTCGTCAAGAAAGCGATCAAAGCCGGGGCCGAAGAGGCCGAAGCGGTTATTGGGAACACCAAGGAGTTCAACGTCACCGTGCGCAAGGGCGAGGTCGAAACCCTCCAGAAGTCGCTCTCCAAGGGGCTCGGCCTGAGGGTTTTCATCAACAAGCAGCTGGGCTTCTCCTACACCTCGGACCTGTCCCCGGAATCGCTGGAGGAGACGGTCAAGAAGACCGTCGAACTGGCCGGGATCACCGAAGGCAAACCATGGCAGGGCCTCCCCGACTTCGGGGCCCAGCCTCTCCGCGACCTCGACCTCTACGACCCGGAGATCGCGGCCGTCCCGGACGAGAAGAAGATCTCCATCGCGCGGGAAGTCGAGAAGATTGCCATGGCCCAGGACAAGCGCATCACCAACACCGAGGGCGGCTCTTTTTCCAACACCGAGCGGGAAGCCGGGCTGTTCAACTCCAAGGGGATTTCTTACGTCCTGAAGGAGACGAGTTGCGGATTTGGCACCTATATCGTCGCCGGCGAAGGCGACAACATGCAGGGCGGAGGCTGGTCGAGCAACAAGCGATTCTACAAGGAGCTCTCCCCCGTCGAAGAAGTAGCCAAGAAGGCGGCGGAGAGGGCGGTGGCGATGCTGGGAGCCAAACCGGTCGAAACCGCGAAAGTACCGGTAATCTTTGACCGCTACGCCACGTCGGCCTTCTGGATGGGGATCCTGTTCGCTCTCGACGGAGACTCGGTCTTCCGGAAGACGACCTTTATGACCGAGATGCTGAATAAAGAGATCGCCTCCCCCCTCATCACGATCTTCGACGACCCGACGCCCCCCCGCTTCATCGCTTCCACACCCTTCGACGGCGAGGGGAATGTCACCAGGAAGTGCACGATCGTGGACAAGGGCGTGCTCAAGATGTTCTACTATGATTCGCAGACCGCCCGGAAAGCCGGGGTCAAAGTCCACACGATGGCCAGAAGGTACGGGTACAAGAGCGGACCGTCGGCGGGATTCCTGTGTGTCATGGTCGAGAACGGCCAGGACGACCCGGCCGAGCTATTCAAAGGCATAAAGGAAGGCCTGATCGTCACCGGAATGAGGGGAATGGGGACCGACGAAACGACGGGCGCATTTTCGGTCGGCTGCAGCGGGTTCTGGATCAAGGACGGCGCCAAGGCCTTCCCCGTGGACGGCGTAACCCTGGGCGGGACGACACTCGAGATCCTCAAGAGAATCGACAAGGTCGCCAACGACCGGGATATGCGCGGCGGTCTGAACAGCCCGTCGTTCCGGGTGGCGGAAATCACCGTTGGAGGTAAGAAAGCGTAGCCGGACGGAACCATTTCTTTCACCCTCTCCCAAGCCCTCCCCCGTCAAGGAGGATGGATACTCGAAAACGACTGGATGCTTCGGGCGCTCTTTTCAATCCCGAATCAGAGCGTTGGCTAGATGAAGGATCATTCAGGGTTCAGGGAAAGCACATATACCGCGAAAGAGGCCAGCCAGTGCTCTCCCTCGTAGCTCCCGCTCGCGATGTGGGGAAGCGTCGTCCTGGCATGAAGGACGGCCGACTCAGTCAGTATTCTCCGGTATGGATCGTCTTCGGGGAGCGAGCGGGCGATACCGCTCATGCACCAGGCGCGGCTCAGGTTGAGCCCGTCCAGATGAACGATCTTCGGGTCGGTCCGGTCTGAAACATCGGCGGGCTCCAGCAGAGATTTGGGCTCTCCATCCCCGAGCCTGGGGAGGAATTGGTGGAACCAGGAGGAGAATTTGGCGGGAGAAAGCACCCGGCGCATCAGGTCGGCCTCGATCAGACAGGGTGAAAAAAAGTCGTCGCCGTCGGGTTCCCAGGCCGCGGGACAGTCAGAATCCTCCGAAAAATAGGCGCGGCAGCGCTCAATGAGCAATGTCTCAAGTTCCTTTTGCTTGACCGTCCTGGCATAATCCAGCGCAAAGGCGATCCCAAAAGCCGTATTGGGATGGACGCCGCGACGGATCGGGTATGTCTGCTTCGGCAAGAATTCCAGGAAGAGATCGACAACGGCGTCGGCCAGCGGCTGGAGGCTCTCCGACCATATCTGGCCGTCCGGATCCTCCCAGCCATGCAATTCCTCGGCGAGCTTGAGCAGCCAGGCCCAGCCGTAGGTCCGCTCAAAGGATTTCCGGCTCGGCTGCTGAAGGTATTTGACCTCGGTTTCGATATTCCCGGCGGAGAGGTTTTCCCCCAGTGAACTCCGGATCTCCTTCGCTTCGGGCAGGTTGGGGAACATTTTCAGCAGCCGGACGAGCATCCAGTGGCCGTGGACAGAGGAGTGCCAGTCAAAACAGCCGAAGAATGCGGGGTGGAGCGCGGCCGGGCTTTGGACCTCCGATGCGTCGTTCATGACGTGCTCCGGCTTGTTCGGGTATTCTTTTTTGACGCACTTGAGGGCGAGCCCGGCGAAGTGAGAGGCGGATTTCTCGTCGACCCGAAGCGCGGCCGGACCTTGATCGTCCGTCCGGACATCATTCCGGAGACCGGTACTTCCCGCCACAGCGGAGGAAGAGAGCACAGCCGCGATCGCCGCCGCAAGCATAATATTTCTAAAAGAGCTTCTCATTTTCCCTCCTGGTCAATTCTCCGCCCTCGATTGGTTTCTCCATAATCTATATCCGGGCCACGCCCCGGCGTCAACCTCATGCCCAATTTTCAATAAGACTTCAGGCATTTATCGGCCACGGCCTGGGCTCGGCCGAGGCTTTTTGGCTTATGAAACAGGTTCCTCCCGGCATGTCCTGTTGCCAAAAGCGATACGAGATACGTATTGAGGGAAACACCTTCGTTTTTCGCCGCCTGAGAAAGCTCCCGGTGCATGCTCTTCGGCATCCGCAGGCGAAGCTGTCCGCTGAATGGGGTGATCTTGTCAAAGATCGGCATCGGCCGGCCCGCTTTTTTCAAGGATCTGAAATACGCCGCCGCCGCCGTTTTCAGTTCAGAGAGCGCCTCGTCCATGGATTCTCCAAAAGCGCTGAGGCCGGACGCTCCCGGAACCGTGGCGATAAATCCAAGGTCTTCATCGCTCCATTTGATCGAGACAGGATACTTGTCCATTATCAATCCTCCTTTTCCCCTTCCGCCAGATCATTCTCCTCTATAAAATCGACCAACTGTCTCACCTGATACGGCTTCGCTTTCCCATCCTTCATTTTCTGAATCGACAGAATATAAAACGGATCATTGCTTCTATATATGAAATGCGAGCCACATGTCCGCTCCAGGGTCATACCAATGCACTCGCAGAGGAGTCGAAGCTGGAAAAACCTGAGGCCGCACGGGTTGTCTATCGCTTTTTCAAGGAGCTTCAGGCACCTGGGATTCAACTTTACTGACATGTTTTTTCAAAGTATTTTATTGGTAC
Source organism: Candidatus Aminicenantales bacterium (assembly GCA_049682755.1). GTDB lineage: Bacteria > Acidobacteriota > Aminicenantia > Aminicenantales > UBA8522 > UBA8522. The sequence goes on along the minus strand of JBAUIH010000058.1, from coordinate 2,068 downwards.
CACATTTGGTATCATTTGTCAATCGTTCTTGAATCTTCTCTCCAGAACCAGGACGAACTCACTCTCGTTCTCTTCTCATGTCGGACTTGTCAACCGCCCCTCATCTCAAGCGGAAAAAAGACGAAAGGAAACATCAGCAAAGCAACTGTGATATTCTTTTATGAGAAGTTTTTTTGCTCTTGTGAAAAAGGTCAGAGCCCAAGGCGCAAAAAGGAGGTAGAATAAGAGCATGAAAAAAGCTGATCACTTGCGCACAAACAACCAGGCCGAGACGAACAGCCCGATTGCGATGACGAAAATGCGGATATAGTGCGGGTCCACGCGTTTGGCCGCCCGTGCTCCGGCGTACCCCCCGATCACCGCGCCGGCGGCCATCACCGGCGCCAGTTTCCAGACCACAAGGCCGTTGACGGCGAAATAAATGAAGGCGATCACGTTGACCAGCGTGACCAGGATGGTCTTCAGCCCGTTCATCCGGTGGATGTCCCGGAGCCCCATGACGCTGAGCGAGCCGAGCATCAGGATTCCCATGCCCGCCCCGAAATAACCGCCGTAGGTCGCGACGAAGAGCTGGAAAAGAAAACCCCAGACACGCCCCAGAGTGCCAACCTTCTCCTCGTTGTTTCCGAGCCGCAGCCACCGGGTGAACGGCTCTCGAAAGGCGAAGAGAAGCGTGGCCAAGAGAACGAGGAACGGCACGATCGCGTTGAAGAGCTCCGGCGGGGTGCTCACCAGGGCCAGCGCCCCCAGAAAGCCGCCGATCAGGCTGGGGATGAGCAGGGTCACCAGAAGATCGCGGTAGATTTTGGTGTCCCGGCTGTAAGCGACCGCACTGCTCAGCGTTCCGGGCCAGAGCGCCGCCGTGTTGGTGGCGTTTGCCAGAATGGGGGGCTGACCGAAGGCGACCAGGGCGGGAAACGAGATCAGGCTTCCTCCGCCGGCCACCGCATTCAGGGCCCCCGCGGCGACCGCCGCGATAAACAAACCGGTCAAACCGATGACGATGTCCATGGATCAGGATATGACGATCTTAAAGGATTCTTTCCTTGCCCTTTTTCCTCAGATTATCGATGACGTCCTTGACGCGCTGGTCGGCCTTCTTGCTGCAGACGAGGAGCGCATCCTCGGTGTCGACGACGATCACGTCCTCGAGCCCGACGACGGCGGTCAGCCGCCGCGGGCTGTATACCAGGCAGTCCCGGGAATCGATGAACTGGCTCTCGCCGCGAAGAGCGTTCCCAGCTTCGTCCCGCGGCCAGATATCCGCCAGCGACGCCCAGGAGCCGACATCGGACCAGCCGAAATCCCCTTTGATCATCAGGATTCCTCCGGCCTTCTCCATCAGGGCATAATCGATGGAGGTCGGGGGGATCTCCCGGAAGACGGCCGCAATACCGGCGTGGTCTTTTTTCTCCAGCGCCCTCAGAATTCTGCTCCAATAAGGGAAGAAATCAGGCGCGAACTCCTCGAGTTTCCGGGCGAAAACATCCGCCCGCCAGATGAACATCCCGGAGTTCCAGGAATGGTTTCCCTGCGCCAGGAACCTTTTTGCCTGGGCCAGTTTCGGTTTCTCCTTGAATTTGAGGACGGGATAAAAAAACTCGCCAGCGATTTTTTCCCGGCTCCGACCGGAATAATGGATATAACCGAAGCCGGTGGATGGGAAGGAGGGCGGGATGCCGAAGGTCACGATGATATCCCTTTCGGCCGCCGCCGCGGCCGCCGCCCGAAGCTTCCCGATAAACCGGCCGGGCCGGGTGATCAGGTGGTCGGCGGGAAGCGCAAAGACAACCGTCCCGGGATCGCGGAGATAAACATGGGCCGTGGCCAGGATGAGCGAGGCGGCCGTGTTCCTTGATGCCGGCTCGATCAGGACGTTGCCCTGCTTTAATCTGGGGACCAGCTTCCGTATCGCCGCTGCCTGGGTTTTGTCGGAGATGGTGGAGATCGCCTCGAGGGACAGGAAGGGCCGGAGCCTCGCCACCGTCTCTTCGATCATCGTCTTCCGGCCGGCGATGGGCAGGAATTGCTTGGGGCGGCTCTTCCGGCTGAGCGGCCAGAACCGGGT
>JBAUIH010000057.1:0-1867 GCA_049682755.1 Candidatus Aminicenantales bacterium | reverse complement strand
CGCCGCAGGAGGGGGGCGCAGTGAGGTAAAGCGCAGCCGTGTGGGTTCATCGAACGGCGAGCCACGAACGGAGTCCCCCTCCGAGGCGGCGCAGCCGATAACCGAGTGCACGGGCTGCCGGAGGCGTAGCGCCTTCCGTCGTCCCGCGTCGAAAACCGTGTTAAGAGCAAGTAGATTTGTCCGGTTTTGTAGCAAATAGATTGTCCGCTTTTTGAATTGGCCGTTGGAAGTCGGTGTTCGGCTTCCGCGGCCCGGCCGGTGCGCAGCGGATGTTACGCACTGGCCTTGGCTTTTTGCTCCCGCACCTGTTTCCCGTCCCTGTCATAGTCGGCCAGCCTCCGCGGTCCGTGGAATACGGCCGTGGAATCGTCTTCGTACAGGTGGACGCGGACGTTGGCCTTGATGTAATGGCAGCGGTGCTTGTCGGCCGGGATCTGGAGCTTTTTCCCCTGGAAGGACACGCAGTTGTCGTTGCCGACCTGCCGGTCGTACTGCTCGCAGAGGATCTCCTTCGGGTTGCCTCCGATCATCGGCACGAAGGCCGATCCCTCTTCCAGGGGCGGTTGCGCGAACTCCTCGTTGAACGCGGGAAGGTAGACCTCCTCGAGGTACCGGTTGGCCGCTGCCATGTCGGTGATCTCGTAGAGCGCCAGTTCCTTGGTCAGCCGCTCCTGATGCGTGCCGAACATCCGCTCCGAGCGCCCCCGGGCTTCCGGGGAGTAGGCGGGAATCATCTCGATGCCCAGCTGCTTCATGGCGCGTCCGAACTGGGTCGGGTTCTCCTTGTCCACCTTGCCGCCCTCTTCGGGCGTGTGCCAGTAATGGCTGCCCCGGTCGGTGTAGAGGGAGCAGAAGATTCCCCGCTTCCGGAAGACCTCGCCCACTCCCCGGAAGCTGCTCTGCGTGCCTTCCTCGGGAACGAAGAACATCGAGTAATGCTCGTTGGTGGCGTCGTCCATGGTGACGATGAGATCCCACTTCTGCCCCGGCACCCACTCGTGGGTGCTTCCGTCCTGATGGATCATCATGCCGGGCAGGGGAGCCCGCTCCCGCCGCTTGCGGTGAACCCCTCGGCGGGGTGCCTTCTTGACCAACCCCGCCTCCTGGAGGCGCGTCTTGACCCAGGTGTAGCTGCGGGCGCCGCCTTCCCGCCGATAGTGGGAGTGAAAATGCCGCGCATTCCACCCCCGGTAGCGCTTCCGGTACCGCTCGGCCAGCGCCATCACCTCGTCCACCGGCGCAAGGCGGTGGGACGCCTGGGAGATCCGTTTGTCCAGCAGCGCCTCCATTCCCCCGTCGTCGAACCGTTGGGTGTACCGGCGAAACGTCCGGTCGCAAACCCCCAGAATCCTGGCCGCCTCCTCCTGCGTGAGCCTGCCTCGCTTCCACCCCCCGTAGGCCTCCTCGAATCGCATCTGCCTGACCTCCTGCAGCAGTTCCGTCCGTCCCATGTCCACCTCCCCTGGAAGTGAACATCAGAACCGGACAGTTCACGTGCTACAAGACCGGACAGATTATCTGCTCTCCACAAATGCCAGGATTCCCCTTGCCAAGCAACGGACGATCGTTATAGTATACTTTTCTTTCGGTTGCGGATACTCCCAACAGGGGAAGAGGTGTGACCAGGCTCAAGTTGTTTTCGGGTACCGCCCACATCGAGCTGGCGAAGGAAATCTGCGCGTTCCTCTGCATCCCCATGGGAGCCGCCGAGGTGAAACGGTTCAGCGACGGCGAGATCAACGTGGAGATCCGCGAGAACGTCCGCGGCGTGGACGTCTTCGTCGTCCAGCCGACCTGCCCCCCGGTGAACGACAACCTGATGGAGCTGCTGATCCTGATGGACGCCTTCAAGCGAGCTTCGGCGAGG
>JBAUIH010000056.1:0-2071 GCA_049682755.1 Candidatus Aminicenantales bacterium | reverse complement strand
TTCTTAAGCCGGGCCATTCGTAGGACGCGCCGCTACTTTTTCGCCGCGGCTTGGCCGCGGACGACGCGGAAGCCGGTGTATTCCATGGCCGCAGAAGCGGATTGTGAACGGTGGTCGGCCGGCCGGTCGGCGCTTCCGCCCATCTTCTTCCCCTTCCCGTCCTTGCCGATGACCCATTCGGCCACGTTGCCGCCGAGGTCGTAGACGAGCGGCTCGTCGTCTTTTCCTGCTCCGGGAAAGGTACCCGCTTCCTTGAGGAGCGGCGCGCCCGTGCCGAGCTCGTCGATTTTATCCGCAAGCCTCCGCGCATCGTCCGGGTTCAGGGTATACCCGGCCCAATGATCTAAGGTGTTTTCGCCGCTCAGGCCTTGGTAGAGCGGGGCGACTTCGTCCTCGTCTGGAAGCCGCCAGGTTTGTCCCATCGTCCTGGAGAGCCAGGAGGCGTATTCCTTCGCTTTTTCGAACGGAATAATGTTCGCCGGGAAGTTCTCTGTCCCCGGCGCGACGGCATATCCCGGGTCGAACGCCGCGTACTGGGCCCAGGTCACTTCGAAGCGGCCGATCTCAAGCTCGCCCCGTTTCACGGCCTCGGGGGTGAGAGGCCCTCCCGTCTTCGCCTCGACGCCGAACCTGGAGCCGATCCGGGCGATCTCCTTCCGCCGGAGCTCCCGGGCAAGCGGTGAATCCTTCTTGAAGGCTTCGTTCTCGGCCGCCGGGGTTTTGAAGAACCAGCGGTCAAACCAGGCCATCTCCTCTTCGATCTTTCTCAGTTGGTGGCTGTACTCCCGGAGGCCGTGCGGCTCACCCGGGAAAAGGAGGAACTTCACCGGCACCTTGTCCAGATGGTAGAGCGCCCGGTAGTGGGTCCAGCCCTGGCTCGTGGGGACGTTCCGGTCCTCGGCGCCGAAAAAGATGATCGTCGGCGCCTTGACCTTGTCCATCTGGAAAAGAGGCGACATCCTGATGTACAGCTCCGGGTCCTCGAGCGGCGACTTGCCGAAGTAATAAGTGTCAAAAGAGTGGCCGAACTCCACGTTGGCCCAATCGCTGATCCACTCGACATCGCCGGCTCCGGCGGCCACGACCTTGTACCGTCCGGGATTGGCAATGCTCACGGCGATCGACAGGATTGCGCCGTTCGACCAGCCGAAGGTCCCGACCTTATCCGGGTCCACCAGGCCCCCGGCGATGAGGTGGTCTACGCCCTTCTCTATGTCCTCGACCGGATAGTCGTAATAGTGGCCGAAGCAGATGGATTCGACGAACTTGAGACCGTAGTTGGAACTCCCGTGGTAGTTCGGCTTGAGGATGAACGCCCCTTTCTGGCTGAGGAGCTGGTGGGCGTAGGCATAGCTCTCGTCCCAAGAGTCGAGGTCCGCGCCAGCCGGGCCGCCGTGGGGTGCCGTGAGCAGAGGATACCTTTTCCCGGCCTCATAGTCCTTGGGATAATAAAGGATGCCTTCAATCTCTTCGCCCAGGGCGCCCTTCCAGCGCACGACCTCGGTCCTGGCGATCGGCTTGTTCTTGAAGCCGGAGTTGAGGTCGGTGAGTTTGGCCGGCTGTTTCAACCGATTCCCTTCGAGCGTCGCTTTGAACCACTGCGAGGGAGTGACGGCCGTCGAGTGTTCATAAACGACGGTCTTGGCGTCTCGGCTAACGGCCAGTCCAAACAGGTTGTTTACGTGTTCGCCCTCGATGTCCGCTTTTCTCCAGGAGAGTCCGGTCTTCAAGTAGCGGGCGGGCTGGAACCGGACGCCGGCCGCGAGCAGGGCGATGAAGCCGTCGGGCGTCACCTCGAAACCGTAACCCAGTCCGTCCTCCCAGGCGAGGTCGACCTTTACGGATTGGCCCGAGGCGAGGTCATAGAAATAGGCGAGCGTGATCGCGGCGGTAAAAAAGCGCGGATCGGAAGAAAACGGAGCGAGCGCGTAGAACCCGCCGCCGTTGGGCGACCATTCCGGCCGGCCATGGTTCTCGGTGCCGCGGGTGAGTTGGACCTCCTTTTTTGACTCCAGGTTCGTCAGGAAAAGGTTCGAGATGCGGCCGTTTTTTTCTTTGTCCATCTGAGATT
>JBAUIH010000055.1:0-5497 GCA_049682755.1 Candidatus Aminicenantales bacterium | reverse complement strand
GGAGTGGGGACCGATGAACCGGGCCGCCCTTCGGGCCGAATCCCTGGCCTGGGCGGTCCGCGCGCTCCCCGAACATCCGCGGCGGACGTCTGGGAGATGCAACGCCGGGCGCTCGGCGATGACAACTGGGGGAACTGGCAGATCGAGGACGCGACCATTTATAACGGGGTCTGGCTATACTCGCTCCTGGGATACTCCGAGGCTCTGGACAAACAGACGGAACTCTTCAAGACGCCCGAAATGTACTACTACAGCCAATACTATCTTCATCTCCTAAGCCCGGCGGGCATGGTCCCCGATTTCGGCGACGCCCATTGGGAGGCCAATTGGCCGCACTACCTTGTCTTTTTCGAGGCCGCCGCGGCCGCATACCGCGACCCCCAGCTCAAATGGGCGGCGGCCACGATCGGCCGGAAGTTTATCGACTTCAATAATCCCAGGAATATCGGCTTGGCCTACATGCTTCTGGACGCATGCCGCTGGGGCGCCGACGGCCTCGAGCCTGTTCCGCCGTCCTCCCTCTCCGGGGAGGTGATGGAGGATGTCCAGGGAAAAAAGATTGTCTTCCGCAACGGCTGGGATCCCCGGAGCACCTACCTGCTCCTCAATTACCGGGACGAAGGAGACGGGGGACTGAACTTCCGCGACTATCTCCGCGATACCATCCCGGTCGAGGAAGAGAAGATGACCCACGGTCACGCCGATGAGAACAGTCTGGTGCTTCTCATGTCGGGCGGGTCGGTGCTTCTCCACGACGCCGGCTACAGGGACTACATGCCTTCCGGACCATACGGCGCATACCGGCAGGACTACTTCCATAACCGGCTCTGCGTCCGGCCGGAGAAGATCTGGATGGGCCAGAAACGAGGCGAGTCGCGGTACAGCATCCGCGACGAAATCCCCGGACAAGCGGTCCTCGACTTCCTTCGCAACGCCGGTTCCTACCGCCGGGTGCGGACCCAGAAAGTCGATTTCCTGACTTTTGAAGACTTCGATTGCAGCCGGACGCGACTCCGGGATGATGATTGGGGATATGAATGGGACCGGGTCATCGTCTACCTCAAGGCCCCGGACATGTTTGTCGTTTTCGATATCTTCAAAGCCAGGAGAGAAGGGTGGTACACTCTGGCCGATCTCTGGCATACCCAGAAAATTATCGCCCCAGGCGAACATTGGTATATGTCGTCCTATGAAAGTATCCAGAACAGAGCCTTAGCCCAGGACAAAAATCTGCTCATTCTTTTTCTTCCGACCCACCCCGCTCTCGAAGGGGTTGAGCCGATCAGACGGCATTACCAAGATGAGTGGATGATCCATCAGACCATCGCCCGGCATTTCGAACTCGGCGAGACGGCCGGGTTTGTGACGGTCCTCATCCCCCACCCGAGGGAGGCCGTCTCCTCCGCTTGGCCCGGTCGGATTCGCTTGCTCCCCGTCGGTCCGGAGGGCGCGGCTCTCGGCGTCGCGATCGAGACCGACGATCAAACCTTTCTGGTCGGCGCGAAGACCGATCTGCGCAGGGATATCAGCCGTGATTGGCGGCGGCCCCGGTATACTTATGAAGCCGGCCGGGTCCGTCTGGGAGAATTCGAAACGGACGGCGATCTCGTCTTTTCCAGCCTGTCCAAGTGCCAGGGGGATCCGTCAGTGGAAATGCTGAGCTATACGGTCGTCAACCTGACCAAAGCCCTTTACCGCGACCGCACGTTGATCGAGGCCGGGCCGTCGCTCTTCGGCCTGGCTTTCGACGCCAGCCCGGACAGCGCCGGAGTGGGAAAGTTGCGCTACTGGAGGGGGCGAATCGACCTCAAGCCGTAACCTCAGGCGCCCGATTGGAGCTTGGTCATCGCCTTTTTCTTGAGGCCGTTGGCTTGATCGAGGAGTTCCTGGAGACGGTCCAGGATGATCCGGACCTTGATGTTCGACAACTTGCGCTTCCCGGTCTTCTGAACGTCATAGTTCTTAGCCAGCAGCCTTTTGATATCGTCCGGGGCGATCCACTGATCCAGCTGGCCGTTCCTGGCGAGTTCCTCCTTGAGAGCGTCAAATTCTCCGGCGTCGACCTGGATCCGGTGCCGGCTTAGGAAGTCCGATCTCCATTTTTCGAAGTCGGCCGACGCGTAAGGCGGGAGCGGCCCGAGAAGCCTCTTGGCTTCTTTGAGGGCTTCCTGGTGGAATTTTTCGCCGTCGCGGAGGAAATTCCGGGCCTTATAATAATCGGGGGTCGCTTCCGGACCCGCCTTTTGAAGGTATTTCTCAAATGCCTGGATAGCCAGTCTCAGATGGTCGAAAGCGATCCCGGCCTTGAAGTAGAGCTGATTTTCCGCTTTTTTATCTATCGGGCCGAGCGCCGTCATCTTCCACCAGTTATATAGCATATAGATTCCCGCTGAATCAAGATGAACGTGCTGCTCATTTCCTGAACGTTGGATTGAACGGCGCGAAATTCTATGATAATCATAGGGAGTGAGGCGAAGCAGAGCCGATCAAAAGGAGAAAGACCGATGAAACTCAAGGATTTCTACAAGGCGGTTATTGAAGCCGGGATCGAGAATGACCTGCGCGGCCGTAAGGAAATCGAAAAGGTGCTGGCGGAAGAGAAGATCCGCTACGAAAAGCTCGATGAGAAAGACCGTGAATTCTACGATCGGGACCGTCTTTTCAATCCCTTCTCCGACACCCGCATCCTCAACGGGGATCCTGAGGTGAACATCAAGAAAGCCGTCGTCGGGATCGACATGGAGGTGGGAGAACTCCTTCTCACCCATCTCCTCAACAAGGACCTCGAACCCAAGATCGATTTGGTCGTCGCCCATCACCCCGAAGGGCATGCCCTGGCCCGGCTCTTCGACGTCATGACGCTCCAATCGGACCTTTTGGCGGCCTGCGGCGTCACCCTCAGCGTCGCCGAGAAACTCATGGAAAAGAGGATCGGCGAGATCGAGAGGCGCCTGATGCCGATCAATCACAACCGGACCGTCGATGTGGCCGGGCTGCTGGGCCTGCCCATGATCTGCATCCACACCGCGGCCGACAACTGCGTTGCCCGCTATCTGACCCGGCTCATCGAGGAGAAAAAGCCCAACCGGCTCAAGGACCTCCTCGATCTGCTCCGGGGCATTCCCGAGTACCGGAAGTCGGCGGCCCTCCAAGTCCCGCCCAGAATCGTCAGCGGATCGGAAGATAGCCGCTGCGGGAGAGTCTTCGTCGATATGACCGGCGGGACAGAGGGGGCCAAAGAAGTCTATGAGAAGTACGCCGCCGGCGGGGTCAGCACCCTGGTCGGCATGCACATCAGCGAAGATCATCTGGAGAACGCCAAGAAGGCCAACCTGAACATCGTCATCGCCGGCCATATCTCGAGCGATACCCTGGGTCTCAATCTCCTGCTCGACGCTGTTGAGAAGAATGAACGGCTGGAATACGTTTGCGTGTCCGGATTCGAGAGGATCCGGCGGGAAACCTGAAAGAGGAGGCGAATGAACGAAGTGGTCACGCTCGTCCTGGCCGGCGGTCAGGGCAGCCGGCTCTATCCCCTCACCAAGATCAGGAGCAAGCCCGCCGTCCCCATCGCCGGCCGCTTCCGCCTGATCGATATCTCCCTCAGCAACTGCATCCACTCGGGTCTGCGGAAGATCTTTATCCTGACCCAGTTCGCCACCGAGTCCCTCCACCGCCACATCTTTCTCACCTACCGCTTCGACGATTTCTGCCGCGGCTTCCTGACCATCCTGGCCGCCCAGCAAACCGTGGAACAACGCGAATGGTATCAGGGCACGGCCGATGCCGTCCGCCGGAACCTTTTTTTCCTCCGGGATATGGGAGACTTGGTGCTCATCCTTTCGGGAGATCATCTCTACCGGATGGATTATGGCCGGTTCATCGATTTTCACCTGAAGAAAAGAGCCGAGATCAGCATTTCCGTGACCCCTGTCCCGGCGTCCGATGCGCCCGAATTCGGGGTTATGAAGCTCAGCCGGAGCGGCCGCATCAGTGCGTTTTCCGAGAAACCGAGGACGGACGGCGATCTGAAGCGGATGAGGATCAGACCGGACGTCCTTCAGAGTTTTGGGGTCCAAGATCCGGGGATGTCCCACCTGGCTTCCATGGGAGTCTATCTTTTCAACGCCCAGGTCCTCAAAGAGCTTCTCGACCGGACGGACTTCCAGGACTTCGGCCGGGAATTGATCCCCCAGGCCATCCAAAAACACCGGGTTTACGGGTACCTGTTCGACGGCTACTGGCGGGATATCGGAACCATCCGGAGCTTTTTCGAGGCCAATCTCGACCTGACCCAGCCCCTTCCCAAGTTCAATTTTTACGATGAAAAACGGCCGATCTTCACCCATGCGCGGTACCTACCCGGCTCCAAGATCCTCCGCTCAGAAGTCGATCATTCGTTGCTCTGTGAGGGCAGTATCATCAACCGGTCCGAGATCCGTCATTCCATCGTCGGGATCCGCTCCCGGATCGGCGAGCACAGCGTCATCGAACGCACGGTCGTCATGGGGGCCGATTCGTTCGAGTCCCGGGAGGAGATCGAGGCCAACACCTGCCGGGGACTTCCGGCGATCGGCATCGGCCGGGATTGCGTCATCCGCGATGCCATCATCGACAAGAACGCCCGCATCGGTGACGGCGTCAAACTCATCAACGCCGCGAGGACGCTTTTTGAGGAGACCGAGGACTATGTCATCCGCGACGGTATCATTGTCGTCCCCAAGCACGCCGTCATCCCGGACGGAACAGTCGTCTAGGGGATGGCCTCAAGCCAGCCAAATCTTCTAGACTTCAATGTCTTCTTCCGATATATCGATAAATCGGTTATATGTCCATTTTTTTGCTAAAATGTCAGATCCTTCGACTAAATATGGGGAAGAACATGAAACGGCTCATCTGGATCCTCATCCTCGCGGTTCTCGGCTACCTAGCCTATAGCTTTTATATCCGTACGACTTCGGGAGAACTCGCCCAGGTTCGTCAGTTGGAAAGGCAATACCGCCGGGGGACCGACCGCTTCATCAGCGCCCTGCGGCAGGGAGGGGAACCCGGGCTGGTCATCTTAGCCGACCCGGAGAGGGCCGAGAGAATGCTCAAGGACGTCCGGCTGAGGCTCCAGGAACTGATGAAGACGCTGACTGAGGAGGAGGCCATCGCCCGCGCTCAGAAACTAGAGGACCAGATTCTGATGTTCTTCCGGCGCCACGAAATCGACTGAGAGTTTTGTTCCCACCGAAATAAGAAACGCGCCCGGACAGATTCGAACTGCCGACCTACTGATTCGTAGTCAGTCGCTCTATCCAGCTGAGCTACGGGCGCAGACAAGCGCTCTCAACTATACCGAAATCCCCGATTTTTTTCAACGTTGCGGAGTCCTCTCTTCCCGCGGCTTTCCATTCAGTTCTCAGGACAAAAAATAATCAGGCTTCCGGTTCCCGCATTTTCCGTTTGAGCAAACGGTTTCTGGCCCCGGGGACCGCCCTGCCGAAAAAATAGG
>JBAUIH010000054.1:0-3443 GCA_049682755.1 Candidatus Aminicenantales bacterium | reverse complement strand
CCTTACCTCCGAACTGGTCCCGGAGGGAGAGAAGGACGGCGTCCCAGCCGGTGGCGTCCATGGTGAGCACTTTGAGCATATAGCCGAAGACCTCCGGAACGATGCTCTCGAAATTCCCCGGAGGGTTGATATAGTCGAAGGTCCGGGGAGAGAACTCGAACGATATGCTTTTGTCGCCCAGCAAGTCCTGAGGGACAGGGTGGTCGTTCGGACCCATCCCTTGGGCCGCGCCGAACTTTTCCCACACGCATTTTTCCACCCAGATTCCCGGCTCGGCTTCGCGGAGGAGCGTGCGCGAGAGCTCGCCCTCGGCGGTCATGCGGCTGAGGATCTTTCCCTCCCGGTCAACCGAGAGGTTGATCCGCTTGATCCGGTAACGGAGCCTCTCTCCCGGCTTGCCCTTGCGCGTGAGGTCGATCGGCTCGTTGAGGGCTTTCGCCCAGGAGGAGGCCTTGACGGGTTGGCCGTCCCAGGGGACGAGCGGCCACCATCCCCAGATCTTCGACTCGCCTTCCGGCGAGGGTGACTTCGCTTGCTCGCCTTGACCGGCGGCCGGGCCGGCCATGGGGGCAAGCACCAGCATAAGACAACAGGCGCCCAGCATGTTTCGGATCGTTTTTTGTGACATTCTGAACCTCCTTTTATTCTTATCCCATTCTCAGCGCGGCGGCCGGGCCTTCCGGGAACCGCGATCCGCGCGCTTGGTTTCAGCGGCGGCCCACTTTGTCCATTCGAGCTCGCTCTCATAGCTTCGGATCCCATGAAAGAGGGCCAGGCGGCCGTGCAGGCTTCTTGGGTTGGTCGTCTGTTCGACATAGCCATAGAGCTCCTCAACATAGGCCGCAACCGCTTCTTGATAAGACTCGAGATAGGCGATGATTTCGTCCTTGCTGAGCCGTCCGCCGGCCAAGGAAAAGCGGAGGACGGGCGCTCCCGCGCCGCGGATGAGTTCATCCCGATTCACTCGCTGATGCAGCCAGGCATCGAGTGCCTCTTCACCGGCAGTCGTCAGAGAAAAGACGCGACGGGGCCGCGCCTCCCTGGCCGTATCCAGCCTGGCCTCGAGCAGGCCGAGATGGGCGAGTCTTCGCAGCGCAGGGTAAATGGCCCCCGGGCTGGAGCTGAAGTGGGCCAATGGAGTCGAAGCGAAGACCTTATGGACGTCATAGCCCGTCATCGGGGACATCCCGACGAGCCCTAAAAGAGCATATTCAAGCGTGGTCAGCTTTTTTTCGGCCATTCTTCCTCCTGAATCTCCTCATCATATTACGACTCGTAATATTAATATAAGACTATTGATGCCGTTTGTCAAGTATTGAGCGGCCTTTTTTTTGGTGTTTTTTGTTTACCTCGCCCGATGGCCGGGGACTCCAAATGGGGAGGATCGACGCCTGAGCAAGAAGAGATAATGGGGGCGGGCCTATTTTCACCCTCGCCCTCTGCCCTCTTTTTTTTACATTCCAAGGATGAGAAAAGGCGGCGATTCCCGGGCTTCAGAACCCGGCGGCCAGGCCCTCGCCCCGTGGGTCGGTCCCGCCGTAAAAACGCAACGGCCTTCCCTTTTCATCATACTCGATGGTTACGCCGTGAGCGTTGGTCAGGCCGTCGACGGCCCGGACGTTGTGCCCCAGCGCGGCCAGCTCGTCCCGGACCGCCTGGGGAATTCGCTGTTCGGCCAGGATGAAATCGGGCTCAAAGAAACTGATGAACGGCGCGGCCAGCGCCTCCTGGATGTCCATCCCGAAGTCGATGAGGTTCATGACCATCTGGGGGACGGTCTGACCGATGGTGTGCCCGCCCGGGGTGCCGAGCGCCGCCCCTGGCCTGCCGTCCTTGAAGATGATCGTCGGGCAATCCCCGGACAGTTTGCGCCGGCCGGCATGGGCATCCATCGGATTTCCTTTAGGCTCGAAGGTGCAGTAAGCCAGGGAATTGTTGAGCCAGACGCCCGTTCCCCCGGGCATGATCCGGCTGCCGAAAAGATTGCCGAGCGTCTGGGTCGCGCTGACGATATTGCCCCACTTGTCGGCGACAACGAAATGGGTCGTGTGGGTGTCGGTCTGGGGCGATTTTCCCGGGGGCACGAACGGGCTGGCCTTTCTCGGGTCGATCTTCCCTGCCTCCTTTTCCCAATAGGCCTCAGAGAGGAGTTTTTCTAAAGGAGGAGAGGCAACCCCGGGATCCCCGGCATAGGCCAGGCGGCACCAGAAGGCGTGCTTGGTGACTTCGGCGAACACGTGGAGATAGGCAACCGTGTTGTGACCGAGGGACCGCGCATCGAACCGGCTCATCAGGCCGAGCCTGATCAGCAAAGGAAAGGCCGTCGCCGGAGGTGACGCCGTGTAGACGTCATGGCCCCGGTAATTGATATGCACGGGTTCCCACCACTCGGCCTTGTCGGCGGCCAGGTCTGCTCTGGACAGGAAACCACCCGACTTCTGCATCTCTTGTTCGATCGAGGCGGCGATCTCGCCCTGATAGAAGGCCCGGGCCCCTCCTTGGGCGATCGCGCGGAGCGTGCCCGCCAGATCCTTCTGGATGAGGGTATCCCCCGCACTGAGGGGCGCGCCGTTTTTGCCGTAGAACGCCTTGGCTCTTTCGGGGAAACCGTCGAAGGCGGAACGAATAGCGCCCGCGAGAGCCTCGCTGACCGGGAATCCCTCTCCGGCCAACCGGATGGCGGATTCAAAAAGCCGCGGCCATTCCAGTTTCCCGTACTCCTTGGACATCGCCTCCCAGGCATGGACATTCCCGGGTGTGGAAACGGCCTTGGGCCCGCGGCGGTTCTTCTCGTAGCCGGGCGTCGGCGCGCGGAAAACATCGGAGTCGAGGGCCGCGGGGATCCGGCCGCTCGAGTTCAGGAAGCGGACCCGGCGTCCCTTGGCGTCATAGACGAGGATCGTCCCGTAGCCTCCCGCACCCGACATCATCGGCTCGACGACGTTCAGGGCGGCCGCGACCGCCACGGCGGCATCGAAGGCGTTCCCGCCGGCTTTGAGGATCTCGATCCCGGCCTGTGTGGCCAACGGATGGGCGGTGCTGACCATCCCCTGCCCGGCTTGAGCCGGCGCCATCACGGTCCCGGCGATGACCAAGACCTCGCCTTCATCTTGGCAGCCAATCATCGCCGCCGCCGCAAATAGAAGAATCGCCCAGACCGTCTTCTTCATTGGGATCTCCTTCGTCCAAAACAATTCTACCAACTCGTCTAAGCCGAAACAAATCATTCCCGGCCGGAGCATGAATAATCCTTCGTTAGGGGACGGCTTGGGAATGGAGAAGCGACCTTAAAGGTTTGGCCTTCGCGAGGCGGTTTTCGAGGGAAGTTATTCCAATAGCGTTAAGGAAAGCAAAGGACATGGAAAAAGAAGTTCATCGGCTGTTGTCCGGTCTCTTCACCGAGGCGAGGGGTATGGGCGAGAAGGTCATCCGGAGGCGAGCGG
>JBAUIH010000053.1:0-2416 GCA_049682755.1 Candidatus Aminicenantales bacterium | reverse complement strand
TCTCTCTTCCGCCTCTCCGACCGCGGCGGTCTGGAAGCCGTCCTTGCGGATGAGGAGATAGCGGCCCCGCGGTCCGGGGACCGCCCCCCTCACCAAGAGGAGGTTGTTCTCCTTATCCGTCCGGACGACGGTCAGGTTGCGAACCGTGATTTGGGTTTGCCCCATATGCCCGCCCATTTTCGTGCCCTTCAGCACCCGGGAAGGATAAGAGGAAGCGCCGATTGAGCCGGGAGCCCGATGAAACATCGAGCCGTGGCTGGCCCGGCCGCCCCGGAACCCATGCCGCCTGACCACGCCCTGGAAACCTTTCCCTTTGGATGTCCCGGTCACATGGACGCGTTCGCCCTCGGCGAAGATATCGACGAAGAATTGATCTCCTTCCTTGATCGACGCCGGCTCGCTGGCCCGGAATTCGCGGAGGATCCGGGTCGGCGGAAAGCCCGATTTCTGAAAATGTCCCTGCTGAGGTTTCAGCGGCTTCCTCACACCCTTCTCTTCGACCAGCCCGAGCTGAACCGAAGCATAGCCGTCTTTTTCCTTGGTTTTCTTCTGGATAACCGTGCACGGGCCGGCCTGGATCACCGTCACGGGAATGACATTGCCGGTGGCGTCGAAGCTCTGGGTCATCCCGATCTTTTTGCCGATCAGCCCTTCCACCATCTCATTCTCCTCCCGTGCCGAAGGCCTGGATCTCGACATCGATCCCGGCCGGCAGATCCAGCTTCTGGAGTTCCTCGATCGTTTCGTTGTTGTACTCGGAGATGTCGATCAGCCGTTTATGGATGCGCATTTCAAAATGTTCGCGGGACTTCTTATCGACGTGCGGAGACCGGAGGACACAGTACCGATGAATATTCGTGGGCAAGGGAACCGGACCGGAAATCCGTGCTCCCGTCCGCTTGGCCTTGGTGATAATGTCCTTGACCGACTGATCGAGCAACCGATGATCAAACGATTGCAGCCTGATCCTGATTTTTTCCATTGTCGTCCTCAGTTTTCCGTATGTTCTATCCTCTGTGTGTCATCGCGAGGCGCGAAGCGCCGTGGCGACCCCATGGGATTGCCCTAATCCACGTCGAGTCCCTGAATAACATGAGGCTATTCCAATATCTCGGTCACCGAGCCGGCGCCGACCGTCCGTCCGCCCTCCCGGATGGCAAACCGCAGCCCCTTCTCCATGGCCACGTCCGTGATCAGCTCGATCTCCAGGTTCACGTTGTCCCCGGGCATCACCATCTCCACTCCCTGCCCCAGCTTCACCGACCCCGTCACGTCCGTCGTCCGAAAATAAAACTGCGGCCGATACCCCGTGAAAAACGGCGTGTGCCGCCCCCCCTCCTCCTTCTTCAACGCGTAAATCGCCGCCTTGAACCGCCGGTGCGGCGTGATCGATCCCGGCTTCGCCAACACCATCCCTCGCTCCACCTCCGTCTTCTCCGTCCCCCGCAGCAACACCCCGATGTTGTCCCCGGCCATCCCCTCGTCCAACAGCTTCCGGAACATCTCCACTCCGGTCACCACCCGCTTCCGCGTCTCCCCAAATCCCACAATCTCCACCTCTTCACCCACCTTCACCTTCCCCCGGTCCACTCTCCCGGTCACCACCGTCCCCCGACCAGAAATCGTGAAAATATCCTCAATCGGCATCAAAAACGGCTGGTCCAGCAACCGCACCGGCTGCGGGATGTGCTTGTCCACCGCCTCCACCAACTCCAATACCTTCTTGTTCCACTCGTTCCCCGGATCCCCATCCGACTCCATCGACTTCAACGCACTCCCCCGAACAACCGGCGTCTTGTCCCCAGGAAATTCGTACTTCGTCAACAGCTCCCGAACCTCCAGCTCCACCAAATCCAAGATCTCCGGGTCGTCCACCAAGTCCACCTTGTTCATGAAGACCACGATCGCCGGAACGTTCACCTGCCGCGCCAATAAAATGTGCTCCCGCGTCTGCGGCATCGGCCCGTCGTCCGCCGCCACCACCAGGATCGCCCCGTCCATCTGCGCCGCCCCGGTGATCATGTTCTTGATGTAGTCCGCGTGCCCAGGACAGTCAATGTGCGCATAATGGCGATTCACCGTCTCGTATTCAATGTGCGCAATCTGAATCGTTAAACCCCGCTCCTTCTCCTCCGGCGCGTTGTCAATCTGATCGTACGCCTTGTACTGAATGTTCGGGTTCATCCTCGACAAAATCTTCGTGATCGCCGATGTCAACGTCGTCTTCCCGTGATCCACGTGCCCAATCGTCCCAATGTTCAAATGCGGCTTCGTCCTCTCAAACTTCGCCTTCGCCATTCTTGACCTCCTTGCGGCTGAATTAAAGGCAGCTTGTATACGCTAAGCCCACGACCAGAGTTGAACTGGTGACCCCATCCTTACCAAGGATGTGCTCTACCAACTGAGCTACGTGGGC
>JBAUIH010000052.1:0-18105 GCA_049682755.1 Candidatus Aminicenantales bacterium | reverse complement strand
GATCAGTTTAATCCTTGGCCGGAGAAGCAGCGCCGGATCCGGATTGTTCTCGACAACGAGGGCCAATTCCAGGCTGTCCAGGCCGACGAGCGAGCCGACGGGATAGAGGCCCATCATTTTGATGAATTCGCGCAGGAGAATGGGATGGAATTCCGTGCCGCTTTGGGCAAGCATCATGGTCAGGGCTTCGTCTCTCGTGAAATGCTTCGTTCTGTAAACCCGCGGGGTGGTGACCGCATCGAAAAAGTCGGCGATCTTGACGATCTTGCTGAACAGGTTGATCGACTGTTTCTTGAAGTAGCGCGGATAGCCCGTCATGTCCTCCTTGACATGGTGTTCCATGGCGACCTGGATCGCCTGAATGGGAAGGTTCCTGAATTCCTTGAACTGGACCAGTTTTCCCGCTCCCTGGTAGGGATGCTTTTCGACGATCTCGCGCTCCCGGTCATCAAGCTTGCCGGGCTTGTCCAGGATTTCTTTCGGGGTGTCCAGCTTGCCGAAATCGTGGAAGAAAGCGCTGATCCCCAGGTCGACAAGTTCGTTGCGGTCGAGTCCCAGTCGTCTTCCGAGAGCGACCGAAAGGATGCAGACGTTCATGGAGTGATTGAGTGTGTACTCATGGAAGTTCTTGATATTGGTCAGCCCTTGGACGAAAGATTCCTGATCGGAGATGTGGTTGAAGATCGACTGCATCAGGCGCCGGGTCGTACCCAGGCGGATCTTTTCCCGGCTATCACCGCCCTCGAAGACCTCTTCAAGGTGGGTCATCCCGAGGAAGAAGACCTTGGCCGCGGATTCCTCCCTGTTTTTGGCCAGATCGGAGGGCAGCATCCTATCGACGGTGATGTGGCCCACGCCCCGCGCCTGGGCCTCGGCGACCAGGGCGGCAAAAGGATCGGCGGCCAGCGCATCTCCTTTTGCCCAGATGATCATCATGGTTTTGACGTCGTCCTCGGTCACCTCGGGATCGAAGGTGATCCGTCCCAGTTGTTTCTTCTGGAACTCTTCCTGGACAAACTTGAAAAAATGGTAGTCGGAGAATCCGTATTTGAGACGGACATTGTTGAAAAACAGGGTGCTTCCCCGAACGGCCAAGGAGGCTTCTCCATATTCTTCGAGCGCCTTTCTGAGGAGCGTCAGGAGGCGGCTGACCTGCCGCAGAAATAGTAGGTTGTTCGGCTCGTAGATTCGGGCGCCCTTGAGGATGACGTTCAGCCGGGTGATCATCTCCACGGCCAGCTGATGGAGAACCTTGAATTTATCGAGATAAGTCCGCTCGTCCTGGGAGGGGATCATTGCGGCATTCTCCCGGTGAAAGTGATCGGTATTTTCGATCTGAATTGGAGGCCCTTGAGGCAGGCGTTGCGGATCTTCAAGTTGCGCCGTTTGCTCCCTTTTACCAGAATTTCCAACGATCTCGGATGCTTCATCCCCGTCAGGGCGGACACGGCGTAAAGACAAAGCTCGGTATTTTTCGGCTTCGGCAGGAACGGGACCTTGCCGAGGATGCCGGCCAAAAATGCGCACGCCTCTTCGCTGTCGCTCCGGCCGAGGACATCGAAGAGCGCTTTCTTCTCAGGGGCGCTCTTCTTAGCGAAGTCCTTTTCGGAGATAAACCCGGCGACATGAGAGACGATCTGCCTGTCCCCGGTCTTCTTCAAGTTGTCGAGGGCGGTTATTCGGACGTCCTCATTGGGGTCGAAGAGGAATCCCAGCAGGATCTTGTTGGCCGCCTCGTCGGAGATTTTTCCGAGAGCCCTGATCGCCGCCTTCTTGATAACCGGGTTCTTATAGCTCACGACGTTGGCCAACAGAGTCACAAACCGCCGGTCTTGTTTTTCTCCTAAGAGACGGATGACCTCCTGGCTCAGAGCCGGCCTGGATTCCTGAATCAGATTTTCCAGGGCCTGGATATCCTCCTGCCCGATTTTGGCCAGCATTTCGAGGGCCGCCACGCGCCATTCCGGGTTGCGGACCTGCTCGTAAATATCGGCGATCAGGACGGCCGCCTGCGGGCCAAAAAGTTTCAGGTAGGCGAGCAACCCATTCATGTCTTTGACGGAGCTGAAGTCAACCGAATCTTTGAGTTCGGTCAAAACACTTTTCCGTTTCAAAAAGCCTATAACGCTGCCGATCAACTCGGATTTCCGCTTATCCGTCTTGGCGAAGCGGTCCCGGATCTCAGAGAGAGTGCGGACGAGCAGGGCCGCTTTGGCGAACTCCTTCTTGGCCACGATATCCTGATGATATTGCTCCAGGACAGCGACGATCGCCGGGAACTGGTCCGCCCGGTCCTCAAGGTAGATCAGCTCCACCACCAGGTTGAGATATTCGTCTTCAGGGGAAATATGGCGGCTGGATTGAAGGAGCGAATCGATCTCGCGCATCTCATCTTCATCCGTGACGGCTGTCGGGTCCGCGGGAACGGCCGATCCCGAGTCGCCGGCCGCTCCGGCCTCCAAATAAGACGCTCTTCCCAAGGATGAAATTGTACTCCTCATTTCTTCCAGGTCCTCAGCGGCGAGCTCAATCCGGCCCCGGCTAAGCTTGTCTCTTTCTATGGTCGGGCGCAGCGAAGGACGGCCCACCCCGATTTTCGTCTCCAGGAAATCGTCGGGCGCAAGATAGCGGATATTGGCGAAGTCCTTCTCCCAGAGTGCATCGACGATATCGCCCTCCTCCGGGGGGAGTTGGGAAACGGAGCGAATCGTCTCCAAGAATCCCTGGAGCTCCTCCCGGGTCAGGCCCTTATAGAAATAGAGCTTTTGCATGCCGTCCTTGAAGAAGAAAAAAGGAAGGCTCTTGACCGGATGGGGGTCTTCGTAGGTGCTTTTCCCTTCCAGCGTGAAGGCGCGTTCTCCTATGCCGAGCTCCAGTTTCCAATATTCATCAAGGTAGTGGGTTAAACGCCCATGAAGGTCGGACACAAAGTTGGCGACCGTCTGATGGTCGGCGGGAAAAAGCTTGGCCGCTGAGACGGCGTTGGCCAAAACAAGGAGGATCTCCTTGGCTTTTTCCATCTGCTGGGGGTCGCTGGGAAATGACTCAATTTCCGCCATGTTGGTTTATTTTAATCTTTTCGTCGCGTCCCCGTCAATTCGCGGGACGCCGCCGGCTCAGGGCGGCCCTCTCATAATCCTTGATGATGCCGGGGCAATCCATATCCAGGGGGATCCCCCGGCGGAGACAGAGGTAGTCCCAGACCACTCCGACGGGCAGCATCTTGGCCTCCTCGAAAATGGCCAGCCGGCGGAAGTGATCTCCGTCAGCTTCAGCCTCCTGAAGTTTCTTTTGGGGCAGCAGCAGAGCCAGCAAAAAAGCCTTTAAGGCGGCTCGCGCGCCGATGACCAGGGCGCCGACGCGGTTCATCGAGGCGTCGAAAAAATCCAGGGCGAGATGGGTCTTTTCCAGGGCCCGGCCGCGGACGATCTCCGCAGCGACCCGTTTCAGTTCATCATCGACGATGACGACATGGTCGGAGTCCCAGCGGACAGGACGACTGAGATGAAGGACCAGCTCGCCGAAGAAATGGAGAAGAGCGGAGATCTTATCGGCGATGGATTCGGTGGGGTGGAAATGGCCGAGGTCCAGGCAGACCATTTTTTTCCTGGAGAGGGCGTAGCCCAAATAGAACTCGTGCGAACCGACGACATAGGCTTCGCTTCCGAGCCCGAAGAGCTTGCTTTCCAGGGAATCCTTCATGAACGAGGGATTGAACTCGGTCCGGAAGATCTCGTCCAGAGACTCCTTGAGCAAGGCGCGGGGAGTCCAGCGGTCGAAAGGCTCATCCTTGGAGCCGTCGGGGATCCAGAGGTTGTGGATGCTCACGGTGTTGAGCCCGCGGCCCAGATAAGCGGCGATCTCGCGGCAGCGCTCGACGTGTTCGATCCAGAATCTCCGGATTTTCTTGTCCGGGTTGCTCAGCGTGTAGCCCGAAGTGGCTTGGGGATGGCCGAAGCAGGTCGCGTTGAAATCGAGGCTGACGCCCGCTTCTTTCGCCCAGGATACCCAACCGCCGAAGTGGGTCGGCTCGATCTCGTTTCGGGACACTGGATGAGGGCCGAACTCGCCGTAGATGGCGTGCAGGTTAACGCGCGGGCTTCCCGGGATCAGGGCAAGGGCTTTCTTGAGGTCGCGGCGGAGCTCGTCGGCGGTTCTGGCCCGGCCCGGATAGCTTCCGGTCGCCAGGATGCCGCCCGAAAACGACGGTTCTTCGATTCGTTCGAAGCCGCGGACGTCGTCAAGCTGCCAGCACGGAAGGGAAAGCGCGATCGCGCCGCTCGTTTCAAGCGCGGCTTCGACGTTGACCCCCGCCTCCTCGTACCTTTCCTTGGCGATAACGAATGCTTTTTCGATATTCGCCGGATTCATTCTCCCACCTCCTGGCCGCGCGCCGGTATCAGAGGCGCGTGACCTCTCGAAACTGATCGTAGGCGCGGTCCCACTCGGCCCGGCCGGACGGCTGGTATGTTTGGATTTCAGCCGAGCGGCGGACAATCTCGCGAATTTCGTCGAGCGAACCGACATATCCCAGGGCCATGGCCTGAACCAGGATATTTCCGGTGGCCGTCGCCTCGGCCGGGCCGGCCAAGACGGTCAAGCCGGTGGCATCCGCCGTGAATTGGCAGAGCCGCTCGTTGCGGCTTCCCCCGCCGATCACATGGATGCGACCGATCGGCTTGGCCGTGAGGAGGCGGAGCTGGTCGAGTGTCGAACGGTACTTGAGGGCCAAACTCTCCAAGATGCAGCGGACCGTCCCGGCCGGGGATTGAGGAGACACCTGGCCGGTCCGGAGGCAATAGCTTCGGATCGCTTCGGGCATGCTCGGCGGATTCAGAAAATCGGGGCAATCCGGTTCGATAAACGCTTCAAAAGGAGGGGCCTCTCCCGCCATCCGCGTCAGCTCATCGTAGCTCAAGTCCACGCTCCTGGACCATTCCCTGCGGCACTGTTGGAGGAGCCAGAGACCGGCGATATTCTTGAGGAACCGGATGGTGCCGGCAACTCCTCCTTCATTGGTGAAATTGGCGGCCAGGGTCTGTGGCGAGATGAGAGGAGAGGGCAGCTCGACACCCAATAAAGACCAGGTCCCTGAGCTGATATAGGCCCAGTCCTTTCCCGAGGCGGGGACGGCGGCGACGGCCGCCGCGGTATCGTGACCGGCCGCAGCGACGACTTGGGTCCCCGGAAGCCCCGTTTCTTCGGAGACGGATGGGAGCAGGTTCCCGATCAACGTCCCCGGCGCCAGGACATCCGGCATGACGGCCGGCGAAAGGCCGATGGCGGACAGGATTGTTTTATCCCAGGCTGAAATTCGCGGGTCGAGAATCTGGGAGGTCGAGGCGATGCTGAATTCGCTGACCCTTTCTCCCGTCAGCAGGTAGGTGAATAAGTCAGGCATAAACAAGATAGATTCTGCCTGATCGAGGAGGACAGGATTGTCCCTGGCTGTGGCAAACAGCTGGAAGAGGCTGTTGAAGGGCATGAACTGCACGCCGGTACGCGCATAGATCTCCTCCGCCGGCAGGCGCTTGAAGAACTCGGCCATGACGTCTTTGGTGCGATCGTCGCGGTAGGAGTAGGGAAGACCGAGAATTGTCCCGCCGCCGGTCAGCAGCCCGAAGTCGACGCCCCAGGTATCGACAGCCAGGCTCTCCGGCGGTTTCGCGGCTTCAGCTGAAGCCGCTTTCATCCCTTTCATAATCTCTTCGAAAAGGCCGTAGATATTCCAGTGTTGATGGCCGAGAATGCGGACGGGAGAGTTGGCAAACCGGGTCAGCTCGCGAATCTGAATGCGTCCTCCGGACAGTCGGCCGAGAACGGTCCGGCCGCTTTCGGCCCCGAGATCAAATGCCAGAAATGACTCCGGTTCCATTGTTTCTTTTTATATTATCATTCCCCGTCGATTTCAAGCAATCAGACCAGGAGGGATGCATCTTATTGCGTAGAAAGAGATGCAACCGACCAGGAAACCATTTTTGAAATCCAAACCAAAATATTCTAAGATGGTGAAGGCGGCACCCAAGATGGAATTCGAGGACAAGTTGAAGCTGATCAGGAAAGCGCGGTCCTCCCGGCCGAAAAGCGATTCGATCGCCTCGGCGTGGCGCGAACTCGAGACGCAATCCGGACTTTCCACCAAGGAAAAGCTGGCAAAGCTGATCACCCTGACCCGGACTCAAGAAAAAGAAAAAACTCCTCTCGCGGCGACCGCGGAGCAGAAAAGGAAGCCGCTTGAAATTTTCGAGAACCAATATCATCTGCGAAGCCGGTATGGAAAGGTCCCGATCGGCGCCGGGCTCAAGATCAGCGGCGAAGTCCTCTCCCTCCTCAGCCGGAACCGGGCCTTCTCCGGGCTCGACCTCTCCACGGCTCTCTTTCTCGACCTTGAGACAACCGGGCTCTCCGGCGGCGTGGGTGTTGTCCCGTTTCTGGTCGGCCTCGGTTATTTCCGGGGAGAGAAATTCTGGGTCAGCCAATTTTTTCTGGGCGATATCGCAGAAGAAGAGACCCTTATCCGGGCGCTCAGACAGTTTCTAAGAGAGATGGATTTCCAATCGGTCGTGACCTTCAACGGCAAGGCCTTCGATCTCCCCCTGCTGGAGACCCGGTTCATTCTCCAGCGCGAGGCGCTGCCGCTCAGCGGCCTGCCCCACCTCGATTTCCTTTTTTCCGCCCGGAGCCTCTGGAGCCACAAGCACGAAAGTTGCAGGCTCTATCACTTGGCCCAGGAGGTTTTGGAGGCCCATCGGGAAGAGGATATTCCGTCCTCCGAAATTCCCTACCGCTACTTCGAGTTCTTGAGAACGGGCGAATTTTCGTTCATCGAGCCGATCCTTTACCATAACCAGGAGGACCTCCTCTCGCTTCTCGGCGTGGTCATCAGAGGAGCCGCCTTGTTCGTTGAAGAAAGGGGCGGCGAGACCGAATTTTCGGACGACGCCATGGACCTCTTCGGAGCGGCACGGCTGCTCGAACGGACAGGGGAAAGGGCAAGGTCGGTCCTGTACATGACCCGGGCTCTCGAGGGGCAGCTTTCCGGAGAATTCGCCGTCGAGGCCAAACTCAAGCTGGCTTCTCATTTCAAGAAAAGCCGGGAATGGGACAAAGCGTTGAGCCTGTGGAGTGAGATGATTCCTCTCCACCGGCTCGAATGCTTTCGTGAACTGGCCATGTACTATGAGCACAGGGAAAAGGATTATGTCAAAGCCAGAGAGGTGGTCCGCGAGGGACTGGCTCTGGCCGGCGAAGCATCCCGAAGCCTCCAGGAGGATTTCTCGCGCCGGCTCGAACGGCTGCGGCAGAAGATAGAACGGCAGAGAAAAAGAAGGGATACCGGTTGAGCAAGGAATTCGCCCGGTTCGAAGCCTACCTGAGGGAGCACGGCCTGAAGGCCACGCGGTCCAGGAATTCAGCCACGCTGAAATCCAGGCGGCCGTCAACAGAATCGGCGAAGAAGACTCAGATTCCTTGACTGGCCCCCCGGCGCAGGACAGCTTTCGCGACCTCCATGGCCAGAAACACAAAGATGCTGAATCCGATGATGATGCCGAGGTCCGATATCGTCGGAATCAGAATACCGAAAGAATTTCGCACCGACGGGATCCGGATGAGAACGCTGATCAGGGCAATCTCCCACAGAATAGCCAGGATTAACCAGCGGTGGGGAGGAACCTTGAAGACGCTGAACCGGAGCGAACGGAAGTTGAGAGCGATGACCAGCTCGACGATGATGAACATGAAAAAGATCTCTGTCCGGGCGTGTTCCAAATGCGAAAATTCATGGAAAAAAAGCAGATAGAAAAAGGGCGTTTCAATCACCAGGGCCAGGAAGATGAATGTTTTGACATCCCAGGAGAAAACGCTTTCCCGGGGATTCCTGGGCGGCCGTTCCATGATGTCGGGATCAGGCGGGGCGATGCCGAGGGCCAGGGCGGGAAGCCCGTCCGTGGCCAGGTTGATGTAAAGAATCGCCGCCGCCAGGAGAGGAAGGTAATCGGGGCCCTTGATGAGGACGATGCCGCCGATGACGGCGACTTCGGTGATGTTGCAGCGCAGAAGATAGGTCAGGTATTTTTTGATGTTATCGTAGATCCAGCGGCCTCTCTCGATGGCCTTTAGGATGGTGGCGAAGTTGTCATCGCTGAGGACGAGGTCGGCTGCGTCCTTAGTCACCTCGGTCCCCGTGATTCCCATGGCGATACCGATATCCGCCTGCTTGAGGGCCGGAGCGTCGTTGACCCCGTCACCCGTCATGGCCACGACTTCACCCCGGCTTTTCCAGGCCTTGACGATCTTGAGCTTATCGATCGGCGATACCCGGGCGTAGACGGTCACCCGGTCGACGATCTGACCAAGCTCCTCCTCGCTCATCGCAGCCAGGGAATCGCCGTTCAGGACGAGGTCGTCCGGTTGATAAATTCCGATCTCCTCGGCAACCGCGCGGGCGGTGACCTCATGATCGCCGGTGATCAGAACCGTTTTGATCTTGATCCTCCGGCATGTTTTGACCGCTTCGATCGCTTCGGGCCGGGGCGGATCCATCATTCCGACGAGGCCGAGAAAGACCAGCTCCCGTTCATCCTCTTCGCCAAAGCTGGTGCGCCCGGCCGGGAACCATTTCATGGCGAGACCAAGAACCCTCAGGGCCGAACCGGCCATGTTCCGGCCGGCCGCCGAGGCCGCTTCCTTTTCCTTCTGAGAGATCGCCACGACACCCGTTGAGGTCAGCACCTGGTCGCAGCGGCCGATAACCTCTTCCGGCGCGCCCTTCAGGTAGGCAACCCGCCGGCCGTCGGGCTCGTCGTGGATGGTGGTCATGCGCTTGCGTTCCGAGCTGAAGGGGATCTCTTCCATCCGGGGATGGCTCAACCTGGTCGCGGTGACAGGCAGGCCGGCTTTGGCCGCGGCCACGACCAGGGCGCCCTCGGTCGGATCGCCCTTGATCATCCACTTCCCTTCGACTTCATGAAGTTGGGCGTCGTTGCAGAGCAGGGCGGCTTTAAGGAGTCTCTCCAAGGGGTTCTCGGAATCCAGGCCACAGACCATCCCCAGAATTTCTCCGGCCGGCTCGTAGCCGACGCCGGTGACCTCAAAAAGGCCGCCTGCGGAATAAATTTTCCTGACCGTCATTTCTCCCTTCGTCAAGGTTCCCGTCTTATCCGAGCAAATGACGGTGGCGCAGCCGAGAGTCTCCACCGCTGGCATTTTGCGCACGAGAGCATTGCGCTTGGCCATCTGATGCATGCCGATGGCCAACGCGCCGGTCACGATGGCCGTCAGGGCCTCGGGGACCGCGGCGATCGCCAAAGCCACGGCGAACATGACCGTATCGATCACGAATTCCAGGCTGAGCCGGCCGACGAAAGCCTCCCTGAGAGTACTGATCCCGGCTACGAGAACACAGATCGAAACGGCCATGATGCCCAGCCACCGGCCGATCTCCGCGGTTCTTTTCTCGAGCGGAGTCTCTTTGGTTTCGGCGGCGGCGACTTCTTCGGCGATCCGGCCGAATTCCGTGTTCATTCCCGTCTCGGTCACGGCGGCTTTTCCCCGTCCATAGGTTACGATCGTGCCGGCAAAAACCATATTCTTGCGGTCGCTCGCCGGGATCATGGAGCGAAGGGGTGCGGTTTCTTTGCGGACAGGGATTGACTCTCCCGTCAGGGCGGCTTCGTCGCAGCTCAGCGAATGAACTTCGACCAACCGGGCGTCCGCCGGAATCTTGTCTCCGGCCTCGAGAAGAAGGATGTCCCCCGGGACAAGCTCCCGGGAAGGAATTTCCTCTTCTTTTCCGTCTCGCAAGACAGTGATCATCGGCGCGAGCATTCTCTTGAGAGCCTCGAGAGCTTGCTCGGCTTTGTACTCCTGGAAGAAACCAAGCAGGGCGCTGAACATGACGATGGCGCCTATCATCACGGCGTCCAGAACCTCCCCGATCAGGACGGAGAGGACGATGGCGGCGAGAAGGATGATGATGAGCACGTTCTTGAATTGGCTGAGGAAAAGCGAAAAAGGAGAGGTTTTTTCTTCTTGCCTGAGTTCATTGGGCCCAAATCGGTTCAGCCGCTTCTCGGCTTCCTCGGAAGTCAGTCCCTGTCGCGGATCGGTCCGGAGGCGATGGAGGACTTTGACCACGTCCTCGGCGTGCCAAGCGGGGATCTGCATGAGTTCCTTTCTTAGGCGAAGGCCGGATAGCGGCACATTATAGCAAAGAATAAAGCAAATTGGGAAATCCTCCCGTAGGCAGAGGGCGGATCAGGACTAGCCGATGGGGGTGAGAGGGAAAGGGCTAAAGGGGGATGAATTGGCAGGAATTATGCTCACCCGAATCACCGCCGGGGGGGATTGCCATAAAAAGAGATTCAGCGCATAAAAGATAATGAGTAACGAGAGGTGCAAATTCTGGATAGTGGCCTGGAAAATGAAAGGCCAGCAACAGAAATCATCTGACAAATCACCGCAAAAGGTGATTTACTTATTTTAGGAGAAACTCCAAGATAATGACGAGATCGCCAATTTTCTGCGGATGTGAGACGGCCCGACTCGAAAGAGACTGAGGTTGACAAAAAAGCTTGATTCCGCAATAATTCGAAGAAAAATGAAGAGCTGCTTATCTAGACGGGGTTTCACGACCATCGAGGTCATAGTGGTCGTGGCTATATTGGGGATCCTGATTCTTTCAAGCTATCCGGCCATCTTGAACACCATGGAAACGCGTAACCTTGAGAACTCCACTCGGGACATTCTGACCACCCTCCAATTGGCGCGCTTTCGCAGCATCGATACGAAGATCAACCACCGGGTTCGTTTCTATCAACAGGATGGAGGCTGGAGGTTCGCGCTCGAGTGGGAACAGGCTCCCGACACCTGGACGACGCCTCCGAGAACGGCGGTCAACTCGATTTCATCAAGGTTTATTGTGACCGTCGATCTTCCGGCCAGCCAGAGCGTTGAATATTCTTCCATCGGATTTATCGAGGGCTACGACAGCACCCGCAATTCCATCATCCTCCAGAGCCTGAAACTGAAGAGCAAAAACCAGCCCGACCTCAGGACCCTCCAGGTCTTGGGGGGAGGGTCTATCCGGAACCTGAAATCACCGAGCGGCTAAGGGCGGCAGCATGAAAGTATTCTCAAACCCAAGACAAAGGACCGGCCATCGACGCGGCGGATTTTCTCTCATCGAAGTCTTGATCGGGATCAGCATCCTCGCCGTCGCCATCCTCAGCCTGGCCCAGGTTTTTTTAATGGCCGTCCTGAACAACGTCCGGTCCGGCGAGATCACCAACTCCGTATTTCTCGCTCAGCAGCAGATCGATTATCTCAGGACCCTGACACGAGACGAATTGATGACCTTTCCCGAACCGATGCGGGGGGAGTCGGACGATGAACTCATCGACACCAACGTCGATGGGACGGTCGATTACCGGCGGCTGACGTCCGTTGTTTTCCAGGATCCCCAATTTGATATCCGGATCCTCGTCTTTCCGGGGATCAAGTCGAACACGCAACCCGCCGATCTCCTGGCGAACCCGATCGGCCATAAGATGAAAGCCAATATCCACACGGTCATTGCTAGGTGAACTCATGAGCAGAAGGCGATTCCCTCGGCAGCCCCACTCCGGAACGTCCGGCTTCACCCTGATCGAACTTCTCGTCGGCGGCACGATCATGCTGGTCGTTATCATCGGAGCGCTGGCTGTTTACTCCCGGAGCAACAAGATCGCCGTCGACCAGAGCCAGTACGCGGAACTCCAGCACGATGTGCGCTCGGCCATGTACCTGCTCATGCGGGATGCCCGGATGGCGGGAGTGGGCTTGCCGGAGGAATTCGGGGTGTTCGCCCTGGAAGGAGTGGATAACGAAGACCAGGGAGCCGAGGTTCAACCTGACCGCTTCAAGCTAATCGGCAACATAGAGGAGCCCTTAAGCCTCGGCATCAGTCAATACCAGGGGTCCTCAGTTGTCGTGACGGTGGATGATTTCAGTTTCGAACAGTATCCGTATCTGGATGATTATTATGTCAACAAGACCGTCCTCATCCTGCCCAATCCTTCGTCTCCCTGTCGTGCCGGAGAAATCCGGATAGTCACCCACGTGACCCATAGCTCGGGCGGAACGAATGAACGGCTGGATTTTTCTCCAGGGCTCGCTCCCGGAATCGATCCGCCCGGGGGGCTTTCCGGAACCTGCCCTGATCCCGACAATTACGATGGCGGGTTGGTTACCTTCGTTGACGTCAAGGAATATTGGCTTGACGTGACCGGCAATTACTCAGGCTTGACGGCCGGCCAAAACGGCTACCTCGGCGGGGGGGCCGGTGGGGTGCTCTATCAGACCAAGAACGGCGTTCATTATCCGATGGCCGCCAACATCGAGAACTTCCAGGCCCAATACAACGGCGACCTGGATGACGACCAATTGCTCGACGGTTTCCAGGATTGGAATGCCGCTTGGACCCTGGACCAGGTCGGACGCATCCGCCAGGTCAGAGTCTGGATCCTTGGCCGGACAGCCAGCCGGTTCGTGAGCGTTTCGGGCACTCCTCCCGGGACTATCCATCATTACCGGCGGCCGGCCGTGGCCAATTCCCCGGCCTCAGCCGGGGATGACCTGCATCGCCGTTTCTTGCTGGAGTCGGCCTCCAACGTCAGGAACCTATCGCTCAGTCTTTATAACAGGGGGGAGAGATGAAGGCCCGGAGCAGGAGGGCGGAGAAGGGGGCCACCCTGATTGTCGTCATTCTCGTGTCCGCCTTCATGCTGGCCGTGGGGGTGGCCATCATGATGATCACGGGCACAGGTCCCAAGGTGTCGGTGAATGTCCGCAACCAGAACGAAGCTTTTAACGCCGCCGAAGCCGGTTTCGAGGCGGCCCGGCTGGCCATCGAAGGCTTTTTTCTGGACGGCGTCTGGCAGAGCTTGAATGAAAACTGCCTCCGCGAGCCCGCGGGGATCGATCTTCCGGCCGAAAGTTTGTATTTCCGCAAGTTGACCGACGAAGAAATCCTTCAGACAGTCAATTCTGGCGACCTGGGAGTCGTTTTTTTTGACCAGCCTTTTATCCAAAATCAGTCCGGCCAGTTTGACCCGCGTTATACCTACACTGTTTTCTTAATCGATGATGAGGCCGGAGGGGGAACTCCCGATCTAACCGATGTCTTGATGGTCTGTATCGGTGTCGTGAGGATCGGAAACCGGGTCGTCTCGACCGCTCGCCTCGAGGTGCTGATCGGGGTGGATTCGGCCGAGTCCGCCCCTTAAGGTGGTGAAGCCATGAAAAAAACAAGCAGAAAAATCCTTGTCTTCTTTTTGGTCCTGATGGCCGGCAGCCTGGCTGTCCAGTTCTGGGCCCAGCAGCAGTGCACTGAATACACCGAAAATTTCGCCGAGAACTTCGACACGACGGCTTACAAAGACCTCCAGAACAGCCAGATTGATTTATGGCCGCCCGGTCCGATCAGGCTTCCCCGATTGGGCGCAAATTTTGAAATCGCACAACCGGAGGGCATGGGCGCGCGGATTTATGTTTGCGATGCCGGGGATTTCGACGGCGACGGCTATCCGGACCTGATAGGCTTGGACATCACCGGTCAACATGTCAGCCTTCCCTGGCTCTCACGGCTCATCCTGATCCGGAACAACTATCCGGTGACCGGGGGAGCGGGTGCGGTTTTTCTAGTCGATCCGAGCAAGATTTTTGAGGAGTTCAATACACACACCGGCCCGGCTTCGATTACGGTGGCCGATTACAACGGAGACGGACTCAAGGATTTCTTCTTCATGAGGAACAGCGCGGACCAGTTCGGTTACACGAACTTCTTGGCCGCCATGTATATCAATATGGGGACGGCCAACGACCCGGTTTTCCAGCCGCATGACGTCTCGCCCAATCTGGATTTCAGCGCGAGATACCAGGCTGCCGGAATCTATATCAACTGGGCGGCTGACCATCTCTATTCGGTGGACATCGATAAGGACGGAGACACGGACATCCTTGTCATCAGCCAGGACAGGGTCTTTTTGGTCAGGAATCCTGGTGTCGAGGACTTCACTCTGGACCAGTTCGGGGTCGCCGAGCTCAACTATGACCAGAGGACGGGGTTCACTGTCGGCCTGGGCGGGTCGTCCATCGCAACCGGGGATTTCGACAATTACGGCGACATCGATATCGTCGGCGGCACGGTCAATGACATCGCCTACCTCGTCTACTATGACAATGACGGCCTCGGCCATTTTACCCGGCGCGAGCTCGCCATTCCCAACCCCGATTGCACCGGCACGGTGGCCACCCTGGCCCAGGACTTCACCAACAACGGTTGGACGGACATCTTCGTCGCCACCGACGCTTGGAATGCGGGAAATCAGGCCCATATGTGGATGATGAGGAACCACGGCCTGAAAGAAACCACCGTGATCAACGAGGAGGGCGAGGAAGAAACCGTTATGGTCGTCGACTGGGAATTCAAGTGCCTGAATAACTGCCAGCCGATCATCCCGCCTCAGTACGACGTCGACATGAGCGCCGCTCTGGATTACGATCAGGACGGAGACATGGATGTCATTCTCGCCGACGCCAACCATTCGGGCGATTATTACCTTATCATCAACGAGCTGGCGGACGTCTTTGCGCTCTCTGGCCATGCCCAGTCGACCGACGTGGCCCAGGGTGTCATCGACCCACGTGAACACGCCATCACCCGGGTGAGGATCACGTTGCTAAATCAAGGGATCCGGGGAGTCTCGGCAGAGGGGCTGGCGGTAAAAGTCTATTTCTCCAACAACGGCGGCCGGAATTGGGAGTTTTATGCCGAATTCGAAGGCGACGATATCCGCAATTATAGCGACCTTCCCTGGCACGACTTCAATCATTTCGGTGCCCAGCTCAAGTGGAAGGTCGAAATGAGCGCCACCGAAGACGAGATGGAAGAATATGACAGTGCGTCGTTTGAGTCCCCTCAGATCGACGAAATCAATATCGAATATATTTATGTCGACAGAAGAGAGTATTCGCGCGCTTCCGCGGCGGCAACGATCTATAGCCAGAGCGGGGAGAGAAGAAAGCTGATCATCGGCGCGTCCTTTATCTTCCCCGGCTGGGAAGGTCAGCTCAGGGCCTATGATGTCACCGCGATGGCGATGACCGGCGGCAATTATTCCTCATTGAAAACCGTGACCTCTTCCAACCTTGGATCATCCTCAGGAAGGGATTTGGCCTCGGGAGTGGAGATTTTCTGGGACGCCGGCCAGCTCCTCAACAGTCGGAGCGCCGGCGACCGGAATGTCTATACGGCCATCCGGGCGGGAGGCGAACCGAGCAATCCGTTGACCAGGATCGATTTCAACGCCGCCAACGCCGCCCAGCTCGCGCCCTTCCTCCAGGATTTCAATAACGATAACGCCGGCCTGATCAATTTCGTCTGCGGCGACGGCCGGGACTGGAAGCTTGGAGATATCAACCATTCCACGCCCGTCATTGTCGGCCCGCCCGACGGATATCCGTCTCTCATGGGCACAGGATACGCCGAATTCAAGCAGTCCCTCTCCGAACGCCCCAAGGTTATCTATGTCGGAGCCAACGAAGGAATGCTCCATTGCTTTGACCTGGTCACGGGAGAAGAACGCTGGGCGTTCATTCCCTACAACCTGCTGCCGAAACTCAGGAATATGTGGGCGGTGGATACGGTCAACAACAGCCGCTATTTCGCCCATGATGTCTACGTGGACGGCACCCCCGCTGTAGCGGACGTATACATCAATGCCCAATGGCGGACAGTTCTCGTCTGTGGCCAGGGGCCCGGAGCGGGGAGCACGATGGCCGGCGGCGGGATCAACTACTATTTCGCTCTGGACATCACCGACCCGGATAATCCCCTTCCTCTGTGGGAGTTCACCCACCTCGACAACCAGAATCGCCCAACCCTCGGTGAGACTTGGTCAGTCCCGGCAATCGGGAGGGTCAAACAGGGCTCCAACGACCGCTGGGTGGCATTCATGGGGTCCGGCTACGACAACACACAGCTCCAGGCTGCCGGGAACCGGTTCTATGTCGTCCGGATCGACACCGGCGCGCTGATCAGGCAGCGCACGGTCAATCAGGTCAATACGGCCAACTTCAGCGGAGCAAAAAGAGATTATCGCTACACGAACATCAAGTCGACGATTCCCGGTTCGCCGACGGCCGTGGATTCGGATCAAAACGGCTACGTGGACTATGTCTATTTCGGCGACCTGGACGGCCGACTCTACAAGCTTAATGTCACCTCCTCGACGACGAGCAGCTGGAACCTTACGGCCCTTTATACGGATTGGTTGAATCACCCCATCATCACTAAGCCGGCCGTCTATCTGGATCCGTTTTCTGGTTCGCCCATCCCGCGAGTTTTCTTCGGCACCGGCGGAGATGACAGAGCTCCAGGAAACAGGACATATGCCTTCCTGTCTTTGATAGACGGCTCGAGTCCGGAGATCGAATGGTACCTGGGTGATCCTACGGTTCTCAACCTGCCAGCCGAGACAGCCGTTGGAAGCCTGTCCGAGGGAGAAAAAGTCTGGGCCGACCCGGTCATTTCTGATTTCATCGTCTATTTCAGCACCCTGAGGGGGAGCATCGAAAACGTCAATCCCTGTATCAACCTGGAGGATATCGGACATCTCTACGCCCGGTATATCAGGAATGTGGCCGGAACCCCGATCGGGGGTACGGCTTTCAAGAGCGCCGTAGGCCCGGCCTTGGAGAGCCTGCAGCTCGTCAGCAAGGCCCGGCGGGCGGTCACGGTCGGTGAGGTGCAGCGGCTTCCGGGAGCCTTGAACAAGCGGGAAATCTATATCCAGGAATACGATTCGACTATCGAGATGCTCGAGCAGCCTGTCGGCTCCTTACTGCGGATCAAGAGCTGGAGAGAGATCTACAAGGTCATAAGATAACGTGGGCTCAGACTGAACGGATTGCCGAGCTGCCATCTCTCAGGATTGGACGGGCGGAGAACGGCAAATTCAAGGAGCGGTGGAGATGACGAAGAAGAGGATTTCGGCTTTCCTTATCTCTATCCTTGTTTCCGTCGTCGCGGTCCAAAGCCAGAGCCTCGTCGAGGCGGCCCAGAAAGAGAAGGAGCGTCGCGAAAACCTAAGAGGCCGCCGGGCCGTCGTAGTCACTAATGAAGACCTCGCTAACCTTAGGAAAAAGCCAGCCATCGTGATGTCTGTGCCGGCGGCGATGACGGAACGCTCCGAACAAGCTTCAGAAAGCCGGGACAGGGGGTCCGATTCCGGCTCACACAAAATAACGCCGCGCGTTTCCGAACCAGGCCCTCTTCTCGTCGGATCAAAGGGCTCTGGAGAGACCGGCCTCGGTTCCAAAGACCTCGAGGAGAAACTGCAGGAGGTCAGGAAATCGTTTGAAGATCTCGTCTCCAGAATGAACGCGCTCAGGCAGGAAAGCTTCCTCCCCGAACGGGCGGACGCTCGGGAGCTCATCCTGAAACAGATCGAAGAACTGACCGGGGAATTATCCAAGGTTCGGCAGGAAGAAAGCCGCCTGAATAAACAGATCGAAGCGTTGAAAACGGCTTCTAAGGCAACGTGAAAAACCGGCGCGGACCGACCGGCCCGACCCGGGCATATCTATGAAGAGGAGATCCTCTTCAGCCAAAAGTGAACTCCCTTCGAAGCCGGGCCAAGACTGCCGCCTGATTTCAGTCCTCTAACTCATTTTCGACAGTTCCTGCAACATTCCGGAAAACTGCTCTCCCATAATCAACAACTTACGCTTGAAAGAGTCGATTCGGCCCCGAAAAGTAGTGCCTAAGATATTTTGTTGAAGTCTTGACATCTGCCTGTTTTGTATTATGATATCCGTATGTTCTTCCGTTTCAAGCGTAGCGTCCAGAATGGCGTCCTCTATGAGTACCTCCAGATTGCCGAGTCTTTCCGGAAGGACGGCCAGCCCCGCCAGCGCATCTTGGCCACGCTCGGCCGCAGAGACCGGCTGGAGGCCGACGGCACGATCGATTCTCTGGTCGAAAGCCTGGCCAAGTTCAGTCAAAAATACCGGGTTCTTAAGAACCATTCCCTTGCAGCCCGGTCCTCCAGGCTCTGGGGTCCG
>JBAUIH010000051.1:0-2276 GCA_049682755.1 Candidatus Aminicenantales bacterium | reverse complement strand
TTTTCTCCCAGCGCGGAAAACGGGCTCGATTCGTCGTTCGCTCTTCTCTCCCTCTGGGAGAGAAACCGTGCCCGCTCACTCCTCATACGGGTTTCTCGTGCCACGACCCCGAGCCCTAGGAAAAAATGGGAGCGCGGGCTGACGATTCCATGCCCGAGCCTCTTTTGACAAACCTCGTTTAAAAATGGTACTTTTCCCTGCTTTAAATACAGCTCCGATCGACTGAGATAAGACGGCCAAGGAGGCGAGGCGCGGAGGATCTAAAAGATCCAGCTAAGGAAGAAAGAAATGAATGACAACGGTGGACGCGAGACCAAGGTCGGCGGTTTCAAGCGTTTTTTCCGTGTCCCAACGCGCCGCGCCGCCTTCGTTTTCTACCGCAACACGGCCGTCCAGTTCGCCCTTCTCTTCGGCCTCTGGATTCTCCTGAGCGGGCACTATGACGCCTTCCATATCGGGACGGGCGCCGTCTGCGCGTTGGCCGTCGTTGCCGTCAACCTGCGGCTGAACAAGTTTTTCTTCATCCGGGACGACCTCTGCCAGTGCGCGCCCATCCGGCTCCGGCGCCTCTTTGTCTATGTTCCCTGGCTTCTCTGGCAGATCGTCGTCGCCTCCCTCCAGGTGGCCGCGGTCGTCCTCAACCCCAAGCTTCCCGCGAACCCGTCCTTTGTCCGCTTCCGGACGAAACTCCCGACCGTCGCCTCCCGCGTCATCCTGGCGAATTCGATCACGCTCACTCCCGGGACAATCACCGTCGAACTCGAGGGCGATGATTTCCTCGTCCATTCGCTGATCGACGCATCGCATTCCGGCATCCTGGACGGCACCCTGCCCGGCCAGGTGGCCCGACTTTACGATCGCACGCCGGGTCAGGTCGTCAGCCACGCCCGTGTCCTGAAGTCGCGGAGGGGGAACTGATGGACAAGTACTATATTTATCTCGGCGTCATCCTGACCGTCGTCATCCTCATCCCGCTCTACCGGGTCCTCCGCGGCCCGACGCTCTTCGATCGCATGCTCGGCGCCGCGGCCATCGGGACAAAAACCATGGTTCTCATTGTCGTCGTCGGATTCATTTTC
This sequence comes from Candidatus Aminicenantales bacterium, assembly GCA_049682755.1. Lineage (GTDB taxonomy): Bacteria > Acidobacteriota > Aminicenantia > Aminicenantales > UBA8522 > UBA8522. The sequence continues at coordinate 1,197 of JBAUIH010000051.1, read as the reverse complement.
AACCGCCTCGACATGTTCATCGACATCACCCTGGCCTACGCCGTCCTCAACTTCATCGGCACGATCGCCGTGGCCCGCTACCTGGGCGCTATCCGAAAGAGGGGGGAATGACGCCCTTCAACTTCGTCGTGGCCAACTTCATCGTCAGCATCGGCATATTCTTCCTCCTGGTCGGGAGCATCGGGCTCATCCGCCTGCCCGATCTCTACAGCCGGGCCCACGCCGTGGGGAAGAGCGACACCCTGGGAGTCATCCTGGTCGTCCTCGGCCTGATCATCCACGAGGGCCTCACCCTGAACAGCGTCAAGCTGGCTCTCATCATGGTTTTTGTCGGCCTGACCAGCCCGACGGCCACCCACGCCCTGACCAAGGCCGCCTACCGCTTCGGTCTCCGGGCCTGGATCCGGAAAGACGGCGGCGGGGAGAGCGGCGATAAGCACACCCGGGCCGGCGCCGCCGGCGCGGGCCGAGAAAAGGAGGCCTGAATGCACTGGGAACTCGAGCTGACCCTCTTCATTTTCCTGATCGCGACGGCGCTTCTCGCCCTCGAGTCGAGGAATCTCCTGACCGCCGTCGTCAGCCTGACCGTGTTCAGTTTCCTTTCGGCCCTGCTCTACGTCGCCATGGGCGCCGTCGACGTCGGCTTCACCGAGGCCGTCGTGGGCGGCGGCGTGAGCGGGGTGCTGTTTATCATCACGATCTTCAAAACCACGAGAAAGTGCCGGGATTGAGAATCGTCAATTTCGCCGTTTTCGCGCTCTTCGCCGGCCTGCTGGTCTATGCCGCGTCCGGGCTTCCGGAGCGCGGAAACCCGGCCGCTCCCTTGCACCGCGAGACGAGCCTCGCCGGAACACCCAACGCCCCATCCTACTATATCCGGAACGCCTTCGAGGACGCCGACACGCCGAACATGGTCACCGTGATCCTGGCGGACTACCGCGGCTACGACACGTTGGGTGAGGAGACGGTCATCTTCACGGCCGGCCTGGTGTGTTTTCTCATCCTGAGGCGCGGACGGAAACGCGACAAAAAAGACAAGACGAAATGAAAGATTTCGAGAGAGACGACATCATTGTACTGGTCAGCCGGACGCTCTCTCCCTTTATCATGCTCTTCGCCCTGTATGTCATTTTTCACGGCCACCACAGCCCGGGCGGCGGCTTTCAGGGCGGGACCATGCTGGCCGCGGCGGTCATC
>JBAUIH010000050.1:0-9986 GCA_049682755.1 Candidatus Aminicenantales bacterium | reverse complement strand
GTTCACGGCCGGGACGGGGGTGATCACGGACAAGAAGGTCCACTCCCCCGAAGGGGTTATCATCCACGAGTTCGGCCATGGGTATTGGTACGGCCTGGTCGCCAGCAACGAGTTCGAGGAGGCCTGGCTCGACGAGGGAATCAACACCTACTCCACCGGCCGGGTTCAGGGTAAGGCCTACGGCCCGGGGATGTTATCGGCCTCGCTCTTCGGGTTTCCACTGACCCGGATGATCAATCTTCCCCGCTACTATGACCTTGAGCTCGACCGCCTCGGTGCTATCCTCGTCGCCGAGCGCGACCCGGTCACCTCGTATTCTTGGCAATTCATCAACCGGATGAGCTACGCGTTGAACGTTTACCAGAGGGCCTCAGCCTGTTTGAACACTCTGGAGCGCTACCTGGGAGAAGCGACGATGCTCCGGGTCATGAGGACATTCCAGATGCGCTTCCGCTTCCACCACCCGGATACACAAGACTTTATCGACGTGGTCAACGAGGTCAGCGGACAGGACCTGAGCTGGTTTTTCGACGAACTCTTTTCCACGTCACACAATTTCGATTATGGTGTTTCGAACCTGCGGACCGGAGAGAAGAGAGAGGATTATCTCGGTATCTTCGAGGTGGACGGCAAGATAGAGGAAATCCGCCCGGAAGATATCGACAAGAGGAAGAAGGAAAGAAAGGAAGAGAAGTCGGGCCAAAAAACATACGTCACCGATGTGACCGTCCGGAGGTTCGGGGAGGCCCGGATCGGCGGAGACGCCCGGATCCGGTTGCGCGTTGTCTTCGAGGACGGCAGCGAAATGACCGGTTTCTGGGACGGCCGGAGCCGTTGGAAGAAGTTCCGCTTCGAAAGCCCGGCCAAGGCGAAATTCGCCGAAATCGATCCGGACCTCGTCTGGCTCATCGACTCCAGCGTCTCCAACAACAGCATGAAGGTGAAAACCGGGAAGGCAGGTGTCATCCGCCTGGCTTCCCGTCTTCTCTTCTGGGTTCAGAACTCCCTTTATTGCCTCAGCGCTTTGAGCTAGGAGAAAGACCATGGGTATCAGTAAGCTGTTTGCTCAGGGTTTCGGCACGACCGGGAGAAAGGGGAGGGTCCTTGTCCTTCTGTGGGTCATCCACTTTCTGTTCTCGCTCCTTGTCGTCGCGCCCTTCTATTTCCTCCTGGAAAGTCAGTTTTCCCGTTCGCTCATGGGAGAGAGGCTGTTCGCCGGGGCGGAGATGCTCTGGCTCGGCGATCTTATCTACAGGTTCCAGGAAATCCCGCCCCTGCTCGGCGGCTTCCTGATCGGGACCTCCGGCCTGTTCCTTCTTCTTCTCGTTTTTCTCAACGGCGGCATCATCGGCCGGATCGTGGCCGGTGAAGAGAAGACCACTCTGGGGAATTTCTTCGGGGATTGCGGCCGCTATTTCGGACGGCTCTTTCGCGTCTTCCTCCTCTCTCTTGTCGGTTATCTCGTCGTCTTCGGTATCCTCGGACGCGTCCTCGCCATCCCCTTCCGGCTCTGGTCAAAGGCCGCGTCCACCCAATGGACGACTCTCTTGTCCTCCTCACTCCGTCTACTCGTCCTCCTGCTTCTTTTTTCGATCGTCAAGATGTTCTTCGACTATGTCAAAATCACTCTCGTCGTGGAAGACAGCCGGAAGACCGTCCGGACGACGCTGCGGAATTTCGGATTTCTCGGGAGGCGTTTTTTCAAGGCCTGGGCTCTCTTTCTGCTCGTCGGGACACTCTTTGTCCTTGCGACCATCGTCTATTTGGCTGTGGCCAAGACGCTTCCCAAAGCTGGGGTCGGACCGTTCCTTCTTTTCCTCTGGCAGCAGGCTTATATTGCGGCCAGACTCTGGATAAGCATCCTCTTCTTCACGACGGAATACGGCTTCCTCAAATCCCAGAGGCCGACGGTTTGAGGCAACCTTTCTTGTGGCGGCTGCGTCTATCGAAATAGCAAAGACATTTTCATGGAGGTCTAAAAATGCGTCAAAAAAGTCTCGACATCCCGATTCTGGCCGCGATCCTGGCCCTGCTCCTGGGAGGAGCGGCTCTGGCGGCCGATCATCAGGAGGAGTTCCAGAAGGTTCTTCCTCTGAATGCCAAAGGGACGTTCAGCCTGAAGAATGTCAACGGCAATGTGGCCGTCACCACCTGGACAGAAGAAAAGGTGGAGATCAAGGCTTTGAAGAAAACCAACAAGGATCCCGAAAACTTGCAGAAGGTGAAGATCGAAGTGGCCTCGACAGCGGATTCCGTCTCGGTGGATACAATCTACCCGAAAGGCAAGAACACGGGCGTAAGCGTTAATTACGAGGTGAAGGTCCCGGAGGGCATCCGGCTCTCCGAGGTGCACACCGTCAACGGCGGGCTGAACCTGACCGGTCCTTTCGGCCGGGCCGACGCCTCGACGGTCAACGGCGGGATTCATATCGAGAACGCTTCCGGCGAACTCATTCTGGAGACGACCAACGGTGACGTCAAGGCCGTCAACATCAGGGGCAGCATCAAGGCCAATACGACCAATGGAAGCATCCAGATCGACATCAAGGTCCTTGAGGCCGATGTCCGGGCCGAAACGACCAACGGCGGGATCGTTCTGCGGTTGAGCGCTCCCCAAGAGATCAATGCCACCCTGGATGCCAAGACCACCAACGGCAGCATTTCCTTCGACTTTCCGGTCACCGTCCAATCCCTGGAAAAATCGAAACATCAACTCCGGGGTCAGATCGGTCAAGGCGGACCGCTCGTTTCGCTCAAAACCGTGAACGGTTCGGTCCGCCTGAGCCGCTGAAGGATTGGACAGGCTCCGGGAGAATTGATACACTGAGCCTTCGACCGGAAAGGCTCAAGATTGGAGATCCATTTTCTAGGCGCCACCCAGCAGGTCACAGGGTCCTGTTATTTCATCAAAGCGGCCGGCCTCCGGCTGCTCGTCGACTGCGGTCTTTTTCAAGAGAGAGCTTTCCTCGAAAGGAACTGGGCGCCGTTCGCCGTCCCTCCCGAATCGATCGACTTCGTCCTTCTCACCCATGTTCATCTCGATCATTCCGGCCTTCTTCCCAAGCTCGTCCGGGACGGCTATCGAAATCCCATCCTGACGACTTCGGCCAGTGCGGACCTCCTCCCGATCGTCCTTATCGACGCGGCCGAGCTCCAGGAAGAGGACGCCGCTTATAAGAAGAAACGTCACCAGAAGGAGGGACGCCGCGGCCGTTACCCCGAGGTCCCTCTCTACCGCGTCACGGACGCGGAGAAAGTCGCCGGCCTGATCAAACGCATTCCCTATGAGAAGAGCACCATCCTCGGCCCGGATGTATCCGTCCGTTTCCATGAAGCGGGTCATATCCTCGGTTCGGCCGCGGTTGAGTTGATCGCTCATCCGGGAAAGAAGTCTTTCCGGACGATCTTCAGCGGCGACCTCGGACAATGGGACAAGCCGCTCATCCGCGATCCGGTTCTCCTCGAGCGGGCCCAGGCTGTGGTCATGGAATCCACTTACGGCGATCGGGATCATGAAGACCCGGCCGATATTGAAACGCTGCTCAGCCGAATCATCAAGGAAACCATCCGGGACGGTGGAAACGTCCTCATTCCTGTCTTCGCCGTGGAGCGTGCCCAGGAACTGATGTTCTATCTCAGCCGTCTCGTCCGGAAGAATCGCATCCCGCGCCTGCCGGTCTTCCTGGATAGCCCCATGGCCACCGATGTCACGGACGTCTTCCTCCGGCACCCCGAATGCCTGGACAAGGAAACTCTCGACCTCTTCCGGTCCGGCCAGTCACCCTTTCAATTCCCCGGCCTGAAATACGCCCGGTCCCGGGAGGATTCCAAGGGGATTAATGACCTGCGGACCCCTCACATCGTCATGGCGGGATCGGGCATGTGCACGGGAGGCCGGATCAAACATCACCTCGTGAACAACATCGGCCGGGCGGAGTCCACCATCCTCTTCGTGGGTTATCAAGCCGAAGGCACTCTCGGCCGCCAGATTATCGAGCGGCCGCCCGAAGTGCGGATCTTGGGCCAGTCCCGGCTCCTGCGGGCGCGGGTCGAGCAGATCCATAGCTTCTCAGGTCATGCCGACCGAAAGGCGCTTCTGCGCTGGATCGGTCATTTCCGCCCTCCGCCGCCCAACCTTTTCCTGACGCACGGCGACAAGGAGGTGATCCGCGGACTGGCCGAATCGCTCCACCGGGAGAGAGATCTGGATGCCGTCATCCCCGGCTATCGAGACGTCCGCACCTTCTGATCGCGCGAGCGTCCTTGACATTCCGGAGCGATTCCATTAAAAAAACTCAGGGACAGGGCGCGGCTTGCCGCGACCAAAAGAATGGGATGGGGAAGACGCCGATCGAGTCAGGAGTGAAGACATGAGAACGGCCAGCGGGCCTGGGTGCGGACAGCCGACGATCTTGGGCAAGACAGCGGGCGTCGCCCTCCTGCTGCTGGTCTTCGCTGCCATGGCTTCTCTTCCCATCACGCTTCCCTGCTGCCGGAAAAGCAGCTCTTCTTCCAGCCAGGTGGTCAAGAAAGACAAGCTCCTCATCTCCAGAATCAAACGTGATCATTTCAGGGAGACCATCACTCTCAACGGAAAAATCCTGCCCATTAACATCGTCTATCTCGATGCCTTGGAGGGAGGGCGGGTCGACAAGATCTTCGTCGAGGTGGGAGCGATGGTCAAGTCGGGCGATCCGATCCTCCAGATGACCAATACCAATCTCCTCATGGATATCATGTTCCGGGAATCCGAGCTCTTCCAGCAAAGCAATAATCTCCGCAACACGCGCTTGTCCATGGAGCAATACAAGCTCCAACTCAACCAACAGCTCAGCGACATCGAGAACAGGCTCCAGCAACAGCGTCGCGTCTACGAACGCTACAAAGAGCTCGAAAAGGATAGCCTCATCTCCCGCCACGAATACGAGCTGGCTAAGGACCAGTACGAATACCTGGTCAAACAGAAGGATCTGACCGTCGAGAGCCAGCGGAGCGAGCTGAAGTTCCGGCAGGCTCAGATCGAAGCCCTCGAGGAGTCCTTGAACCGCATGCAGGCGAACCTGGATATCGTCAAACAGAGGCAGGAAAACCTGACCCTCGTCGCGCCCGTCTCCGGACAGCTGACCTCGCTGACGGTTTCTATCGGCGAGTCTGTCTCCCCGGGCTCCCGGCTGGGCCAGGTCGATCAGTGGGACCTCTTCAAGGTCAGGACAAGTGTCGACGAGCGCTACATCGCCCAGGTCAAGAACAAGGACGTCGGGGAGTTCGACTTCGCCGGCCAAACCTATGACGTGGATGTGCGGAAGATATTTCCGGAGGTCCAGGACGGAAAATTCGATGTGGACCTCGAATTCGTCGCCGAACATCCGCCCGGACTCAAGCGCGGCCAATCCCTGCAGATCCGGCTGAACCTCGTTGACAGCCTCGAGTCTTTGCTCCTGACAAAGGGAGAGTTCAGCCGGTCTTCCGGAAACAAGTGGATCTATGTCGTGGATGAGACCGGTAAGAGCGCGGAGAAGAGAAGGATCCGGACGGGGAGAGAGACCGCCCAGTACTTTGAGGTTCTGGAAGGATTGGCCGAAGGAGAAGGGGTGATCATCTCATCCTACGAGAGTTTCAAGAATCGCGATCGTTTGATCTTGAGATAATCCCGTTCCCGCTGCCACGGCGCCTCCCGCCGATCCCCCCGAACCAGTCGGTGATCTGGAGAGCCGGGTACTAGTACGGAGGTTGGAAATGAACAATAAAATCGGAACTGCCCTGGCCGGCGTCCTGCTTCTCGGGTCCGTGCCGCTGGCGGCCCAGACCTCTCCGAAGTCTCTTTCTCTTGAGGACTGCATTCTGAGCGCCCTGAAAAACAACTTGGGCATCCAGTCGGCCTATTTGAGTCCTCAGCTGGCCGAAACCCAGGTCACCTGGGCCAAGGAAAAATTTTCGCCCCGGTTATCGTTCGGCCACAGCCGCCAGAGCAACAGCTCCGCCTCCTATTCATTCATCGAAGCGGCCGAGAAAGTCACCAGCAGCTACAACGACTTTTCCGCTTCGGTCTGGCAGGCCGTCCCCACGGGCGGCGCCTTCAGTGTCTCTCTGGGCAGTTATAAAAGCGAGTCCAACCGGAGCTTCCAGACCATCAATCCCCGGTATGGCAGCACGCTCAGTTTCGGTTTCAGCCAGCCGCTTCTAAAAAATTTCGGGTCCAAGATGAGCCGGCGGGAAATCATCATCTCCCTGAACAACAAGGATATCTCGGAGAGCCAGCTCCGGGCCGCTCTCCTTGACATGGTCTTCACCGTCGAGCAGGCCTACTGGAATTTGATCTATGCGATTGAAAATCTCAAGGTCATGCAGCAGTCCCTGGAACTGGCCAGAGATCTGCTCTCCAAGAACCGAAGGGAGGTCGAAGTGGGTATGGTGGCCCCCATCGAGATCCTGAGCGCGGAAGCCGAGGTGGCGACGAGGGAGGCGGACATTCTCCAGGCCGAGATCGCAGTCACCAACAGCGAGGACCTCCTCAAGACCGTCATCAACTTTGAGGCCGGGCAAGAAGGCGGCCCCACCCACATATCGCCTTCGGACGATCCCATCCAGGAAGCCGTTGAGGTCAGCCTCGACGAGGCGCTCAGGATTGCCCTGTCCAACCGGCCTGACCTCCAGACAACTCGAATCGGCTTGAAGAACAAAGAGATTAACGTCGCCTACGCAAAAAACCAGACCCTTCCGGAACTCAACCTCACCACCTCCTACTGGAGCCCTGGAATCTCCGGAACCCAGCTTCTTTACCAGGACGACAATCCGCTGACCGGCGTGGTTGTCGGCCAGGTCCCGGGAGGCGCGGGAGCGGCCCTCAGCGACGCCATCGGCCTCAGATACAGCAACTGGCTGATCGGTCTGCAAGTCAGTTTCCCGGTTTCGAACTTCACGTCCAGAGCTCAGTATGAAGTCTCAAAAATCAGCTACGAACAGGCCCTGATCGACCTGGCGAACCTGGAGCAGCGGATCTTTCTCGAGATTCGAACGGCCGTCCGGGCCGTGGAGATCAACTACAAGAGGGTCCTCGGCTATCGTGCGGCCCGGGAGCTGGCCCAGAAAAAGCTGGAAGCGGAGGAGAAAAAGCTCAAGGTGGGCCTGACCACGAATTATGTTGTCCTCCAATACCAGAGAGACCTGGCCAACGCCAGGACCGCTGAGCTCAAGTCCCTGATTGAATACAACCTCACTTTGGCCTACCTGGATAAATCGCTGGGGACAAGCCTTAAGAACAAGAACATCAAGCTCGCCAACCTCCGAGCTGATGAAGAGAGACATGAGGACGGGACACTAGGGCCAGCTCTGGAACTCAAGGCTCCGGATGAACTGATCCTGGAACTCCGGATCGGAAGCTAGAGACACATAGCGGATGTTCTCAACCAGGGATTCGATCTTGTCGCGTTCCTCTTTGGCCACGAGAAGACGCCGGGCGCCGGCGAGTGAGGAGTTGCCGACAAAGACGATCTTTTCAGCCTCGACGGCGGGAAGAAGACCGATCGCCTGGGTGTTCGGGATGTTGAGATAGTTCCCGAAGGCGCCGGCGATGTAAATTCCATCAAGCTGGTGCGCGGACAGGCCCGCGGCCTTGAGCATCAGCCGGATGCCGCTCTTGATGGCGGCGCAGGCGAGCTGCATCTGGCGGACATCGTTCTGGGTCAGCGTGATGTTTTCCGTCACGGCGAGTCTCCTTGTCCGGCCTTGGATGGCGCCCCCGGCGGCGATCTCGCCCCGCGCTCGATACACGGCTATGAGATCAATGAGCCCGGTCCCGCAGACTCCGTGGGGAGGGCTGTTTCCGATGGTAAAGATGCGGAGAGCGCCGGAATCTTCGGCCCTGTAGATCGCTCCCGGCAGGGCCGGCGAGCCGCAGCTGATATTCATACCCTCGAAAGCAGGGCCGGCGGCCGTCGACGTGGCGATGAGATCTTCCCCGGCTTTGAAGACGATCTCGCCGTTTGTCCCCAGGTCAATGAACATGAAGTGGCCGGTCCGGCCGGCCAGGCCGGAGGCCAGGAGACCGGAGGAGATATCTCCTCCGACGAAGCTCTTGATGTTGGGCGCGAAATAGACCCTTCCTCGGGGATGGATGTCGAGGCCGACATCCGCGGCCTCGAGAGAAGGGAGGCGGGAAAAAACGGCGTGGTAGGGAGCCCGGGCCAGCGTATCGACCGGAACGCCGAGCAGGAGGTGATTCATCGCCGTATTGCCCGAAACAACGGCCTCATAGACAGAAGACGATGAAACACGGTTGCGGACGAGCAGGCGGCGGACCATCTGATTGAGGGTTTCGAGGATGAGGCTGCGGAGTTCCCCGGCATTCTCCGTCCCGGTCAGGGCGTAGGTGATGCGGGAGATGACATCCGCTCCGCGCGCGGACTGGCTGTTGAGAGCCGCCTCCAGGTCGACGGTTTTTCCGGACTCAACGTCGACGAGTTCCATCACCAAGGTGGTCGTCCCGACATCGATGGCCAGGCCGAAATTCCGGTCGAGGGTGGTCCCCGGCTCGACGGCGATGATCTCCTCTTCCCGGTGGACGACGACCGTCGCCCTGGAACCGGCCTGCTCCAGGGTGCGGCTCAGGTCTCTCAAAACGTCCGGCTGGATCTTCAGATGCGGCGCTCCCAATCCGGAAAGAATTTGCTCGGACAAGGAATCGGGGGACGAGATCTTCGGCTTGGCGACCTCGAGATAGTACTTCCTGACCGCCGGGTCGGGGGAAACGGCGGAGTGGGGAATGGCCGGAAGGATCGGAACGTCTTCGTGGGTCGAAGATACAGGGACGTTGATCTCGAGATCGCCGTCGATCGTGTATTGGCAGGCCAGACGGTGGTCGGGATTGAGGGGTTTTTCCCTGAGCCAGGACAACTCCTTATCTCCCGCCTCCGGCCGCGGGCCGCTGACGATCTCGACAAAGCATTTTCCGCAGAGTCCTCTCTTATTGCAGTAGAGATTGAGGGGGATCCCGGCCTGGCGCAGCTTATCGGCCAGGTTCTCGTTTCTTTCGGCCGGGATCGTTTGACCGTGGGAAAGAACTTTGATCGTGTGCGTCATCGAACTAAAAATTCCCTACTAGGTTATATTTTTCGAAGGATTTTGACAAGAGAAGAGAGGCTGTGCTAAGTTCGCCACCTGATGGCCAGAGGTCTTTGGTATCCGCCGGGCCTGATCTACGACGGTCTTCTCGAGCCTTTCTTGCGCAGAATCCGGAAAAAAGTCCGAAAGCTCATCATCAAGAATGATCTTTTTCCCGTTCTCGATCTCTGCTGCGGGCCGGGCGCACAGGTCCATAGCCTGTCCGGAAAGGGGAAGCTGGCCTGGGGATTGGATATCAATCTTGCCATGCTGAAATATGCGTCCGGCCGGCGGCCGGGAATTCCTTTCCTCTGCGCGGACGCCACCGACGCACCCTTCGGTCCGGCCGCATTCAAGGGAATCATCCTCTCTTTCTCCCTCCACGAAAAACGGGCCTCGCTGCGGCCGCCGCTTCTCGCCGAAGCCAGACGGCTGCTCATGCCGGAGGGCCGGATCGTCCTGGTCGACTTCGAAAGACCCTGGAACAAGGCCTCGAAGCTGGCGTATCTTTATGTTTGGGTCATTGAACGTCTGGCCGGAAAGGAACATTTCCGCGACGGACGCGAGTTTTTAAGGGCCGGCGGCCTGCGGGCCCTCCTCCGGGAAAACGGCCTCGAAGAGCTGGACAGGCACAACGTCTCCGTAGGGACATGCGCCGTGGTCCTCGCCGCCCCGCGATGAGGAGGGCCGGACCGGTTAGACAGGAAGACTCTCTTTTTATGTGATAGACGACTTGGGGATGGAGAAGCGACCTCGAAGGTTCAGGTAACATGATAGCGAAACGCACCTCCTTGACGGGTAATTCTGTGATAAATTACTCGTCGACTGAAAATCTAAAAAGGAGGTGCGCAGGTGTATTTTATCGGTGTGGACCATCACAAGCAAGT
>JBAUIH010000049.1:0-1714 GCA_049682755.1 Candidatus Aminicenantales bacterium | reverse complement strand
TTACATTATTTGTGAATAGATCAGGTGTGCGTCCTGAGAAGCTGTCCGGAGCCCGAATTGGCCAGGAGGCCAATCCGCGAACCCAAAGGCATGGAAGCGGGAACCGAGTCTTGCGTGCGTGTCAGCAATGACGGGTGCGAAGCGTAGACAGGAAGGAGAACGAGGTGTGAGGGTAAACCCCGAAATTAATATCGTTGAAGGCGCCGAGGGGAACGCCTTAACCCGCAGGCCACACCTGCCGAGCGAGGTGGCACAGTCTCTTCCCTGAACTTCGCCGGGTGGAGGAGGTGGCGAGACGGAAACCGGAGGCCAAGTTTACCAGTCTGGCCCATTACCTGACGGTCGCGTTGTTGAGAAGAGCTTACGACGCCTTAGAGGCGGATGCTGCGCCGGGGGTGGACGGCATGACCAAGAAGGAATACGGCCGGGACCTGGAGAGGAACCTGAAGGAACTGCACGAACGGTTGAAGACGGGGAGATACCGGGCTAAGCCCGTTCTCCGGCGCTGGATTGAGAAACCGGACGGAGGGCGGCGACCCCTGGGAATCCCGACGGTCGAGGACAAGATCGTGCAGGGGGCGGTGGTGGTAATCCTGAACAGCATTTATGAAGCGGATTTCTACGGGTTCAGTTACGGATACCGCCCGGGCCGGGGTTCTTCCCGTTTCTTCAGGGAGACGCGCTCATATCCCCGGCGATGGCCCGTTTCTTGGGGTTCTTCTCCCGCCATGCCGGGAGTGTATCGTCCTCGACATCCGGAACGGACTGCCCTCTACCGGGTGTTGTTCCATTACTTCGACCGTTTCCTTTCCGAATATGAGAGCAGATTCCAGCGGGAGTACGGCTTCTTCCGGCCGATCATCAAAGAGGTCGTCTTTGTCATCCCTAAGATGCTGCGGATTTTCTTCAAGTACAAGCGCCGGCTGCTGGGGGATCTTTGCCGGGCAGCTGTCCTGGCCCTCCTCAAATACCTCCAGGCCACAACCGGCTCAGAACTCATCCCCGGTGTGGTGGCCGTCATCCAGTCGTTCGGACAGAAAATGAATTTCCACCCTCATATCCACCTCCTGGCGAGTGCGGGAGGCGAAGATGGCGAGGGCACGTTTCATCGTGTCACTGACTTTCAGGACAGCCTCCTGAGTGCGTTCTTCAAGCGCGAGGTCTTCGCTCTTCTCCTTGGGGAAGAGCTCATCTCAGAGGACCTGGTGGAGAAGATAGCGGGCTGGCGCCACTCGGGCTTTTCGGTCCACAGCAAGGTCCGGGCGAAGACCCGAGAAGAGGCCGAGCGGGTGGGAAAATACATGATCCGGCCTGTGCTTTCCCTGGAGCGCCTCTCCCTCGATGAAAACCACGGCCGGGTTTGCTACCGGTATGGGGAAGGCCAAGAAGAGGTGGAGCGGATGGACGACCTGGAGTTCATCGCCCACCTCAAGCTGACATGTGTGGCGGAGAGACCTCCCCCGCCTCATCTCGCCTATCAGGAACTCCTGATGCCCGCTGAGACCCAGGCCGAATATTTTTCATGATTTTCTCTTTGACCAGGCAGAACTCCGGCTGATTTCCGGCGTTTTTTTTCGTCTCTGCGGCTTTTGCGGCTTTTTTGACCGCCATGAGCGACTTCCGATGGTCGTTGACATCCTTTTTGCCGTGATTTATATTTCCCTACGATGGTTGGATGGGAAAATGAGGACACAGATGCTCACCCAGCCAGCCC
>JBAUIH010000048.1:0-20674 GCA_049682755.1 Candidatus Aminicenantales bacterium | reverse complement strand
GGGGAAGGTCGTCTATTCGGGAGAAAGAGCTTCGGTTTTTTAGCCTGAGTTATTGATGAAATATAACGCCAGTTTTTTTATATGATCCGGATTATTCCTGAATGACATGGGATGAAATCCCCTCTCCCTCGATGGGAGAGGGTCGGGGAAAGGGTGTTGACAAAAGATACCCCCTCCCCTTTATCCCCTCCCGCCAGGGGAGGGGAGTATTCTTATTGTGTGAATCTTCATGGATCAGCATAACGAAGTGAAATCCGAAAATGTTACGGCGCCCAAACTCGAGGGCAATCTCGGCGTTTTCGGCCTGAGCATGGTGGCCATCGGCGCCTGCATCGGGTCCGGAATCTTCCTCAGCCCCAGCTACGTCGCCGGTTATCTGTCCTCGCCCCTCTGGATCCTCCTGGCCTGGGGGCTCGGCTTCGTCCATTCGCTCACCGGCTCCCTAAGCTTTTCCGAACTGGGCGGGATGTTCCCCAAGGCGGGTGGGCAGTATGCCTATCTCAAGGAGGGGTACGGTGAGCTGCCGGCTTTTCTCTATGCCTGGGTGACCTTCGTGGCGATTAACGGCTCGGCCATCGCTGCCCTCAGCCTGACCTTCGCCCAGTACTTTTCCTATATTTTTTCATTAGGCAAAAGGGAAACCATGGCCGCGGCAGTTCTGGCCATCCTCGTCATGGCCGCGATCAACGTCCTGCGGACTGACTACTCAGACCTTTCGGCCAAGATCTTCACCACCCTCAAGCTGGCGGGGCTGGCGATGATCATCGGAGTGGGTCTGGCGCTCGGCTCGGGGAAAAGAGTCGGCTTCTCACTGACCTTCGCCAACGCGTCGTCGGCAGACCCGTCTCTGGGCCTGGTTGCCGCCTTCGGGCTCGCCTTTGTCGGCGTTTATTTCGCTTCCGGGGGATGGCAGCATGCCTCCTATCTCGCAGGCGAAGCCCGCGATCCGCGGCGGACAGTGCCCCGGGCCATGGTCATCGGCGCCGTCGTCGTGGGCACCGTTTACTGGCTCGCCAACCTGGCTTATATGCTTTTGCTGCCCGTCGATAAGATCGCCGCCTCCTCCTCGCCGGCCGCGGATGCCGTCCAGACGGTTCTGCCCTTCGGCGGAGTGTTCATCTCGATCATGATCGCGCTCTCGGCGCTGGGCACGGTCGGCATCTGCCTCTATTCGGTGCCGCGCATTTTTTTCGCCCTGGCCGGCGACGGACTCTTTTTCCGCTCTTTCACCGCCGTCCATCCGCGCTTCCGGACGCCGGCCAACGCCATCCTCTTTCAGACGGCCTGGTCGATCTTCCTTCTCCTCTTCTGGGGGACATTCGCCAACATCATTACTTATCTCGTTTTTACGGATGTCCTGTTCATGGCCCTGGTAGGCGCGAGCGTCATCTGGCTCCGCAAAAAAAGAAAAGACCTGGACCGCCCGTACAAAACGTTCGGGTATCCTGCGACACCGCTCGTTTTCGTCCTCATCTCCGTCTTTTTCCTGGCCAACACGCTCATCCACAAGCCCGCTCAGGCATACGCCGCCATCGGCTGCCTGCTGCTCGGCCTGCCGTTCTATTTTTACTTCCGCAAGAAACGCCGCCGGGAGACGTAATTGCCTCCAGGCGGCGGCTTCTTCTTCCCGGCCGGTCCCTTTTTGCCGGGATGCTTTTTTGTCGCCTTCTCTTTTGCCCTCTTATCTCCCGGCTTTGGCTTCCTTTTCTTCCCCTTTTTCTTCTTTAGCTTCTTTTTGACCATCCCTTCCTTTCCGGCGGGCGGGTGCGGGACCGTCTCGATATCCACGCCGAAGACTTCCGCGAGCTCGGACTCCTCGAGACCGGCCGGGCCGGACGCAGACGCCTCCGCCAGTGCGCCTCCGCGAACCGCCTCGGCGACGAGCTCCAGGTGATCAACCCCTCTCAAGACGAACAGGAGCTCCGGCCTGTCGTCGAGTCGTGCCCCCACTCCGTAGAGCGTCGCCGCGACGTGTTTGCACATGGTCGCGTAATCGGGACAGGAACAGCGCAGCTCGATTTCGCTGGGCCGGGGGAAGAGGCCGTCCGTTCGGTGGGTGATGATCCTCATAACCGCGTCCGATAGACGCCCCTGCAGAAGCTCGATGACCGAGGCGATCCCTCCCGCGCAAGACTTCCTGATCGCCGTCCATCGGGCCTTGGGCAATTTCTTGATGTCGATCTCGACGTTGTAGAGGCTCGTCCCGACGACCCGGGCGTCCACGCGTCCGGGCTTGATGACAAGATCGCAGACCGACCCGTTGCGGACATAGGACCGCCCCCGCGGCAGGCGGTTCCAGAAATCGCTGTGTGACTCCAGGTGGTCGCACCAGGCCTTGCCCCAGAAAGTGCAGGCGATCGTCCGGCCATTAATCTTCACTGGATCGAGTTTTTCCCCTTTCTTTTTCAACTGCTCAAGCCGCCGCTCCGCCTTGGCCCGGCGCTCCGCCACCGGCACGTAGCGGGGCCAACCCCAGTCGTATCTTCCTCCCCAGGTTCTTCTCCATCGTCTGCCCATGGTTCACTCCTTAATCGCGCGGTGGATGTCCAGCGCCACAAATTTCAGCAATTCCGAGTCCGGCATCTCGGTGAGCCGTTTCTCCGCTCCTTCTTCGATCAAGCCCTTTGCCAGGTCCGTCTTTTCGGTGATGAGGGCGTCGATTTTCTCCTCGATCGTCCCCCGGCAGACGAATTTATGGACCATGACGTTTTTCGTCTGACCGATGCGGAAGGCCCTGTCCGTGGCCTGGTTCTCCACGGCCGGGTTCCACCAGCGGTCGAAATGGACGACGTGTCCGGCGGCGGTCAGGTTGAGGCCCATGCCGCCCGCCTTGAGCGAGAGGACAAAAAAAGGCGGGCCGCCGTCCCGCTGGAAGGCCTCGACGTAGCCGCGGCGCCGCCCCACCGGCGTTCCGCCGTGAAGAACCAAGCCCGGCCGGCCGAACACCCCGGCCAGGAATTCCGCCAGGGGCCCGGTGATTTCCCGGAACTGGGTGAAAATCAGGGCTTTCTCCTGACGCGCCGCCAGCTCCTCGCACAGTTCCCGGAGCCGGCCGAACTTCCCGCTTCGGTCGGGATCGTAATCATCGTCCGCCAGGGCGTGGGCGGGGTGGTTGCAGATTTGCTTGAAACGGAGGATGGCCGCCAGGACTATCCCGCGCCGTTCGATGCCTTCACTTGTCTCCAATCTCTCGGCCAGGCTTCGGACGGCATCCTGATAGAGCGCCGCCTGGACGGGGGTGAGCGGGCAGAAGGCGCGGACTTCGGTCTTGGCGGGGAGGTCGGCGATAACCTTTTTGTCCGTTTTTAGCCGGCGGAGGATGTATGGCCGCACCAGAGTCCGCAGGGGCCGGTATCCCTCCGGGCCGCGGGCGGAAAGGCTCTTGGCATAGGCGCCGAAGGCGCGCGCCGAGCCCAGCAGCCCGGGATTCAGGAAATCGAAAATCGACCACAGGTCGGAGAGGCGGTTTTCAATCGGCGTTCCCGTGAGAACGATACGGCGGGGCGCCTGGAGTTCCTTGACCGCCCGGGCCTGACGCGTGGCCGGATTCTTGACCGCCTGGGCCTCGTCGAGCGCAGCCAGACTCCAGGGGTGTCTCCTCAGAAATTCCGTCCTTTGGAGGACGCCGTAGGTCGTGATGACCAGGTCCAAACGACCCTTCCGCTTTTCGAGCCGCGTCTTCCATTTCGAAACGGGCGTTTCAGACGGATGGGCGTAGAGGACTTCCAGGCTCGGGACGAAGCGCTCGATTTCCGCTTTCCAATTGGCCACGAGCGAGGCGGGGACGATGAGCAGAGCGGGGGGCGTTCCCGCCTGGGCTTCCCGCCGGAGCAGGACCAGAAGTCCCAGGAGCTGGATCGTCTTGCCCAGGCCCATGTCGTCGGCCAGGCAGGCCCCGAGGCCCAGTTTGGCCAGGAAGTGAAGCCAACCCACGCCCTCGCGCTGGTACGGCCTGAGCACAGCGCGGAGCTCGCTGCCAGGGTCGGAGGCTTCCGAGTGCCCAGGACTGCGCAGGGATTCCAACACGGAGGCCAGGCTGCGGCCGGCCCGGACGCCGCACCACTCAACGGTGTCGGGCGCCGCATCCTCCGGCCGCTCCAGGCTCTCTGCGCCCGAGAGAAGACGCATCGCGCGCAGGAATGTCAGCCCGTCGCGGCCGGCGGACCGCTCCACGCGTTTCCAGTGATCCATGAGCTCGGCTAGGCGACCGGCGTCCACCTCGACCCATCGGCCGCGCAGCGAAACAAGCCCCGAGGAGGAGGCAAGGACTGCTTTCCATTCCTCCTCGGACAAATCCTCCCCGCCGAGGGAAACCCTCACGGAAAAATCAAGTAGAGAATCGAGCCCCAGGACGACGCCCTTTTTCTCGCCAATGGTCACGCTGACCCGCGGACGCGGCGGCCGGCCGTCCTTCCACCAGTCGGGCACGCGGACGATGACGCCGCTTGCTTCGAAGAGCGGGATCTCCTTGAGGAAGGCATAAGCTTCCTTGGGCGACCAGGCCTGCGGCCGGTAGATCTCTCCGTTCTCGATCAGCCCGCGGATGAGCGGGCTTTTTTCGGAAGCGGCCTGCACGGGAGAGAGGAGGCGAAGAAGGGCGTTCCGGTTTTCCCGCCCGGCGTACTCCTGGAGGGCCCGGCCGAGGGGGATGTATTGCGGCTTGGATTGGTCGGACAGTCTTCCCGTGTAGGTGGCCATGAAGGCGAAAGGATGGGAGGCATTGCGTTTGTTCTCCGCGAGATGGAAAGTGACCCGGCCGACCAGGCGCCAATTCGGATCGCGCTCTCTCAGCCAGCCGACCGGGCCCTCCGGGTGCGCGGCCGCCTCCCGCCGTGCCCGGGCGTCGAGCGCTCTCCAGAGGCGGGCCGGGACATCGGGGGAGAAATACTCGAGGCCCTTCATCGGGGGGGCCCGTTCCACGAAACCGCGCCAGTATTCCGCCTCCGGCTCATCAACGCGGGCGGCGGGGTCGGTTTCGAGCCCCGGAGTGTGGCAGAGGGCCGTCAGATAGTCACGGGCAAAATTCCTCCAGAAACGGAGGGCGGGCGAAGGTTCGGCGCTCCATCTCTCGGCGGCCAGCTCCAGAAGGCCGGCCGCGGGGTCCTCGCGCCAGAGGAGGTAAAGACGCCGGAGCTGGGGCGACTCGCCGGGGACATCGGCCGGGTCGAGGTAGAGCCGGCCGGAAGGGGCCAACGCGGGCTCGGGAGAAGACCGCGCCGGAGATGCATTAGGAGACGCCGAGTGAGACATTTAGGAAGAGGATTTTATCCTCGGCCGGCGGATTGTCAAGCGGAGGGTTCTAATCTGCCCCCGGTTCCCGGTCTCCTTTGATGGTGACCGTATAGCGTTTTTCCGTCTTGATATAGGCCTGGATGCGTTCGACGACGGGGCTCTTCCAATGGCCCTCCGCAACGGCCTTCTCGAGAGCGAACGGGTCGAGCATCGCCACCTCGTCCCAAACGCCAAGCGCCCGGAGCTCATTTTCGAGTTTTTCCCTTTCATCGCTTCCTTTGGCCGGTGAGACGATGCGGTCTTTTCCCGTCACGCGCAACTTCGCAGTCGTCCCGGCGATGACCTGGACCTCTTCTCTCTCGGCGAAGGCGATGGCCGCTTCGCGGATTTGCTCGAGCTCCCCGTCAACGGTGCGCTGCTCGGCTTCGAGCGCACGCTTTTGACGCCACTTGTCCGCGTAGGCATCGACGATCTTGACGCCGGGCTCATCTTTCCACTCATCCGCCGGAAGCCCCTCAACCTTCACCAGATGCTTCTTGACCGGGCAGAGATCCCAGTACGGGCACCAATCGCAGAGGGGGGATTCGCAGGGCTCGAATTCGGTCGTCGCCTCGACCCGGTCGATGAGGGCCATGATCTCCGTCTTGAGCGCCTCGAGGGCCTCGGGTGTTCGGGCCGATCTCATCTCCAGGTCGAAGGCAACGTAGTGCCAGACCAGTCGGACTTCGGTGGCCTCCGGCCAGAGCGTTTGAACGCCGACCTGGTAGAGAGCGAGCTGCCGGTCCGAATCGACCTGGGTTTGGTCCGGAAGGCCGGAGCTCGTCTTATAATCGTGGACCTCGAAGGCACCGTCCGGGGCCAGAATCAAGCGGTCGATGATGCCCTTGAAATTGTAGCGCTTCGCTGCGTCCAGTGGAAACCGGATGTATCGCTCAAGCCCCAAGATTTTGCCCTGGTCGAAGGGATGATGCCGTTTGTAATAATCCTCGATGAAGCGCTGCCCTAAAAGCCGGTAATCGTCAGCGGTCCGCCCCTCTTTCCTGATCTTGACTTCGCCGTGCCATTTCTCTGCCCACTGTTTCTCGTAGTAGGCGAGGAGCTCGTCTAAGGGGACGATCCGGAATGGCCGCTCGGCGTAGAGGCGCTCCATGGCTTCGTGGAACCGCTGGCCGAGGAAGGCCTCGATCCCTTCCTCCAAACGCTTGAGACGGTCCACGTATTTGAGTTTGTACTGAAGCGGGCAGTTCTCAAATGTCCCCAGTTGTGAAATCGAATATTCGATTATCATGCTCAAACCTCCTCGGGCATTGAGTAAAATGACTCACGCGCCCGGGAAAATCAAGGCTTTTCCGGTCCTTTTTTCCCGGAAAGCAGAAGCCGGGCATGTTCCGCAATTCTTGGGCCTCTCATTGATAAAAACGGATGAGGCGGGGCAGGACTCTCGCGGCGGCTGAGAAAATGAGGCCGCCTGGGCGTTTTCTATTTATGGTCCTTGGAATTCTGACAATAAGGAGGCTTCTTCACCAGACGCCATGAGCCTCTTCACTATTGATATTTTAGTACTAATTTAGTACCATATAAATGCCCAGGAAAATTCGGCGACGACGCCAAGCCTTATCAGGAAAAAGCCGTCCGGTTGAAAATCGAGGAAACGCGAAAATGAAGGACAGTGACAAATTTCTCAAGATCGTCGAGTGGTCGGATGAAGATCAATGCTACATCGGTTCGGTGCCCGGTTGGATCGGCCCGTGTTGTCATGGGGATGAGGAGGCGGAAGTCTACAAAGAGCTCTGTGCCGTGGTCGACGAATGGATCGAGATCTACAAGAAGGACGGCCGTCCTTTGCCCCCGCCCACCGCAAAAAAATATTCGGGGAAATTCGTCCTCCGCACCGGACCGGAACTGCACCAGGCCCTCACCGTCAGGGCCTTGAGCGAAGGGGAGAGCCTGAACAGTTATGTCGTGAAGGCGCTCAAAAAGAATATTTCCGGCTGACTCGGGTTCGTTAGGCCAAGGATCAAGCAGACCGGGATTCGGTCTCGACGACGGGCGCTTCACCGTTCACTTCAATCCGCGACATGATCGTTTCCTCCCAAAAGGTCCAGGAGTTCGGCGATGACCATCGCCGTGGCGCCCCAGATCTTGTGGCCCTGATAAAAGTAAAAGGGGATGCTCACTTCGAGGCCCCCCAGAGGCCAGATCTCCCGCCGAACGTTTTGCCCGTCCAGGAGGTGGTCGAGCGGGATCTCGAGGACCTCGGCGACTTCGTGCGGCGAGGGACGGAATTCGGGCCGGCTCTCGGCCGCGGCGACGATGGGATAGATGCAGTAGTCGCTCGGCCGGATGTAAAGCGGGGTCAGCTCGCCGAGGACCCGGATTGAAGAGGACGGGACGTTGATCTCTTCCTCGGCTTCCCGGAGGGCTGTTTCGAGGACAGTCTCGTGGCTGTCCTTGTGCCCGCCGGGAAAGGAGATCTGGGCCTGATGGTGGGCGACGTTGGCCGTCCGGCGGGTCAGGACGATGTGGAGCCGGGCATTCTTAGGGTAGAGAAGGACCAGCACGCCGGCCTTGTGGCAGGAATCCCCAACCTCCTGGTATGTTTTATCATCGCGTCTGTGCCCTGGGACCATCTTGAGCTGCGAGATCAGCCCGGGTTTGGGCCTGCGGAGCCGCTCTTCCAGGGTCTCCATGCATTTCTTGAATTCTTCCGGAGCCATCGCCGATTTCCCTGATAGATTATGCCGGGATTTATATCCCGGCGCCGGGCCAAAGTCAATCCGGGAGCCGGTCACTCGATCGTTTTTCTCGTTGTGGAAGGTGGCGGTACCAGAAGAAATAGAGGCCGGTGAGGGAACCGGCCAGTATCCCGCCGGCAACGGCCGACGCCCCCCACTGCCGGACGATCAGCAGCATCGGCAGCATCAGCATGGTGAGCTTCCAGAAGAAGGCGAAAGGCAGTGAGATCAAGTCGTACTTGTGTTCCCGCGACATCGCCGCCTCCTCCTCCGGAACAAGATTTTTCCGCAGCGGTCCCCATACTCCAAACGGCTTGGTCGTCCGATAGAAATGCTCGAGCACGCCGCGCTCGGTCGGCGGACGGATGTAAGTCGCCACGATGCTCCCGGCGAGCCCGGCCCCGACCATGTACAAGAATTGCTGCCACTCCGGCATCCCGGGAATCAAGACGCGCTGCAGCAGCGCCGCGGCCAGTCCGACGAGCGTCCCGAGCGCGAACCCGCTCCCGTTGAACCGCCACCAGTAGAGCCGCAGCACCGTAATAGCTCAGCAGGCTGATCTTGGCGCTCCAGTCCGCGCCGAGGAGTTGGGTCAGTCCGCCGATGAGTTCCTGAGAAAAGGCCTGCGGATGATTCATGATCCGGGAGAGAAGTTCCGGCCACTCGTTCTGGGGGACGGCTCCGGCGTGTGATTTGATCAGGGCGGCGGCCTGAGCGAGTACGGTCTGGTCGGGGAAAAGATTCTTGACGAGCACAAGCCCTAACACGACAAAGCTCATCATCAGCGGCCAGCGGAGCATGAACGTCCATCCCCCCATGAAGCTCAGCAGGCCGCAGTCGCGGTCGCTGCGGGCGCCGAAAAAGCGCGGGTCGGCCCCGACGCCCTTGAAGGTATAAGCCAGGAGGGTCAGGTTGACGACCACCGAGGAGCAGGTAACGCATAAAGATATCCTTTAGGTGTGTTTGAGCTTCAGGGTGACGGGCGCGCCGGCCGAAACGGCCCAGCGGTTGTGTCCGAGAGGCGCCTTTTCCTTAAGGAGGACCAGGTCGGTTGCCTCCCGCTCGGAAAGAACGACCTCGCCTGCGCATCCCTTGGGGAGCTCCAGCGTCAACTCCCGGTTCCCCCTGTTCCCCAGCGAGCGGAAAACGAGCGGGCCGCGAACGGTCCGAGCGGTAAGCTCCAACTGGCTCAAGTCCTCCGGCTGCGGTCTGATCTCGACGCGCCGGAAGCCGGGCTCGAGGGGCCGGATGCCGGCCAGCCCCATATAGGCAATGTACAAGGGAACGACGGCGCAATGACTCCACTGCTGACCGGAGTCGGGTTTGGCCTCCCAATCCTCCTGGATAGTGTTGTTGAGAAGCACCGAATCCATCGTTGCCCAGCGTTCCCGCAGGTCCTGGAGGATGACGTCGGCCCGTCCGCCCTTGGCCAGGGCCCAGAGCCGCCAGCCGGCGTTGGCCGGATAAGAGAATCCCATCTCGGGCGGGCACTCGGCCAGGGCGCGGAGCGCCGGCGCCGCGTTTTTTCCCGGGAACTGGTCGAAGAGCACGGCCGTCGCTAGGGACCGATCGCAGAGACGGACCTTCCCCTCCTCCTCGAGCCAGGGCAGGTTATTGACGAAAATTTCACGCTCGGGGCTCCAGAACTTTCCGACCGTTGCGGCCAGGAGGTCGCGGCCGAAGTTCCGGGCTGCCTTTTCCTGTTTCCTGTCCTCGAAGGCCCGGCAGAGCGGCGCCAGGGCGTGCTCGAGCATGGCCGCCGCGTAGAGGTTGAAGGCGCACTGCTTGTGACGCTGTCTCTCGTAGGCGTTGTGGTCGATCCAGACCGCCGGGGTTCCGATATCTTCGACCGGCAGGAGTCCGTCCCGTCCGCGGATGCCGTGGAGATACTCCGCGAAGCGGATGAGACGCGGATAGGGCTCCTTAAGCGCTTCGAGGTCGCCCGTGTAGAGGTAGTGATGCCGGCAATCGAAGTTGAACCCGACGCCGTGGTCGAGAAGGGGGCCCCAGCGGGTCAGCTCGAGCTGCCGCTCGACCAACCGGGCCAACCGGTCATAAGCGGGCCAGCAGTCGAGGAAATAGCCCTCGAGGGTCTGCCCCTGGCTGAAGGTCGTCAAGTAGCGGGCCGGCTGATGCGTTTCTCCAAAAGTGAGATAGATGGCATGGAGTTGATGGCCGCAGTCGCCGCTGTACTGCTGGCGTTCGCGGGCCATCCCGTCCACGAGCGTCTCCTGAGCGCAGTTGTTGAGCGTATTGACCGAGGCGGCGATCAAGCGCTGGAGAGGCGGCTCGGAAACGCGAATATCCGGCGCGTTCGGCCAGGGGAACGTGCGGCGGCGCACGCCGATGTCGCGCACCTTAACCCGGCCCCTCGTCTGGTGGATATGGAGCTGAAGCCAGCGCAGGCTCTCGAAATCGAAACATTCGAAAGTGTTGATCCCCTGGCGGCAGACAAAACGGCTCCAGCTGTCGAAGTGGGTGTTGAGGAGGGGCGGACCGTCTTCAGCGTGGGCTTCGTGGACGAGAAGCTCAACGGTCGTCCCGGCGGGAGCATCGATGGTGAAATAGGGCCAGCCGACCACCTGTTCATCGAGCTCGAAGGTCAGCGCCGCGCCCCGTTTTCCGTCGAGAGTCACCTCCCACTGTCCGGCTCCGCTCTCGACGGCGCTGGAGCGACGGACCGCCTCGAAGGCGTCCGGGGGCCGGCATTCGAAATATTCCTGAGGGGAGCGGCGCCAGTCGATCCAGAACGATTCGGCCAGGCGAGCGACCGGGACAAGTGCTTCCGAGAGGAGCGGGACCGAGCGGGGCCGGAGCTCCGTTTCCGCGGGGCTCTCCAGGAGGTCATTTACGTACTCGTAATAGTTTGTCGAGAGAGCGGGCCTGTTGGGTGAGCCTTCGAGCTCCAGTGCCTCCACCCACTGGGAGTCCTCGCGAAAGTTGGGTTGCGTCCAACCGTCCGGATAGAGGCGGGCGTCGAATTCTTCTTGGAGGGCGCGGAGATACCAACGTTTATACTGGCCGGGCCGCCAGGCCCTTGCCAGGTGGGCTTTCCAGGAGCCGTCGGAGACAAGCACAACGCCGTTTCTGCCGTCGCCTCCGGTCTCGAGCCAGAACAGGAATCCCGGTTTTCCCAGCGGCCAGGTACCTTCGCCGTGACCGTAGTACAGGACGGTGCCGCCGATGACGTTGCGGCCGGGCTGGAGGTATTCGGTCAGGTCAAACGGGTCGGCTTCCGGCCAGCGCGGGTCGGCCGGAGCCGGCCCCCACTGGACTCGGCGGCCGTTGACCTCGAGCCGGTAGCGGCTCTCGGCGGCGATCCAGCCGGCGGCCCGAACCGGCTTGGCGTCGAGGATGAGTTCACGACGGAAGAGCACGAAGGTGTTGGGCAGACAGCGGCCCGAAGGATACCAGATCCAGCGGGCGGGCCTGAGGTCGGGAAGGATGGGCTTCACCGCGGAAAGGGGAGCGACGGGTTCGAAGGGCGAAGGGCGTATTGCTCCCCGGGACTCAGCCGGCTTTCGCCCCAGCGCGAGTGAGCCGCCGGTTATGGCCGAAGATTTGATGAAATCACGTCTTTTCATGACGGCCCCCTTTCCTTCCGGTCGAGCCGAAAATTTGCGGATTGGGCATGTCCATTCTGGAATTGCAAAAAGGATAAAGGACTCCCGGGGCGAAGTCAATCAAATGAGTTGCCAGGGGGCGGGTTTTTGCGTAGAGTAAAGGCGGCGCCGATGAAAAAGATTCAAGCCCTGCTCGTGTCGCTTTGTCTATTGGCCCTGATGGGCACGGTCGCGAATCCAAATGCCGCCTCCCCTGCATCCGAGGACTTGGGCGCCCGGATCAAGAGGGTCCAGAACGGTCTTATCAGAGACCCGGGGTTTGTGGTCAAGGGGCAGCCGCCGGATACGGCCACCATCTGGGAGCGGATGAAGCAGTACCGCGTGCCCGGCGTCAGCATCGCGGTTATCAACGAATATGAGATCGAGTGGGAGGAAGGATACGGCGTCAAGGAGTCCGGCGGCACAGATCCTGTGACACCCGACACCCTTTTCCAGGCCGCCTCGATCAGCAAACCCGTGTCCGCGGCCACCGCGCTTTATTATGTCGAAAAAGGCATCCTGGGTCTTGACCAGGATGTGAACCCCCGGCTGCGTTCCTGGAAGGTGCCGGAAAATCAATGGACCCGCAAAGAGAAAGTCACTCTCCGGGGGCTGCTGAGCCACACCGCGGGCATGACCGTTTCCGGTTTTCCGGGATACGCCGAGGGAAAAGAATTGCCCTCGCTGGTTGAGATCCTGAAAGGCACAAAACCGGCCAACACAGCGCCCATCCGTGTGGACATCGAGATCGGTTCCCGTTTCCGTTATTCGGGAGGTGGATACACGATCATGCAGCAGCTTCTTGTTGATATCCTGAGCCGGCCTTTTTCCCAGATCGTGCAGGGAGTTGTGCTCCTGAAACTGGACATGAGCCGAAGCACCTTCGAACAACCGCTGCCGCCCGCCTGGGCGAGTGAAGCGTCTTCGGGCCATCGTGCCAACGGCAGTGCTGTGCCGGGCAACTGGCACACCTATCCCGAGATGGCGGCGGCCGGATTGTGGACAACTCCCTATGACCTGGCGCTGTTCGCCCGCGAGATCATGCTGGCGAAGCAGGGAAAATCAGACCGCGTCCTCTCTCACGTGATGGTCGAGATGATGCTGACACCGGTCAAAGAGGGCTACGGGCTGGGATTCATCGCCAAGGGAAGCGGGCGGGATTTCCAGTTCTCCCACAGCGGCGGCAACGAGGGTTTTCGCTGTAATCTCATCGCCTATCCGGAACGGGGACAGGGCGCGGTCATCATGACGAATGGAGACCTCGGAGGGGCCCTTCTCCCTGAGATCTTGCGCAGCCTGTCCGTTGAATACGGCTGGCCCGACTTCCAGCCGACAGAAAAAGAGGTGTATGGCCTCGAGAATCAGCAGCTCGAACTATTCGCCGGGACCTACCGGTTCACGCCGGCCGACAGGATCAAGGTCAGTCCAGGAAACGGCTGCCTTTTCATCGAGCCCGTTTTCATCCCCCCGGACGAGAAGGGGCAAGGTGTTTTTTTCGCCGAGTCGGAGACCTCGTTTTTCTCGACCGAAACGGAGGTGAGGATAGGCTTCACCAAAGACGCGCAAGGCCAGGTGACCGGTCTCACTTTGATCCAGGGAAAAACCGAGCGCAAAGCCGTCCGAGTCAATTAATTATCTTTCCAGGCGATGTCGTCGTCCTTCTCCATGACTTCGGCATAGCGCATCCAGGTTTCGCGCCCTCCGTCGTCCTTTTCATTTGAGCCGATGCTGTAAACGATGAAGCCGTCCTCGCTCTTTTTATAGATCAAAGAGGCTCCCGTATAGGGATCGATGGGAATGTCCTTGAGGATGTCCGGGGAGAGCTCGGCGAGGTTTTCGGGCAGCCGTCCGTGACGGTGCTTGAAGATCCGGCAGGCCAGGCCGATACGGGCGACAGCCAAGTCGGCTTCACGGTCCGTCTCTTTAACGAAAGTAGCCGAAAAGTTGGGAACCAGGTATCCGATCATGCGGTAGCGCCAGGGTATGTCCTCGATTCTCCTTTTATGCTGTTTCCGGACCTCTTTGGACTCATAATAAGGAAGCCGGAAGGCCGGCTCGACAAGCTCCCAGAGACCGAGAGAATAGAGAGCCTCGCCGTTCACCAGAGGCCGGAGAAGCCAGGACAACGAGCTATTGATCACAGGGAAAGGCGTCTCGATGATGTCTTCATTCTGCCGGATGATGATGTCGTAAAATCCCAGGCTGATCACTCTCTCCCATTCCAGGATGGACGGGAAGGTCGCGCGTAAGGGAATAGATTCCAGGAGAAGGAGCAAATAGTCCAGCCTTTCCGGATCTATGCCGTCACTCCTGACGATGGTGTTGAGAGCGAGCATCTGGTGTCTGAGGAGGGCCAGGGCGACAAGACGGTTGATCAGGAACGGTTCGCCGAGGAAGAGATGGGCGGAGCGAAGGCCGTCCAGGCAGCCGTCCAAGGCCCGGCCGGCATTTCCCCCCTCGGCATCGAGGATCAAGCTCAGGAGAAACAGCCGCTGGCAGCGCAGGATCTTCACCGCGTCGGGGAATTCGATCCGGCTGACGTCCTGCCATTGGGTGTTGTACTTGAAGCAGGGCTTGCCGGCCGAGGCGCGGAGGAGCTCGAAGGCTTTCTGGTTCTTGAGGGAAGCCGCTTCGATAAGCTTCTTGGCCTCAGCGGAGAGCGGACGTCCGTTGAACAGCTCGGCAAAGGGCTGATTAATCGTCGCCGCATTGTCGAAATCGCCGATGAACACATCTTCAATACCTTTCCAAAGGAGGGCCGCGTTGTCCTCGTCGGCACAGTTCGGTTCGAGTTCCCCGAGAGAGAGACGCTTTCCCTCTGTCCTGAGCCGGGAGACGGCCGACTCCAGTTTTTTCCCGGTCGTGTAGGTGAGGATGGCCCTGGCGGCGAGGATGAGAACGATGAGCGCTAGAAAGACGATCGCTATCCTCGAGAAGATCCTCTTGGTCCTAATTTTCATAGATCGCCTCCTCCGGGCGGTCGAGCGGGCGCTTGTTTTTCGCCGCCCTTTTTTCTTTGAGCAGCGCCATTTGCAGTCGCTTTGACGAAGCCTTGTCCAGATCGGGCAGCGCTTCCCGATACCTGGCCAACTCTTCGGCCACGGCTTCCTCTGGCGAGACCGAGTCCGCCGTGGAGATGTCCAGGAGAGCGCTGAGCCGGCTGAGTCTTGCCGTTGAGGTCCACCCGTCGGCTAAGCCGATGATAAGGAGAAGAGCCATGCAGCTGGCAAGTGTGCATTTCCAGGCCGGCGTCAAGATGCGGCGGGCGAGGGCCTTTTCTCTGGCTCCCCGCAAGACCCGTTCCTTGCGTCCTGAGGCCGGCGGCCTCGAGGAAAAGCCTTTGAGCAGCCTTTCAATATCACGGTCATGTTTCATCGGCGGTCCTCCAAAATCATCCTGAGTTTCTCAATGCCGTAACGATAGCGGCTGGCCATTGTGTTTGTCGACTCTCCATTCGCCGCTGCGATCTCCCTAAAGGTCAGGCCTTCCAAGATCTTCAGGATGATGACCTCGCGCTGGCCTTCCGGGATTTGAGCCAAAGCGTCCGCGATCGCCCAGTGAGTTCCGTCCTCAGGGGAGGCGTAGGTCCGGCGGAAGGATTCGGCGAAGACGATAGTTGACGCAGCGGTCTGTTCGTTCCGGATCTTGCGGCGAAGCCACCGGTTGGCCTCGTTGCGGGCAACCCGGAAGCTGAAAGCCCTCAGGTCCCGGACGAAGCGCAGCCGAAACGAGCTTTTCCCCAATCTATAAAAAACTTCCTGGAGCACGTCTTCAGCATCATCCGGGGAGCCGAGCTTAACGGATAAATATCGATACATGGCCTCACCGAACCGATCATAGAGCTGGATTATGTCCAACGGCTTCACGCCCGCTCAGTTAATAAGACCCGGATGGGCCGCCTTTTTTGTTTAAAATTCGAATTCGGGGGACACAATACTCAATTCAGAAATTGAGTTCATGTCCCCAGAATTCTCCCGAATTCACCTTCTTTTCTTATGGGCGGCGAGCTCGCCTCCGGACATATATTCTTTTGGCGAGCACTCCTGGATCCAAACCCGGATGGTCGATAGGGGAGCTCCGATCGACTCCTGGACGGCCCGGGTGACGGCCGTCAGGAGCTTTTCCTTCTGTTCATCCGTTCGCCCCTCCAGAAGATGGACCTCGATCAGCGGCATGATATTTCTCCTTTTTTAGTCTCTCCCTTCCCGACCCTCTCCCGACCAGGGAGAGGGAGTCCTTATTTTTCGTTTCATAAGTCTTTCCGGTTCATTCAGAAGGTCGATTCATTTCCCCTGAATTCTTTGCCGGAATCTGCAGTCAGCAGACCTGGACAAATTCCAGCCCGAGCAGGGCGGCCAGCTTGCGGATCTTCGAGGCAATGTGGCCGATTCCGACGGCGCAGTGGTGGGCCGGGCCCTCTTTGCTCCAGGCATCTATGAAGGCCTTGATGCCGAGCGGGAATTTGTAGCGGCTGTTGGTGTTCCCGATCTCGAGGATGGGGCCGGGAACGGACTCTCCCTCGGCGACGAGGAGCTTGAGCTTCCCTTCGCGAGTGGAGACAATGGCGAGCAACGTCACCGGCCCATTCTTCACCTTCATCTCGACCGACAGCCCCTTTCCGGGCTTCCCGTGAAAGACGCCGAGCGGCTTGAGGACGGGTTTGCCCTCGGCGATAGCCAGGTGGCCTGGGCCGTCATGCCCCATCAGGATGACGTCCTCGTTGAAGTCCAGGGCATAGAATTCGCTAAAGGAGCCGGCGGCGCCGAAAGCGTCCATGATTTTCATGGCCTGGGCGTTCTTGACCTCGCACTCCCCGGCGACGGGGACGTGGCGCGCCGTAAGGAGCGAGTTTCCGGCGATGACCGAAGTCACGATATCCTCTTCTTCCGAGCCGGGGAGTCCCTCATAATAATATGCAAGCGCGCCGAGTTCGTTTTCGGCCACGAGCATGTCCAAGGCACAGGCGGTCCGGGCGGCCCGGCGGATCTCTTCCTGGGGGCATTCCGGCAGGACGTGGAATTTCCTGTCGAACTCGGCGATCTTGGCGGCGACCGCCTTTTCCGATACCCGGTCGCGGCAGAGCTTGAGTTCGCCGATCTCGAGGTGCTCGATGTGTGTGCCGAAAAAGACGGACTGTTGGGTGGGATCGGAATAGACGTCGAGCATGCCGTTATAATAGTGACCGAGGATGCCCAGCCGGTTGCCGTCCATCACCTCGGAGACACCGGCCGCTTCGACCCATTCCTTGATCTCGGTCCAGGCTTCGGGATCATCGAGTGTGCCCGTGACTTGATGGAAAGGTATGCCGGCTCGATTGAAGACGTTCCCGATCTCGGGGACGGAGCAGGCCTGGCAAAAGGCCAGCCATTCCCCGGTCATCTTGCCCCGGTCCCCGAGGCTGTTGAACCAACTGTAGTCGATCGCTTTTTCCGGCTGGAGGTTGAGCACGACGACCGGTACCTTGGCCTCCTGGACCACAGGGAGGACGGTCGAGGACAAGGCGTAGGTCGAAACATAGAGGAAGATGATATGCACTCCGTGTTCCCGGAAGAGAACGGCGGCCCGCCGGGCTTTATCCACATTGTCGACAAGGCCGGCGTCGATGACGTCAGCGCCGGCTTCGGCGAGGCGGCCGCGGATCTTTTTCTGATAGCCCTCAAGCCGGGGAAGAAGACCTTCGAACTGCCCCCAATACGTGTCCAGGCCGATGCCGAAAAGCCCGGTCCGGACGGACAGCGAAGCAGGGTCGGATACGGCGCCGTTCGCGCCCGCGGTGATTCCCGGGACACGATCTCCGACAAAGGTCGAGAGTGGCCGGCCGCCAAGGACGTTCATCGGGCCCGCGGCCATCGCCGCGATCATTATGATTTCCGTTATCTTGGGCAGATTGTTCATTCCGGACCTCCTCTTTTCCCAGTCAGTTCGCCCTGGATGATAGAACGGCGCGTCGAGGGATGTCAATTTCGTCCCGGTTCTTGACATGATGCGGCGGGTCATTTAGGCTCTTTTGCGTTCAGAGGGCAAAGATGAACAGAGCCTCCGTTTCCATTCTCGCCGTCGTGACCTTGGCGTTTGCAGGCTGCTTGACGCGGCCGCGGGATCTTCTCAAAGACGGATTTCTTTCGCCGCCGGCTTCGGCCCGTCCGGGTCTTGACCGTCGTCGGCCGTGGCCGTGCTGGCCTTTCCAACTCTACCGGTCAGCCAGACCATCCCCCTGATTGAGGAAAAGGCGCTTTATTACCGGGCGCCATATACGTCCCAGCCGGGAGTTCTGCCCTATCTGGCGGCGCCGGGCGCGTTTGCGGAAATAAGTGGCGTGGCTGTGGAGCAGGGAAGTATCATCGACCTGACCGCCAGGCTGCGTCCCGACGGAAGTCTTGATTGGGACGTGCCGCCGGGCGACTGGACCATCATGCGCTTCGTCAGCCGGAACAACGGTGCCGTGACCCGGTCTGCTCCGCTGCCTGGACTGGGGTTCGAGTGTGATAAGTTCGACGCAGACGCCTTCGATGCCCATTACGAAGCCTATGTCGGAGAGCTCCTCCGCAAAGTCAGGCCGCGCCTGGAGGGGAAGGATGTCCTGCCGGATAAGCGGGCCTACTCGTTTGACGGCTGTTCTGCGGATAATCTTATGAAGAGAGCTTCTGTCGTGGGTGGCCGGATCGTTTTCCCGGGAGGCGCTTCCTACAGGATTTTGATTCTGCCCGCTATCGATACCATGACCCCGGAGCTCTTGGCCAAGATAGAGGCCCTGGTCAAGGAGGGCGCTGTCGTGGTGGGCGGACCGCCGCGGAAATCGCCTTCGCTCGAGAATTATCCCGGGTGCGACCGCCGGCGTCTCGGAAATGGCCGAGACGCTCTGGGGAAGCCTGGAGAGGCCTTCGAGTGTCGCCGAGCGCGGTTACGGCCAGGGAAAGATTTTCTGGGGTGGTGCGCTGGTTCTGGAGCGCCCGGACCGTCCGGCGAACCCTTTGATCGATGCCATCTACCCGGATTATACGGCCACATCCGCGCTCCTCGAGAGGCTCGGAACTCGACCGAATTTTTCCTCTTCAGGCGCCATCCGTTACACTCACCGGAGGCTCCCCGATCGTGAGATTTATTTTATCTCTAACAGGACGGCGGAAACGGTCGAGGGCACCTGTTTGTTCAGAGACGGCACCTTGAGTGCGGAGATATGGGACGTCGTGACCGGCAGGATGCAACCGCTCCGAAACCTCGTTGTCGCGGAAGGAGGAGTTGCCGTCCGGATCAGGCTCGATCCCCGGCAGAGTTTTTTCGTCGTATTCGACCGAACGGAAAGGGCGCTTGTTAAGAATGATGGAAGTAAGCCTGACGAGTTTGAGGTGTTTGAAACCGTCTTGACCCTGGATGGGCCGTGGACGGTGGCGTTCGATCCGGCCTGGGGAGGTCCGGAGCAAGTCGTGTTCGATCAACTCGTTGACTGGACGAAGAGGCCGGAAGAAGGCATCCGGCATTATTCCGGGATCGCGGTGTATTCCAGGACTTTCGACGTCCCTCGATCGGCAGCTGCCGAGTCGAAAGATCGCCCGCTCTACCTCAACCTGGGTGTAGTGAAGCATCTGGCCCGGGTAAAGCTCAACGGCCGGGACCTCGGGGCCGTCTGGACCGCTCCCCAACGGGTTCGAATCGGCGATGCCGTGCAACCGAGAGACAACCGGCTCGAGGTCGAGGTGGCCAACCTGTGGATCAACCGGATGATCGGGGACGAGTCAGAGCCCTGGGACGGCGTCGAGGACGGCAAGTGGCCCGCCTGGGTCCTCGAGCGGTTGCCCCGCCCGACGCGCCGCCTTGCCTTCGCGACCCACCGCTTCTACAAGAAAGATGATCCCTTGGTCGAATCCGGGCTTATCGGGCCGGTCAGGTTGATGCGCTGACCTGAAAAATCGGCCTCCTCGTTTCTATCGGCCGCCTTTCAGCAGACCGTAACCACCAGGCCTTCACGGTTGACCTCGAACTCGAAGAAGCGGGCGCGCCTGTTCGGCGGGTCCTCGGTAAGCCGGCGGCGGACCGTTCCAGCACCCTCTTCCGACCGGCAGACGAGCAGGAGGAATCCCCCTCCTCCGGCGCCGAGCAATGTCGCGCCGAAAATGTGTTCTTCGACGCGCTCCAGGATTTCCTCGATGACGGAGGTCGTCGATTCCGGATCGAGCGCCTTCTTGAGACCCCAGGCGAACTCGACCAGACCGCCGAAGCGTTCGATCGATTTCTGAGACATTGCTTCAGCTATGACCGGAGGGATTTCATGGATCTGCCGTAGCGTCTCCAGGGAGTGTCTGTCCCTATCCAAATAATTTCCGACGACATCGGCCAATATGTTCTTGGCCAACCGCCGCAGCCCGGTGTAGTAGAGCAGAGTCTGTCGCCTGTTGATCCCCGGATCCAGGACGTCGGCCGGGACGAAATGGATGACGGGGTCGGGGACCATTCCGGGTTCGGTCCGGATGACCTTGACGCCCTCGACGACGCCGCCGACCTGGTCCTGCCAGCCTCCGCCCGTGGTCAATTCCTGCTCCAACCTGAGGACGGCATGAAAGAGTTCACGCTGGGACAGCACTCGTCCCGTCATCCGGCTGATGACCGATATCAGGACGGCCCCCATTATGCTCGAGGTGCCCAGCCCGCTTCCGCTGGGAATGGCGGCCAGGCTGGTCAGCTCGATACCGCCGCCGAACCGGCTCAGCATAGTGCTCAGTGTGATTTCCTTCGGCCAAGCCGCTTCGCGGGGCGAGAACCCGCAAAGGGCCAGGGCTGCCTTGGCCAGGCCGAAACGGCTGGCGGGCCGGCGGTAATCAAGAAGCTCTTCGAGTTCGCGGATGGCGATGCGGACGCCGTGATCGATGGAACTGATCCTGATCTCGGGCTCGGGGATGACACGGGCGTAGGCCTGGATCGGCGCCTGTCCGTTGAGATTGACGGCGGCGTTGATGACGCACCCGCCCCGCTCGAGGGAGTAGGGCGGAGTGTCGGTCCAGCCCCCGCCGAGGTCGAGCCGTGCCGGCGCCCGTCCCCAGACGATCTCGTCCTCGCGAAGGGCGTTTTGCGGCGGAGTGATCCGTTTGTATCCACTTTGCACGATCGCCT
>JBAUIH010000047.1:0-3082 GCA_049682755.1 Candidatus Aminicenantales bacterium | reverse complement strand
CTCGAGGCCGCGTCGCTCGTCGTCCTGGCGAACGGCGAATATGCCGGCGATGCGGCCGACGTCTACCTCGCCTCTCTCGTTGAGGCGTTTCTCTTTTCGCCCGTCCTTGAAAACCGGCTCGGCTACTTCAAGCTCGACCAGCTCCGGACGGGCGCCGGCTATGCCGAAGCCCTGGCCGCAACAATCAGCGAGCTGAGCCAGGCGGCGCTGACGCCCGCCGCCCTCCGCAAAGCCGTCTCTTCCGATCGGGCGACTGCCTCCCGGCTCAAAGATATCGCGGCCATCTGGGACGCCCTCGAATCCCAGGCCTCCTCACATGGCTGCACGATGTCTCCTCAAGTCTTGAAAAGGGCGTCCGCGCTCCTGTCCAGACATCCGTCCCTCTATCCGTTCAGGAGCCGGACGGTCGCCTTCATCGACGAACAGACGACCAATACTCTGCTTCACTTTTTCGCTTCCATCCCCCGGCTAAGCGCGGTCTATTTGCGGGCGTTTCCCGAGCGGAGGAAGCTCGTGGACAGGCTGGACTACGCTGTGTCGATCCTGGACCCAAAGGGACACGGCTCCATCTCCATCCGCTCCGGCTCCCGCCCTCCCGGCGCCCCCACGGAGCTCGATCTCCTTAAGAACCGTTTGTTCCGCGCCCTGGGTGAAGCCGTCGAATCCTCCTCCCCTCGTTCACCCTCCTCCCCAGCCGGCCTCGCGCTGCCGCCGCTCTCTCCACTGACCGCCGCCTCGCGCGGACCCGACGGCACCGTCCATCTCGAGGAGCATTCAGGAGTCGAAGAGGAACTCCAGTCCGCCGTCGAGTGGGTCTCGCGCCAGGTCCTCGAGCACAAGGTGCCGCTCGAGCGGATCGCCCTACTGCTTCCCCAGATCGACCCCTACGCCTTCATGCTGCTCGAACGCCTCGCTTCACTCCCTTTCAAAAAGTCTCTTCCCTTTGCCGCGCCGCTTCCGGTTTACGTGTCTTCGGGCATCCCGGCCACGACCCGGGCCGACGGATCTCGCCTTCTCGCGCTCCTGGAAACTCTCGAAGAGCACCTGAGCGCCGACTCCATCTCCCGCTTTCTTCCCTACCTCCGCCTGCCGTTGAAGGACAGTCACGACGATACGAACGGGGCTGAGGCGGAAGACGGGGACGAAAATTCGGGCCGGCATCGTCACCTGACTTTCAATGAATCGCTGGAGCTGGCCTATTCCTGCGGGACGTTGGGAGGCCTGGCCGGCCGTCCCGACGCCGCCCGCGAATGGACCGCAGCCATAAAACGCCGCCTCGACGCCTTCGCTGCGGCGATCGCCGATCAGAAAAAAACCGCCACCGACCCAGACGACCCGGAAGCGTCCGGTCATGCCCGCGGCCTCGAGGTCAACGAGCGCCTGTTCACAAACCTAGAGGCCGCGCTCCCTGCGATTACTGAACTCGTCGAGCTCCATGAACTGATTCTGGATGAAGCGTCCCTTGATTCCCTCTGGGACTCGGTCGAACGGTTCGCTTCCACCTGGATCCTTTTCCCGCCCGCCGTGCCGCCCGTCCTTTCGCTTCTCAAAAAAGAAATCGGGCCCCTGTGCTCCCTCTCTAAGGCCGGCTCAGGCGGAAATCCGGATGCCGCTTTCCGCCTGTCCGGCCGTCCTGCCCTCCGCACCATCCAAAAGACATTGGGTTCTAACCGCCTCCCCGTGGGCCGGTTCGGCGAGCCCCGTATCTACATCGGCTCTCTCGGAGGGGCCGCCGGCCTCACCTTTGACGCCGTCCGCGTCATGGGCCTCTGCGAAGGCGCCTGGCCGTCGCGTCCTCCCGTCGATCCCATCCTTCCCGACGTGGACCGCGTCCATCTCGAGGCTGGCGCCTCTCCAGAAGCCATCCCCCGGCGGGACGACCGGCCGCTCCAGCAACTCTGCTCCTTTTATCGCGTCATCCGGGGCGTCCGCTCGCGCCTGGTGCTCAGCTTCGCCCGCCAGAGCGCCGACGGCACGATCAAGGAGCCCAGCAGCATCTATCTCGAGGCGGCCACGGCGCTCGGGCGCCCTGTCGGCGGCCAACCGGCTCCGGCCGTCCCCTCGCTCAAAGACCTACGCCTCTGTTATTTCGCTCCGGCCCGGGAGGCCGGGCTCAATCCGCCCGCTCTCGGCGAATTCACCGTCTGCCGCGAGGTCGCCGGCCGCGCTGCTTCCCCCAAAGCTCTCCGCCTCCCGGCCTCCTGGCGGAGGTCTCCCGCCGCTCTCCCCGCACCCTCATCCGCCACCGATCTATCCCGGATGCGCGATCTCATCCTCCTCGACCGCTGCGGCCGGCTCGGCCCCCAGGATGGGATTTTCCCCAAAGACTGGCCTCTCCCCCGCCTCCCGGGCATCGAGGAACACTCCGCCCTCAGCGCCTCGCGCATCCCCGGCTTCTTGAGCTGTCCCCACGGATTTCTCCTCGATAACATCCTCCGTTGGGAGGAGCCGCCCTCGGCGCCCTCCACCCGCGAGATCGGCCAGCCGTCCTACGGGAGCCTGCTCCACCGGGTCGCCGAGTATTTTTTCAGGGAAAACGGCCGGGAGTTCACCTCAAGCCGCCGGACTGCCGCCGGTTGGAACGCCTGGAAAAAGAAAGCCGAGGCCGTGGTCGGCCGGCAGTTCAGTCTTTTTCTCGAGGAATACCCGCTTCTCTCGGGCCGCGTCCGCGAGCAGCAGCGCGAGCGCCTGTCCCGGGATTTCCTGCGCCTGCTCGATTTCGAATGGACCAACCGGCCGGACCTCAAATTCCGCGCGGCCGAATACGGTTGCGGATTTCCTGATCCCGTTTGTCTCGAGATCGCCGGCCGCCGGTTTTTTGTCCGCGGTTTCATCGACCGGCTGGACGAGATCAACGGCCGGCTGCTCATCCGCGACTTCAAGAGCGGAAAAGGCCGGCCGCGCGTAAAAGACGAAGCCGGACCCACGCCCGCCCTCGATGCCCAGCTTGCCGTGTACGCGCTCATCATGAATGTTCTCCACAAGAAAGAGCCCGGGCGCTGGCCGAAAGTCGGGGCCGTCGCCTATTTTTATCCGGACCCGCGCGGCGCCGTGGAGCGGCTGTTCAGCGATGACCTCGACG
>JBAUIH010000046.1:0-3674 GCA_049682755.1 Candidatus Aminicenantales bacterium | reverse complement strand
CGAAACCGCGCCCGTTTTCTCCCAGCGCGGAAAACGGGCTCGATTCGTCGTTCGCTCTTCTCTCCCTGCGGGAGAAAAACCGTGCTCGCTCACTCCTCATACGGGTTTCTCGTGCCACTACCCCTCGCCTTGGGAAAAGAAAGAGGGCAGTCGTCGATGGGCTTCCTTACCCAAGCCCTCGCCTCGGTCGCCGCTGGTGGGTTCGTCAGCCCGCTGGGTTCCCCTGCGGCTTTTGGAGCGGGAATCCGCTTCGCTGTGGCGAGGGAATGAGGCTTTACGTTTTCGCACGGGGCGGCTATAATATGGACGCTTATGCGGAAGTGGCGGAATCGGCAGACGCGTAAGCCTCAGGAGTTTATGGCCGCAAGGCCGTGAGGGTTCGAATCCCTCCTTCCGCATTGTCTGGGGATGGTCCCGGCAAGAGGGACCATCCTCTCCCTCAATTTCAGCAGCTTTAAGGATCCCCCGGTTGTTTTGATATTTAGGAAGGAAAGTGATATCTTGGGAAAAGGGTCAACTTGCCGCGGGAATCCCCAGGTCCGGAAGGGTGAGGCGGCCCGGCAGGATAGCCAATGAGATTCAAAATACAGATGATCTCTTCGGCTCTTGCCTTTGTCCTGATAAGCGCGGCCGGGGGGAGCGCTTCCGGCATCCAGAAACTCAAACCTGAGCATAAAGAATTCCTCTCTCTGGTCAGCTACATCATCACTCCGGCTGAGCGAAAAGAGTTCCTGGCGCTTCCGGACTCCGCGAAGCCGGAGTTCATCGAACGATTCTGGAAGAGCCGCGATCCCGACCCCTCCACCGAGGACAACGAGTTCAAAGACGAATACATGGGGCGTATCGCCACGGCGGATCGCCAATTTTTCGGCGAAGGGCGGCCCGGCCGGCTCACCGACAGGGGCCGGCTTTATGTTCTCTTCGGGCCTCCGACCCAGCGCACGACAACGTCTTCCGCCGCCGATCCGAGCGGCCGCTGCCAGGAAGTCTGGTATTATGGGGATTTCCCGGTTGTTTTTCTCGATCGGTCCTGCACCGGGACCTTCAGGCTGGCCACTTTGGACCTGAGCCCGATCGCCGACCTGAGCCTGGCCAAGGAATCGGCGCCGAAACCCCTCTTCCCGTCCGAGGAGAAGGCCCCTTACGAATTCGATGTCACCCTCAAAAGAAAAAAAACGGAGGGTCCCGGAGTGGATATCCTGGTGGAGATCTCGATACCCTACTCGGCAATCTGGCTGAGCCTGGAGGAGGGCAAATTCGTGACCACTTTCGAGATCCAGTTGGCCTTGAAAGACAATCAGGGCATTCTCCGGTGGGAAAGCACTCAGAGTTACGATCTCAGCCTGACTTCGGATGAACTGAAAGATAAACTCAAAAGCCGCTATCAAGTCGGGATCCCGCTCCAGGTGGAGAAGGATGTGGAGGCGCTTGCACAGGGCCAAAACAAGCTTCTGATCATCATTAAGAACAAGAAGATCGGCGAAGAGATCCGCAAGACCGTTGAATTAAAATTCTAGCTCAGAAGCTCCAGCGGACCCCGATCCGGAAGGAGCGGACGCCGTAAACACTCAGGACATCGCCGTAAGTCGATGACACTTCGTAAACCGCGGGCGTCTGGTCGAAACGAAGACGGGCCGCCGGGTCATTGTCCACGATGACGCCGCTGTTCCCGCCGAGGTTGAAAACGTCGACGAACAGATCCAAGCTGCCTCCCCCCTTGATGGTGAACGCTCTTTCCAGCCGCACGTCCAGGTTGGTGTAAGCCGCCCGCCGCTGGGATCCGAGGGTTTCCGCGTTCAAGGTGACATAGGTCTGCTGGACGTCCGGAAAGTCTGCCGGGAAGTAGAGGCGGGAGATTGTTCGTCCCCAGGGGATCCCGGAATAATGCTGGAGGTAGGCGCTGATCACAAAATCATAAGGAAGAAGATAGGTGCCCATGATCTTGATCTGAAGGGGTCGGTCAAAAAAGAGAGAACCGGAGGCGTTGATGAGCGTATTCGGATCGTTGAACATCAGGCTCTCGCCCTCGGTCGTGATGTAGGTGGCTTCGACGTTGCCTTTGAAAGAGCTGTAGAGGCAGGAGCCTTTGAGCTGCCATCGATTGGACATCCGTTTGTCGAAAGTCAGCGCCACGCCCCAGTATTTCCTCTCCGCCTCGGGAGGATTCATCCCCATCCAGGTGGGGACCGGCCGGTCGGCGCGGAGCCCGTAAGCCGTCAGCGTCTGGTCGTCGGAGGTCCCCCACTCGCCGTCATACCCTGGATCGACGAACTGGAAAGGCAGCCAGATCGGGCCGTTCTCGTCCCGGGCATCGGGATCGTAGCCGTTGTTGATATCCGTGTCCTCGACGATGTCCCGGGACCGCTTCCAGATGAACTGGAGTCCGAGTTTGAAATCCCGGACGAGCTCCTGCTCGACCCCGGCCAGGAATTCGGTCATTTGGGGAGCCTTGAGGTCATCGACATAATAGTTGAGCCGGGGGTCCTGAGAGGGATAAGACTGGATCACATAGGAGTCGTCCGGCGGAAGGTCCATCAGCGCGTTGCCGTTGAGATCGTTCCAATAATAGTCGACGGAACCGGCGCTGAAGATCTGGCTGGCGTTGTACTTGGCGAACCAGATGGGCTCATAGTAGCGGCTGAATGAGAACTTGAGGGCTGTCCGGCCGTTGCCGAAGACATCATAGACGAGTCCGACCCGCGGTGACAGCGTGAAAAAATCAACGACTTTTTTGTACTCGGTGACGAGCCGGTCGAACGGCGAGACCGCGCCGATCTCATCGTGCCATTGCTCGATCAGGGCGAGAAGAAGGGCGTTGGGGTCGGTGATGTCCGGGTTGAGCTGGTCGGGGCCGTACTCGTAGCGGAGGCTGGGGCGACCCTGCGCCGGCTCGAACTGCAAGGAATAATCAACCCGCAGGCCGACGTTCAGGGACAGCCGGCCCGCGGTCAGGCTGTCCTGGACATAGCCGGAAAAACGCCGGATATACTCTTGGACATCCCATCCTCCGGCGACGGGCGGACAATAATGGATGCGCAGCCGTCCCTGTTTCAAGGCGGTGGAATAGTAGTAGGGGTTTCCAGCCGCATAGTCATCCCAGTAGGAATAATAGGGATTTCCTCTGTACCAATCCCGGTGCTCCTCGGCTTGCTCGAACTCCAGCCCGGCCTTGAACTCGTGGCTTGTGCCGAGGAGATTATCCTGGAAGCGTGTCACCGAGGCGGAAGCCATAATCCTTTTTCGCCTGTAGATATCGTTGTAGGCGGAAGACCCCCAGAAGACGTCCTGCGTGTAGTCATAGAAGGTCGGCTGGCCCTGCGTGCGGGAGAGGAGCGGGAAGTTCCGCTGGATATAGGTGCCGCGGATGTCGAAAAAGGTATTTTGGTCCTTGATCCAGTGGATCTGGTGGGTGGTCGTGAAGGTGCTCTCGTGGTCCCAGATGTCCGTGCTGGGAAGGGCAATGTTGGGCCCGCCGCTGCCCTGATAAACGGGTTGATAGACGTTGTTGTAATGGAACATACCCATGTAGCGGATGTCCGGGCCGAATTGGATCGTGAACTTGGCGAATCCGAACCATTCGTCCTGTTCATAGTCGTAATGGGCGTATTCGGGACCCCGGAAGCCCAAATCGGCCACCCGGACCTCCGGGCTGGCGGAGGTGGTCTGCCGCCATC
>JBAUIH010000045.1:0-17087 GCA_049682755.1 Candidatus Aminicenantales bacterium | reverse complement strand
ACACTTCACCCTCGCCCACGACGCCAGAGTCCAGGTCGCCCAATGACGCGCTTGGATGTGGCCTCATCCGCAGCTTTTGTGAGTCCCCTCGGAGAGTTATATTCTCCACTTCTTTAATCCAGGTCGGTTCGGACTGATTTGGAGCGGCCCGAGTTAACAAACGGCCCGGATTTCGCGTATTATCATATATGAGGAGATCTCCAAAGAGGCAAGGAATGAAGAAGTCCGCGCTTTTGTTGCTTGTTCTTCTTGCCGGCGCTGCAGACGTCTACGCCCAGGACGTCGTCGTCCTGGGAGCGTCGGGCCAAGAGGGGGAATTGGCCAGCCCCCGGGGGATACGGGAAGGCCCGGACGGAAATATCTATATCTACGACGAGGCGGATGCTTTCATCAAGGTCTATTCTCGCGAGGGACAATACCTCCGCAAGATGGCCGGAGAAGGGCAGGGGCCCGGAGAGATCCAGCGCCGGGACGGCGTTTCCTTCGGATTCACCCGGGACGAAAAACTCTTTTTCACCGAATATTTTCGCGGGCACCGCTGGATAACCCTGTTGGAGCTCGACGGCGAGCTGGCCAAGGTCGTCAAGATCGACCTTCCCGGATCCTTCGGCATCCCCGACGCCGTCGCCCTTGACGACGGCGGCTTCCTGGCGGAATTTCACGTTCTGGGAGAGCCCGAACAGCACAAAGACTATTTTCTCTACAAGAGTCCCATCAAGCTCCTCCGCCTGGATGCGGATGGAAACGTCGTTGCCGAAATCAGGGCCGCCGAGCATCGCACCCGGATTTCTTACATCCCTGACGGCGCCGATTCACCCATTCCTTTTGTCCCCGCATTCGCCTGGTCACTTCACAAAAAACAGACAGTTCTTTTTTCCGAGGGCTTGAGCGCCTCCCTGGGAGCGATCGATCTCAACGGAAATCCTCTCCCGGAGATTCGAACCGAGCTCCCCAAGCCGCAGAAGGTCAAGGACAAAGACCTCAACCGCTGGAGGGAAGAACGAAAACAGGCGATGATCGAAAGGAATCCAGGGTGGTGGCACCGCTCCGGAAGCGTCGTCGAGAAATACACCAAGTCCATCTACGAGTTCCGGCCTCTGATCAGCGGACTCGCGGCGACACCGGACGGTCATGTCCTGGTCGAAGGGGCCTGGGATTTCGACCAAGGAACGCGGGATTACTGGCTGCTCGATATTGCCGGCAAAGTCCTGGCCCATTTGAGCTCGGCCCAAGGCAGCATGACCCTGACCAGAAATTTTATTTTAACCGTGACATCGGATTCCTTAGGCAACATCCAGGTCAAGTGCAGTAAGAGGTCGGAGAGCGAAAAGGACGATTTCCTGAGCTCAGGCCGGCTTCTTCAGAG
Source organism: Candidatus Aminicenantales bacterium (assembly GCA_049682755.1). Taxonomy (GTDB): domain Bacteria; phylum Acidobacteriota; class Aminicenantia; order Aminicenantales; family UBA8522; genus UBA8522. The sequence goes on along the minus strand of JBAUIH010000045.1, from coordinate 15,721 downwards.
GTAATCCCCCGGGGAGCGGTCCCGAATCATTGGGGACGTCCCTATTGAGGATGTCCCTTTGGGGAACGTCCCCTCTATTGAAACGATTCCGGGCTTTCCTACGTATAAAAACCTGGGAGGCATGATAATTCCGCTTCAAAAAAGGCGTCTTTCTTAATACAATCAAACCACCATGAAACTCGCCAAGATCGCCATCGAACGGCCGGTCGCAACGTTCATGTTCTACATCGCCATCATCCTCCTCGGGTTCATCTCTTTGCGCCAGCTCAGTGTCGACCTGCTGCCCGACATCAGCTACCCGCGGCTGTCCGTAGTCACCGAATATCCCGGGGTCGCGCCCGAAGAGATCGAGACCTTGATCACCGAGCCGCTCGAGGCCGCGGTCAGCCGGATCCCCGGCCTGCGCCGCGTCGAGTCCGTCTCCAAGGAGGGTATCTCCTACCTGACGCTCGAGTTCGGCTGGGGAACGGACATGGATTTCGCCACCCTCCACGCCCGGGAGAAGCTCGACAGCGTCCGTTTCCAGCTTCCCGAGGGGGCGGAGAATCCGACGATCATCGCCCTCGACCCCAAGACCAAGCCGATCATGGTCGTCGCCGTTTCCGGAGAATCAACCCTCCTCGAGCTCAAGGAATTCTGCGAGGAACTGATCAAGCCGCGCCTTGAACAGATCGAGGGCATCGGGTCGGCCGAAGTCGCCGGCGGCGTCGAGCGGGAGATCCAGGTCGAGGTCAACCCCCAGCTCATGGCTCTCTACGGGCTATCGATCGAAGAGGTCTCGCGGCGGATCGACGGCTTCAACCGCAACCTTCAAGGCGGGAACATCCGCAAGGGCAAATTCAAGTACGCCCTCCGGGTCGTTGGCGAGTTCGAGATGGTCGAAGAGATCGCCGAGATCACCCTGAAGTCGACCGCGGAGAGGGGGGTCGTCCGCCTCCGCGACATCGCCCGGGTGGAAGACTCCATCAAAGAAAGGCAGGGCTCGACCCGGCTCAACGGCGAGGAGAGCATCGGGATCCTCGTCCGGAAAGAATCGGGCGCCAACACGGTCGAGGTGACCAGCGAGGCCAAGGCCCTCCTTGAGGAGATCGGAAAAGAGTACCCCCGGGTTAACCTCTCGATCGTCTCCGAGCAGGCCCGGTTCATCCGGGAGGCCGTCGCCTCGGTCAAAGAAGAGATCGTCTACGGAGGCCTCCTGGCCTTCCTGGTTCTGCTCATTTTTCTCCAGGAGTTGCGCACCTCCCTGGTCATTTTCGCCGTCATTGCCATCTCGGTCATTGCCACCTTCAACCTCCTCTTCTTCCGCAATATCACCCTGAACATCATGTCGCTCGGCGGCCTCGCCCTGGGGGTGGGCATGCTGGACGACTGCGCCATCGTCGTGTCGGAGAATATCTTTCGGCACCGGAGCCTCGGAAAAAGCCTGTCCGAGGCCGCCTACGTCGGGACCAAGGAAGTCGGCATGGCCGTCAGCGCCACGATTTTCACCACGATCGTCGTTTTTCTTCCCGTCGTCTACGTTCACGGCGTTGCCGGCCAGCTCTTCCGTGACCAGGCCCTGACGGTGACCTTTTCGCTCCTGGCTTCGCTCGTCGTTTCGCTCACTCTTGTCCCCATGCTGGTCTCGAGGACATTCGCTTTCAAGCCGGTGGCCATTGAAGCGGCGGGGGTAGAGGCCGGGAAAAAGGGGAAGAGTGGGGAGGGCCGCCGCCCGCGCTGGCGGTATCTTCTCTACCCCTTCATCGGGTTGCGCTGGCTGATCTACTTCATCCCCAGGATGATCATCAAAGGATTGAGCGGGCTGATCAGTTTCCTCTCCCAGCTTCTTCAGCTCGTCGTCCATTATCTGGTCATTCCCTTCCGTCCGATCCTGCGGACAATTTTCAAAGGATTCAACACCATCTACGATGGCTTCTCGGTCCGGTATCATCGTTTTCTCGGCTGGAGCCTCGACCACAAGGGCAAAATTCTCCTGTTCTCGGCTGGGTTTTTCCTGGTAACTTTTATCCTGGGCGCCATCCTCCCGCGGGAGCTCATGCCGAAGCTCCGGGTCTCCTCCTTCGAGATCCACCTCAAGGCTCCGGTCGATTATTCCTTTGAACAGACATCGGAACTGGTCTCCGCGCTGGAACGTTGGCTCAAAGGCCGGGAAAAGCTTCAGGGCTTCTTCTCCGAGGTCGGGATCATCAGCGGCATGGAGGGGCTCAACCCCGAGGTCTCGATCAATACGGCCAAGGTCCGGGTCGAGGTGAAAAATCATCGCGATCTCGAGGCGACGATCGAGAGCCTGCGGGGGTGGCTCCGCAACTATCCCGATCTCGCCTTTCTCATCGCCAAGGAGGAGACGACCCTGGCCCAATTCCTGGCGTTTTCGTCGTCCGCGCTGAGTTTGAAGATCAAGGGCGACGACCTGGATACGCTCAAGGATTTGGCGACGGAGTTGGCCGCAAAGCTCCAGTCCATTGAGGGGATTGCCGATGTCACCACCTCCCTTGGCGAAGGGAAACCGGAATTCCTGATCAAGGTCCGGAAGGACCGGCTCGAGAAATACGGCCTGTCGCCCGACGCCGTCAGCACCTATCTCGTCCAGGCGGTCCAGGGCAAGGTGGCCTCGCAATTCCGGCAGCTCGAAAAAAAATACGACATCCTCGTCCGGGTGGAGGAAAAAACCAGGGAAAATATCGATGCTCTGCTCAACCAGGAACTCATTCACCAGGGGCAGACAATCCCGCTCCGGGAACTTGTCGATCACGAGATCGCTCTGGGTCCCAAGGAAATCCACCGGGAAAACCAGCAGCGGGAAGTGCTCATAACGGCCAACCTGCGGGGCGCCAAGATGAGTCAAGTGATCCCGCCCGTCAGAGACAAGATCTCGGAGCTCGGTCTTCCTCCCAATTACCGAGTCGTTTTCGGAGGAGAGCAGGAGGAGATGAGCCGGTCTTTCCGCAGCCTCATCTGGGCATTTGTCCTGTCCATTCTCCTCGTTTACATGATCATGGCCGCCCAGTTCGAATCCCTCCTCCATCCTTTCCTGATCATGTTCACGATCCCGATGGGATTGGCCGGGGTGTTCTTCGCCCTCTTCCTGACCGGCCAAACCATCAACGTGATATCGGTTATCGGGATCGTCGTCATGGTGGGCATCGTGATCGACAATGCCATCGTCGAGATCGACTTCATCAACCAGCTCCGCCGCGGCGGAATGCCCCTTCGTGAAGCCGTCATCGAGGGCAGCAAGCTGCGGCAGAGGCCCATCCTGATGAGCTCGATCACGACGGTCTTCGGGCTCATTCCCCTATCCCTGGGGCTGGGAGAAGGGGCGGAGCTCCAGAGGCCCCTGGGTATCGCCGTCATCGGCGGACTTCTGTTCTCGACCTTCCTGACCCTGATCCTCATTCCCGTCGTTTACGAGCTCTTGGAAAAGGGGCGGGAAAAGAAGCGTCCATGAAAATCTTTGTCGACCGGCCGATCGCCGCGGTGATGCTCTTTCTGGCCATGGCCTTCCTCGGAGTCTATTCCTTCCTGAATATCCCCTTGGAGCTCGCCCCCAAGGAGGACTTTCCCCAAATCACGATCCAGACGACCTGGAGCGATGTCCCGCCGGAAATCATCCAGACCCAGGTCACGGCGCCCCTCGAAGAAGTGGCCTCAACCGTGAAGGGCATCAAGAAGATCGAGTCGTCCTCCTCGATCGGGATGTCGTCGATCGTCTGCGAGTTCAACGAAAAGACCAACATGGAGTTCGCCCGACTCGAGCTCATGGAAAAGATCGCCCGGATCCGCGACGAACTGCCCTACGCCGCCAACCGACCCCAGATCATCCCTTACGTCCCCGAGGAATTCCGGACGGCCGATTTCCTGCATTACACGATCTCCGGGGATTACTCCCTTCAGGAGCTGAGGGAGATGCTCAAGGAGAAGCTCGAATACGGTCTGGGCGCCGTAAAAGGAGTGGCCGGAGTCGAGGTCATGGGCGGTTCGGACCCGGAGATCCGCATCACCCTTGACCGCGACAAGATCCAGGGCCTGAACATCCATCCTTACCAGGTTCTGATGGCTTTGAACCGCTGGAACCAGACTTATCCGGCCGGACGGATCCAGAAAGGAACCCAGGAATACCTGTTCAAGGTCGCCAGTTCCCTCCGCAGCCTCAAGGATATCGACGACCTGATCATCACCCATCAGGGGGGAGTGGCGGTCCGCTTGAAAGACATTGCCCGGACCGAGCGTACCTTCGGCGAAATCCGGTACATCAACAGGATCAACGGCCAGCCGACCATCCGCCTGATCGTCCATAAAGAGAAGGGCACGAGCACCCTCAGGGTGGCCGGCGGGATCAAGCGGAAGATGGAGGAGATCAAAGGCGAACTGCCGCGAAACCTCATTTTCCGGGTTGTCGATGACGAAAGCAAGGAGATCAAGAAGAGTCTCAACGAACTCTACCTCCTGGTCGGGATCATCCTGGCTGTCATTTTCACTCTGGTCTTCCTTATCCTCCGCAGCGTCAAGCCGTCGCTCCTCATCCTGAGCTCAATCGCCTTCTCCGTCCTGATCACCTTCAACCTGATCTACTTTTTCAAGGTCTCCATCAACATGCTGACTCTCGGAGCGCTGGCCCTGGGATTCGGACTGTTCGTCGATAACTCGATCGTCGTCTTCGAGAACATCCTGCGGATGAGAGAAAAAGGGGTTCCCGCCCTCGAGGCGGCTGTTCGGGCCCCCCGCGAAGTTTTCATCGCCGTCCTGGCCGCGACCCTGACGACCATCGCACCCTTCTTCTGTTTTCCGTTTTTCCAGGGGCGGCTGAAGATGTATTATCTGCCCCTCGGGATCGTCATCGCCTCGGCCCTGGCCATCTCCCTCATTGTCTCCTTCTCCTTGATCCCGGCCCTCAGCCCGGGGCTCCTGAGGATCAAAAAGGAGGCCGGCCGGGAAAGAATCCGCGGTTTCTACGAAAAAGGGCTCAAGGTCATCCTGCGCCATCCCATCGAGGTCATCGTCCTGGTCGGGCTGATGCTCTTCGGCAGTTACCGCTGGTTCAAGAAGGAAGTCACGATCGGCGATTTCTTCCGCTGGTATTCCCGCGACCGGCTGACGGTCTACATCGGCATGCCCCCCGGAACCGACCTCAACCGGACCGACGAAGTCGTTAAGAGGTTCGAAGCCCGGGTCATGGAAGCGGACTACGAGAAGGAGATGAATTCACGCCTGACCGCCGAAACCGCTTTTATCGAGATCACCTTCCCCGAAGAGATCGAATATTCCTTCCGGCCGTACGCGCTCAAGGAAGAGCTGATCCAGTTGGCCACACAGTTCGCCGGGATCAGCGTGAGCATCCAGGGATTCGATCCCCAGGGATATTACTCGAGCTTCGCGACGGGGACGATGTACGACTCCTACATCAAGTTTTTCGGTTACAATCTCAAGAAACTGAAGGAGATCACGTCCGATCTCGAGCTCCGGCTCAGGCAGAACCCCCGGATCAAGGAAACCAAGGTGGTCTCCAGCCGGTACGGTTGGTGGCGGGTCGATTCCTTCGAGCACATCCTCAAGGTCGATCGCAACGCCCTCCGCCGCTACGAGCTCGATCCCCAGTATCTTTTTTATCATCTCCAAACGCTCCTCCGGGGCGAGTTTTCCTATCCGGTCAAATGGCGGACGCAGGGGAAGGAGATCGCCATTTCCATAAAGTTTCCCGAAGCGGAGACCCTGGACCTCCGAGCGCTCCAGGACACGCTCATCCAAACACAGCGGGGAGAATATCTCCGGCTGGGCGAAATCGCCACGCTCGAGGAACAGCCCATCGCCGGTTCCATCGACCGCGAGGACCAGCAGTTCCAGCAGACTGTGATGTGGGAGTTCCGGGGGCCGTCCAAGGCGGCGGAGAACTACAAGAAGTCCGTCTACGCTGGTCTCAAACTGCCGCCCGGTTTTTCCGCCACGCTGGAAGAGACCTGGCGACTGACCGAAGAGGAAAAAGCCCAGATCAAGTTCGCCATTATTTTTTCCCTGGTCATCATCTTCATGATCCTGGCCGCCCTTTATGAGTCCTTTGTCCAGGCGTTTTATATCATCTTGGCCGTGCCGCTGGCGCTCATCGGTGTTTTCGTCGCCTTCGTCATCGCCGACTATCCGTTCGATTCTTCGGCGTATATCGGAGTCATTCTGCTCGGGGGGATCGTGGTCAACAACGTCATCCTCCTGGTGGACCATATCAACCTCAAGAGGAAGCAGGGTCTGCCCCTGCTCGAAGCCGTGCTGAAGGGTTCCCGGGAAAGGGTCCGGCCGATCTTCTTGACGACGGCGACGACCGTGCTGGGCATGTTCCCCCTGCTGCTCATCCAGGCCGAAGTCGGAAAAAGAAAGATCTGGGCTTCCCTGGCGCTCTCGGCCGTGGGCGGGCTGACCAGTTCGACGATCTTCGTCCTCATCGTCATTCCGATCTTCTATCTCTATGGAGACAGGTTGCGGTCCTGGATTCAGACCAGGGTGGCGGAACTCAAGGCCGCCCGCGCGCGCCTCTAGGGACCGGAAGCGTATCCTCTCCTATAATTCTCATGATGGGTGCAGGAGGCCGCCCTATGCCCCCGCACCCCGGGGAACCAGTCCCGTCGGCTCCCCCCCATCGGATTCTCTGATGGGTTCCCCCTCCGCTACGGGGGCATAGGGCGGCCTCCTGCACCCATCAGTATCGCAGGGAAATCGACAGTCAATAAGGCGCTTCTTTTGCTTTCGATGGTTCACTTTGATATAAAACAAGAGACCGATCGTCATAAAACACCCGGTGGAGAATGAAAATGGCTACGATTGAACTCGCCGCCCTCAAACAAAAAATCTCGAGATTCCCGCGAAAGACGCTCATCCACCGGCCGACGCCTCTTCGCCGTCTCGACCGGCTGACCGAGGAGCTGGGAGGACCCGAGATCTGGATCAAGCGCGACGACTTGACCGGACTGGCCTTCGGCGGGAACAAGTCGCGCAAGCTGGAATTCATCATCGCCGACGCCCTGGCCAAGGGCGCCGATGTGATCATCACCTGGGCGAGTGTTCAATCGAACTGGTGCCTGCAAACGGCGGCTGCGGCCCGGAAATACGGCCTGTGGCCGATTCTGCTTCTGTTCAACACGTCCGATTTTGCCCCGGAATATGACGGCAACCTGCTCCTCGACCGCATCCTCGATGCCGATATCCGCATCCGCGAAGCGGAAAAGGGGAAGATCGTGAGCCAGGAGGCCGTTGACGAGGCCCTCACGAAGGTCCTCGGCGAGGTCAAGGAGAAGGGGCATACACCCTATGTGGTCTCGGTCGGCGGATCGATGACGGGGTGGTCGATGGACAAGCCCCTGGGCGCGATCGCTTATCTTGAGGCGTTTATCGAGACATTCGAACAGACCCGGGAGGCGGGAGCCACTCCCACCCACATCGTCCACGCCACGGGATCCGGCGCCACCCAAGCGGGCTTGGCCGTCGGCGCCAAGATCCTGCCGGGGGACGTACGGATTGTCGGTATCAGCGTTTCCGAGAGCCGCGACGTCTTCGTTCCGATCGTCCGCAAAATCAGCCGGGAGACGGTGGAGTCTCTGGAGATCGATGTCGATCTGGCGGACGACGAAATCATCATCCGGGATGAATACGTCAAGGGGGGCTACGGGAGAGTCGACAGGGAAACGGCCGAGGCCATCCGGCTGCTTTTCATCACCGAGGGGATCGTCCTCGACCCGGTCTATACCGGCAAAGCCATGGCGGGGCTGGTCGATCTCGTCAGAAAGGGTGATTTCACGAAACAGGACAGGATTGTCTACTTTCACACCGGGGGAACGCCCGCCCTGTTCCCGTACCGGAAGCCGCTCGTCGAATTTATGAGTTAGGGAGAGGGGAGACATGAAACAGACGTGGCCGACCTATCAGGATATCATGAAAGCGCGGGAGATCATCCGGTCCTACCTTCCCCGGACACCTCTTTACAGCTATCCGCCGCTTAACGACCTTCTGGGCACCAGGGTCTACGTCAAGCACGAGAATCACCTCCCGACCGTCGCCTTTAAAGTCAGGGGCGGGATCAACCTCATCCATCACCTCGAGCCCGAGGAGAGAAAAAGGGGAGTGGTGACGGCTTCGACGGGAAACCACGCCCTTTCGATCGCCTTCGCCGGCCGACTCTTCGGCGTCCCGGTGACGATCGTCATGCCCGAGGGAGCGAACCCGGTCAAGGTCAAGGCCGTGCGCAGCCAGGGGGCCGAGATCATCTTTCACGGCCGGATCTTCGAGGAATCCAAGGACGAAGCGGCCCGCCTGGCCGGCGAAAGGGGAGGGCGGTTCATCCACCCGGCCAACGATCCCCATCTCATCGCCGGGGTGGCCACCTACGCCGTTGAGATCCTGGAGGAATGTCCGACCCTTGATGTGATCGTCGTTCCGGTCGGAGGGGGAAGCGGCGCCGCCGGCTGCTGCCTGGCCAAGAACGAGCTCAAGCCCGACGTCGCGGTGGTCGGCGTTCAGGCGGAGAAAGCGCCCGCGGCCTATCGTTCCTGGAAGGCCAAAAAAATCGTCATGGACAAGATGGAGACCGCGGCCGAAGGGCTCCAGACGCGGATGGGCTACGAGCTGACCCAGGAGATTCTCCAGAAGCACCTGGCCGATTTCGTCCTGGTCTCAGAGGAAGAGATGGCCGGGGCGATCCTGACTTACCTGGAACTTGTCCGCAATCTCAGCGAGGAGGCCGGGGCCGCCCCTTTGGCGGGAGCGCTCAGGATCAAGCCCCATCTCCAAGGCAAAACCGTTGCCCTGGTCCTCTCCGGGAGCAACATCTCGCTCGAACGATTGAGCGCAATCCTGGCTTCTCGATAGCCCGAGGTTATCTTGAGGTTCCTTTCAGGAATTTCAAGAATTCGCTGTCCGTCGAGAGCAGAAGCCAGGTCTCGCTATCCAGACTGGTCCGGTAGGTCTCCAGGGTCTTCAGGAACTGGTAGAACTCGGGGTCGGCGTTGTAGGCCTGGGCATAAACCCGCGTTGCCTCGGCATCGGCCTTTCCCTTGATCTCCTGAGCCGTCCTGTAGGCTTCCGATTGGATTCTCTTCAGCTCCTTCTCTTTCTGTCCGCGGATCTCGGCGCTCTTGCCGTCTCCCTCCGACCTGTACTTGGAAGCGATTCTCTTTCTTTCCGCGATCATCCGGTCGAAGACTTTCTGCTGGACCTCATCGACATAATTGATCCTTTTGATCCGGACGTCCCGGATCTCGACGCCGAATTCCGGGGTGATCTTGGAGGCTCGTTCCAAGATGATCTGGGCGAGCTTCTCCCGGCCCACCTGGATCTTGACCATTGCGGTTTCGGCCTGGATGATCGCCGCCTCCTCGCTGCGTTCGAACTCCCGGTTGGACGAACGGACGACCTCGATCAAGTCGAAGTTGGCGATGACGTTTCGCGTCTCGCCGTCGATGACGTCGTCCAGACGGGATTGGGCTCCCCGCTCGTCTCTCACCCTTTGGTAGAAAACCAGGGGATCGCTGACCCGCCACCGGGCATAGGTATCGACCCAGATGTATTTTTTGTCCTTGGTCGGAATCTGGTTGGGAAAGCCGTCCCATTCCAGCCAGCGTTTCTCGAAATAGTTGGTCTTCTGGATAAACGGCATCTTGAGATGAATCCCCGCCTTGGTGATCGCTCCGCCGATGGGGTCCCCGAACTGGGTGATGATGACCTGGTCCGTCTCGGAGACGATATAAACGGCATCGACCAGGACGAGGAGGAGGATGGCCGCAGCCACGATGAGAACGATGGTTTTTGTCGAGGCGCTCATTTCTTGACCTCCTCTCCCAGGTTGAGGAGCGGCAGGACGCTCCGCAGTTTCTCATCGACCACGATCTTTTTCTTGATCTTGGTCAGGACGTCGTTGATCGTCTCGAGAAAGAGGCGCTTTCTGGTTACGGAGGGGGCCTTGGAATATTCTCGGAAAACCGATGTGAAGAGGTTGGCATCCCCCTGGGCACGGTTGACCCGTTCGGTGGCATACCCTTCCGCCGCCCGGATCACCTGCTCCGCCTCTCCTTCGGCCTTGGGGATTTCCTGGTTGAACTCGGCCCAGGCCTGGTTGATCTTTGTCTCTTTTTCCTGGAGCGCCTCGTTGACCTCGTTGAACGAGGGCTTGACCGGGTCGGGCGGGTTGACGTCCTGGAAAATAAGCTGGAGGACATCGATCCCGATCTCGTAGATATCGCAGAGCGTCTGCAGTTCCTGCTTGGCCTCGTCGGCGATCCTTGACCGGCCGACGGTGATGACTTCGTCCACGGAGTTGTCACCGATAGCCTTGCGGACCACGGCCTCGCCCATGGACCGGAATGTGCCTTCGACGTTGCGGAGCTTGAACAGATACTTGTAGGCGTCTTTGATTTTGTACTGGACGATCCACTCCACATCGACAACATTGAGGTCTCCCGTCAGCATCATCGACTCCTTGGTCGTTTCGGACGTCACGCTGAACTCGGAGCGGATCCCCGGCCGGCTTGTCCTGAACCCGAACTCGAGCTTGAGCTGGCGCTGGACGGGGACGCGGGTCAACGTTTCGATGCCCAAAGGCATCTTGAAATTCAAGCCGGGATCGGCCGTGCGCACGAACTTGCCGAAGCGCAGGATGACCCCGATCTCTTCGGGGCTGATCTGATACACGGCTCCGTAGAGCAGGATGATGCCGAAGACCGCCAGGACGGCGATCCGGATCAATCCGGGCTTGATCTTCGGGATTTTGAAGTCCATCTGAGGGAAATCTTGCCTCACTTAAACCTCCTTTCTTGGATTGTGTTCTTTCCCTACTATAACACATGACGCGGGGAGCGGGAAAGGAAAAAGGGGATTATGGTTGCATGTCTTTCAGCGTGATTGGCTTGGGGGGACTGTGACCAGGATTCCGGCAGAGCTCAGGCTGACAAGGACTCCAGCGTTTCTTCCAGACGGGAGAGGGGCGTCCGGTGGAGGAGTATATCCTGGCGCTCCAGGCTTTCCATCGTCTTCAACCCACTCCCGGTAATGACCAGGACGACCTCATCTCTCAGGTTTAACCTTTTCTTCCTGGAAAGCTTGAGCAGCGCCGCCAGGACGGTGGCCGAGGCGGGGTCGGCGAAAATGCCTTCCAGTTCGGCCAGCTCTTTCTGGGCGGCGATGATCTCATGGTCGGTGACCGCCATGATCAATCCGTCCCATTCCCGGGCCAGCTTGAGGGCCAGGTTCCCTCCGGGGGGCGAGGGGTTGGAGATGGCATGGGCGACCGTCTCCGGCCGGGACACCCTCGAATACCGGTCTCGCCCCTGCGCAAATGCCCGGGCCAGGGGCGAGCATCCCTTCGCCTGAACCCCCACGAACACCGGGATATCCCCGGCGAGACCTTCCTCTTTCAGGTCGAGGAACGCCTTCATCAACCCGATGAAATGACCCCCCGAGCTCACCGGCACGAACACGTACCGCGGAACGCGCTGCCCGAGCTGCCGGAAGATCTCATAACCTGTAACCTTGTAACCCTCTATCCGAAGCGGATCGACCGAATTCATAAAATAGATACCATGTTTCCGCCCGATCTTGTGGCTGGCATAGAAAAGGCTTCCATAGTCTCCCCTGACCTTCATCAGGAGAGGGCCATAGATGCCCGCGGCCCGAACCTTATCCCGCGGGGTGTCTTCCTTCAGCAAGACGATCGTCTCCAAACCCGCTTTGGCGCCGTAAGCTGCCGTCGATCCGGCCATATTCCCTGTCGAGACCGTGCCGATCCTCTTTATTCCAAGGGCGACGGCCTTCTGGACGGCCACCGCGGTTCCCCGGTCCTTGAAACTGTGGGTCGGGTTGACGGTTTCGTTCTTGGCATAAACGGGAGGCAGCCTGTGCTTTCGCCGCACCCTTTCAAGCGGAACGAGAGGTGTATCCCCCTCTCCGAGGCTCAGGTTCCTGTCCACCTTCGCCAAGGGAAGGAAAGATTGATATTTCTCGATAGAGAGGTCCCGCTCGAGGGCAACGGCTCTCCTCCGGGGTGTGGACGAGACGACCATCGGCTCACCGCAGACAGGGCAGAAGATACGGAAAACATCGAGCGGATGGCGCTTCCCGCAAAAGAGGCATTCCAAGCGCTCCATAAACTTTCCTCAGTAGATCTCTGCGCCAAGTCTATAGCAAATTTTCCGGTAATGCAAAATCAAACAACTTGGGAATGTCGGCGCTCCCGCTCAGGTTTTTAACGCCGTTCCCTCAGCTTTTTTCTCGGCGCTGCGGAACTCCGCAGAGGCTCAGGGTTTGGAATCGTCAGCCCGTTCGGCTCCCCAGCGAGGAGCCTCACTCCAAACTCCTCCTTCGCTCTTCTCTCCTCCGGAGAGAAACCATGCCCGCTCAGTCGTCGATGGACTTCCTCATCCAAACCCGTCGCCTCAGTCAATAAACGGGGAGAGCGGTTCCCTCGAAAAACGCCTCACGAAGGCTTCTATGATAGCGAAACGCAAGCCCCGTCTTTCTTTTTCATTTTTCTTATCTCCTTCAGGCTGCCTTCGGTCTCTTGAACCACCCTAAACCTTCGAGGTCGCTTCTCCATTCCCAAGTTGTTCATCACAAAAGAGGAGAAACTTACACAACAACATGCAATTGGAGATGCGTCTAGGATGTGGTAAAATCATCCGCAGAAAAGTGAGTTGAAGCGGTGTGAGCCGAGCTGCATGACAGACGATGAAAAGCACATGCGACAGGCGCTGACCCAGGCCAAAAGGGCCGGAGAGAGGGGAGAGGTACCAGTCGGCGCCATCGTCGTCTCCGCCGGAAAAGTCTTGAGCCGCGGCTATAACCGGCCGGTCGAGGGGAATGACCCGACGGCCCACGCCGAGGTCGTGGCGATCCGGAAGGCCGCCCGGAAGAGAGGCAACTACCGGCTGCGCGGCTGCGATCTTTACGTCACTCTCGAGCCCTGTGCGATGTGCCTGGGCGCCGCCGCCCACGCACGTCTGAGGCGGGTGGTGTTCGGAGCTCTTGACACGAAGTCTGGCGCCGTGCGGTCGATGATGAGGTTTCCGTTCAGGAAGATGAATCACCGGCCGGAAATCAAGGGAGGCGTGTTGGCGGAGGAATGCGGTCGGATCCTCAAGGAATTCTTCAAGGCAAAGCGTGACGAATGACAGACGGCATCGGCGTCTGCTTCTCCGCTCGGAGCCGGCAGGAGCGACGCTTTTCTGCGTCGAAATCGCGACCGCCGTCTTCGACGCTGCGCGCTGAGGCCAAAATATGAAGCGGAGAGGTGGCCGAGTGGTTGAAGGCGACGGTCTCGAAAACCGTTATCCTGAGCAATCGGGATCGTGGGTTCGAATCCCACCCTCTCCGCCAGCCTGATCCCACGGAGTCAAGCGCCATCAGAGAACGCAAGAAGCCGGTTTCGCTCGTTTTGGCGGGATTTGGCCATATCGGAAAAGCGTTCGTTGCGCTCCTTCAAGAAAAAGGCGAATTCCTCCGGAAACGGTATGACCTTAACCTGAGTCTCAGGGCCGTTCTGAAATCCGGCGGCGGCTTCAGCGGCGAGACGGATCTGACGGAATGCGCCTTGTCCGAGATCCCGGCAGGACAGACCAGCGGTCATCCTCTCTGGAAGGACGGCCTCACCGTGGAATCCGCTCTGAAAAAGATCGAGCCGGGGATTCTGGCCGAATGCACGCCTTCCAACCTTCAAACCGGGGAACCCGGACTCCGCCATATTCGGACGGCTCTGGAAAACGGCTGGCATGTGGCAACGGCCAATAAGGGGCCCCTGGTCGTCGCCTCAAAGATTTTATTGAAATTATCTCGGGAGAAGCGCCTGTCCCTGCGGTTCAGCGGGGCCACGGCCGCCGCCCTTCCCACGCTCGACATCGGCCTTTTCTCCCTGGCCGGAGCGGAGATCCTCTCCATCGAAGGAATCCTGAACGGGACGTCCAACTTCATCCTGACAAGGATGGGAGAAGGAGCGACCTACCATGAAGCGCTCGCAGACGCCCAGGCCCGGGGAATCGCCGAGCCCAATCCGGAGCTCGACGTGGAAGGCTGGGACACGGCCGCGAAACTCCTGCTCATCTCGAACTCTGTATTGGGGCTTGAACTCACCCTTAATGACATCACCGTCAAAGGCATCACCGGAATTTCTCCTTCGCTTGTCTCAGGCGCCAAGAGAGAAGGGAGGGCCCTCAAATTGATCGGCAAAATCAGCCGGACTGAGGGCAGATGGAGAGCCCAGGTATCGCCCCTTGCCCTCGAGTCCGGGCATCCGCTATTCCATGTCGAGGGCACGAGCAAGGGAATCACTTTCCTCACGGATACCATGGGTTCCATCACGGTCACCGGCGGCAAGTCCGACCCGCGCGGCGCCGCCGCCGCCCTCCTCAAGGACATCATCCACACCTTTACCTTTCTCTTCTAGCTGCGCGAAGGAAGATTTTTGATATCATCCTGAAAACGCATGATGGGGCCCGTTGCTCCTTATCGAAAATTGACCTGGCCAAATATTTCTGATAATTTAAATACTTCCTGAGCGCTTCTCAAGCCACTTTTTTGGAGCGGAGAGGTGTCCGAGTGGCTTAAGGAGCACGCTTGGAAAGCGTGTGTGCGTCGCAAGGCGTACCGTGGGTTCGAATCCCACCCTCTCCGCCAGTTGAGACGAAACGATATCGAACGGCCGGAGGCCGTCATTGGACAGAAAGGAGCAAACCATGGATACTCGAGACCTTATCTACCTGGAGGACCTTTACGGAGCTCACAACTATCACCCCCTGGACGCCGTCCTCACAAGGGGCAAAGGCATCTGGGCCTGGGACGTCGAGGGCAATAAGTACCTCGACTTCCTGAGCGGCTATTCCGCCGTCAATCAGGGACACTGCCATCCCCGGATCGTCAAGACCGTCCAGCTGCAGGCCAAGCGCCTGACCTTGACCTCGCGCGCCTTTCGCAACGACCAGTGGCCGCTCCTGGCCAAGGAACTCTGCGACCTGACAGGCTATGAGATGGTCCTGCCGATGAACTCGGGCGCCGAGTCGATCGAAACATCCATCAAGGTGGCCCGCAAGTGGGCCTATCAAAAGAAGGGCATCCCTCAGGACAAAGCGGAGATCATCGCCTGCACCAACAATTTCCACGGCCGCACTGTGACCATCATCAGCTTTTCCACCGAACCGCTCTACCGAAACGATTTCGGTCCCTTTACCCCCGGTTTTGTGATCGTCCCTTACGGGGACAGCGAAGCGCTGCGGCAGGCGATCACTCCAAACACGGCCGCCTTCATGGTCGAGCCGATTCAAGCAGAAGCGGGAATCCTCATCCCGCCTTCAGGCTATCTCAAGGCGGCGAAAGAGATCTGCGCGGAAAACAACGTGCTTCTCATCGCCGATGAGATCCAGACGGGATTGGGCCGCACCGGGAAGATCTTCGCCTGTGAACACGAGGATGTGCGGCCGGACATGGTCGTCATCGGCAAGTCCCTGGGAGGAGGCTGCTATCCCATCTCCGCCACGCTCGCCTCGCGGGACATCATGGGCGTCGTCAAACCCGGCGAACACGGTTCCACCTTCGGAGGAAATCCCCTGGCCTGCGCGGTGGCCCGAGCGGCTCTCCGGGTCACCCTGGAAGAAAGGCTCATCGACAACGCCAGAGAGCAAGGAGACTACTTCCTCGAAAAGCTCAAGAAGATCAAGAGCCGTCAAATAAAGGAAGTCCGCGGCCGCGGACTCCTCATCGGTAT
>JBAUIH010000044.1:0-4252 GCA_049682755.1 Candidatus Aminicenantales bacterium | reverse complement strand
TCACGGGCCGGCAAGCTCGAGCAGCACGCCGAGGCCAACCCCCGCATCAGCGCGAAGGCCTGCCGGAACTGCGGGATTTGCCTGGACTATTGCCCGGCCGGAGCGATCGTCCAGAAGGACGGCAGCGCCGTCATCCTGAACGAAAAATGCATCGGCTGCGGGGAGTGTTTGGTCGTCTGCAAGTTCGGCGCGGTGAAGATGCGCTGGGGAGAGGACTCGGGCCGGCTCCAGGAGAAAATGGCCGAATACGCTTTCACGGTCTGGAAGCATTTCAATAACCAGGCCGCGTTCATCAATGTTTTATTCCAAGTCACCAAAGACTGCGACTGCATGGCCGCCGACCAGCCGGCCATCGTCGAGGACATCGGGCTTATGGGTTCGCTCGACGCCGTGGCCGTTGACAAGGCTTCGGTCGACCTGGCGCTCAAGCACGGGGGCAAGGACGTCTTCCGGAAAGGGTATGACGTGGACTGGTCGCTCCAGCTCAAACACGGAGCCGCGATCGGCTTGGGTTCTTTGGAATACGACCTGATCGAAATTCCGTGAAAGATCGGGGAGGGGGGATTCGAACCCCCGACCCCAGCGTCCCGAACGCTGTGCGCTAACCAGGCTGCGCTACTCCCCGGAAAACCCAGATATTATAGCCGGAATCGAAGAAATTGGAAAGGCCTTCCTCAGAAGATTGTGGTAGCCTAGCAAAGATGTCCCCCTTTACTGCCGAGCTAGAATGTCCCCTCCGAGGAGGCGGACATGAAGGAGCTTATAACATTGAGCAGGCGTGAGGCACAGCGGATGCAGGTTCTCGAACAGGTCATCCGGAAGGCTCTCTCTTTGAAAGAGGGTGCGAGGCTCATGAAGGTCTGTTATCGTCAAGCGAAGCGTCTGTTGGCCCGATATCGAAGAGAAGGCCCAAAGGGGCTGGCTCATCGGCGCCGGGGCCGGGCTGCCCCAAACGCCATCGGTCCGGAAGTCCGTGAACGGGTCCTGGCGCTTCACCGGGAGGTCTATTCGCAGTTCAACGATACCCACTTCGTCGAGATGCTGGAGGAGCGCGAACATCTTCGCATCGGGAGAGAGACGGTCCGTCGTTGGTTGCGCGAAGCGGGGATCCGGCCGAGACGGCGTCGCCGGCCTCACCAACGCGGCGAAACTCGCAGCACAAGTCATATCCTCCAGGTGTATTATGAAACAACCCCCGCCCCCAACCCCGGGGGACATTTTAGCTTGGCAGTTGAGGGGACATCTTGACAAAGCTTAAACATCCCAGGCAATTTCAAAATCATAGAGGCTTCTTCTTCCGGGGAATAAGAGAATCATGAAAAATATTCAGCCGGGGCCTCGGCGGCCATCAGGAGTCTGTCAAGAGTCAATGAGCGAAGAGCCAAGCGGCAGATCTCGCCCAGCAGCTTCCGGTTATACTTGAAGAATAGGCGGAGCATCTTGGGGATGGTGAGGACGACCTGGCGATGGGGGACATCCAGAAGAAACTCCTCTCTCATCCACTCGCCCCACTCCTCAAGCCTTTTGGCATGGCACGAGGGACAGAACCCCGAGTGCGGCAGGAGAACATCAGGAGATGTTCCGCGTGGCAATTGGGACAGCGGATGCGGGAGAACCCGCAGCGCGGATTGCCGCAGTCCAGGCGTCGTTGCGAGGAGCGGAGCGACGCGGCAATCTCATGTTCTTTCCGAGGCACTCTGAGATCACCACGGCCCTTCGGGCCTCGTGATGACCTGCGGTCACCTCCTTGATGATCGACCGAAAGAGGCCGTAGTGCTTCTCGAAGCGGCTCTCGTACTCGGTTAGGAATCGGTCGAAAAAGTGAAAGAGAACATAGTTCAGGTGGGTCATGTACCAGTCTTACAGCGCAGGAAAAAGCTCCATATCCGTTCACTTCCCGCAATCAAGAATCAAAGCACTCAAAGATGGGGGTTCCGCTTCAAGGTTTATTCGAAGGACAAGGATTTGTTTTTTTGCTGCCTTGGCCGATTGGGCATCCTTGACTCATGTTTCCTATCGATCAGCGAGGAGAGTAGTGAATCAAGACTCAAAAAGAAGTCAATGACAGGCAGAAAGCGCCGGAATCTCTCCCGGGATGCGGTTCGGGGGGAAGGTCAACCCCGGCATAATCGGGGAGGGAGGCGGTGAGCCTTGCCGCGCTGCCACATCGAGGGCGGACCATCGGGCCAACCTCATAGGATTACGTTTCATACTACACCTCATGCTCTTTTTGCGGTGGTCCGATCTCACTGAAGCCGTCAGGCGAAAGATCTCTCCTCGACTTCTTCATTATACTCAAATTTTCGCTCGAGGGAGGATCATAAAGCCAATCTCCCTTATCGTTGCACTTGCGCCCGATCAGAATGCCCTTTTTCCGCCTTGATTTTACTGTGTCGTTAGAGATCCCGAAGCACTTTGAGATTTCCTCAGGTGTCATCATTCCTTTTTCTTTCAGACGTTCTTTGTAACTTCTCAAGCCTTTGGAATGGCGAATCCAGCGGACACTTTGTTTGGAGAACTTCTCACCGGCGCCCGTTACCCAACCCCTGTCATTGAGCCGTTCAGCGACTTCTCTATCCGTGTGACGATCTAAAAGCTCATCGATCAAAGCGACGACAGGCTCGGGAGTCTTTCGCCCCTGCCAGGCATTCAGTGGCAGGGGAATCCTCAGGGTGGTTGTGGCGCCACCTTTGAAACGAACCTGGATGGTAATCTGTTCTCCCTTGAGCAAGGTGATATCTTCGATCAACAGGGCGACCATACGTTTTCGTTCCCGCTGGGGTGTTTTCGGATCGATCCAGATAGCTGGAAAGTCTTTGACCAGTGAGAAGAGCTGCTTTCTCTGGGCCTCGGAGAAAACCTTCCGATCAGCCGTGGACTGCCGCTCATAATTATCTTGAGCCTGGGCCAGAGCGCGTAACTTTTCGTTCCATTCTGCCTCTAAGGAATCGGCGACCAGCCTGTTTTCAGGATCCACGTGCATATACCGGCGCCTTGCCGAGTCGGCTTCGAGGCGGGCGCGGTCGACCTGTTGGCGCCGTAAGCGGTCGGCCTCCTCCAATTGCGCCTGGATCTCTTGTTGGACGGCCAGAGAGAGCTCAATGGCCATGGGGGTCATGGCTTCCACCAGCAGTTTGCCCACAGCCGCATCGATACTCGCCCCAGGGATGATTTGACAGATTGGCGCAGCGTGCTCCATATAGTCGCGATTACACAAGTAATCCGGGACGAGCTGTTGTGAACGTCGATGATAGCGCACGCTCATGCGACTTCCACAGATACCACAAACGACGCGTCCCTGAAGGAGGGCAGGTCCTTCCCGCACAGGACCATGGCGGCGGTCGATTCCGTAAGCCAGGGCGTTTTGGCGCAACCTCTGATCGATGCCCTCGTACTGCTGCCAGGAGATGTAGCCGGGATGGGCATCCGGGATGAGCACCTGCCATCGATCTTGTGGCAAAAGTTCCCACTTCTTTTTGCCATCGGTCTGTTTTTGCCATCGACCACGGCCGAAGGCATAGGCACCGGCATAACGGGGATTATGCAAAACCAACAGCACATTCCTCACTCCTAAAGGTCCCCAGGTCAGCTTTCCCTTTTCCGGCCCGGACAACGCTCGCCTGGGAAAGAGAAGCCCATGACGGCGAAAATGTTTTGCCGTCCGGTGTGCCGTTCCCGTTCGAAAGAAGGTCTCGAACAATATTCGCAGGCTTTGCTGAACTTGCAGATCAGGATCCAGGACGACCTGATCCCGGTCGTCATAGACCAACCCCACCGGCAGATGACAACAAAGCTCGCCTCGGCGAGCCTTGTTGAGAAGCCCGCCACGCAACCGAGCTCTGAGCAGGTGGGTTTCTGCCTCCGACATGGTGCCTTTGAGACCGAGCAAAAGCCGATCGTTAAACTCTGTGGGATCGTAAACTCCATCCTCATCCAGAATCAGCGTGTGGCTCAGAGCACAGATCTCGATGAGCCGGTGCCAGTCGGTCGAGTTTCGTGCCAGTCGAGAAACCTCCAGCCCCATCACAATGCCCGCTCGCCCCAGGCCAACCTCGGCCACCAGCTTTTGAAACCCTTGACGATCTGCGGCCGAACTGCCGGATTGACCAAGGTCGGTATCGATGACTTCAATGCGTTCCTGTGGCCAACCCAGGGCCACCGCGCGCTGTCGAAGCCCATATGTAAATGTCAAGTACTTTTCCTACCCCTTCGGTAAGGACATTTCCCAGGGGCACGGTAAGGATATTTCCCA
>JBAUIH010000043.1:0-7852 GCA_049682755.1 Candidatus Aminicenantales bacterium | reverse complement strand
TGGTGGATGAGGTGTCCAAGACCTCGTCGGCCATTTTCTTGATCGGCGCCAAGCGTTTTCTTTCCCAGCGGATACCCTCGATCACCGACCTCTTTTTGGTCAAGGGATGGGGCCGGCGCGTCTCGCTGAACCTTTTCAACAGGGTCTCGTCCGAGGCGTCGAGAAAAATGATCTTGGGGATCGTCTTTTTCTTGATCGCCTCCATGGCCGCGGGAAAATCGGCCAGAAAGCCCGGCTCTCTCATGTCGACGATTAGGGCCACCTTCTGGATCTCGACTTCTTTTCGCAACCAGAGTTCAACGAGATTGGGAATGAGCTTGGCGGGCAGGTTGTCGACACAGTAGTATCCCAGGTCCTCGAGGAAACGGCTGACCACCGTCTTCCCCGAACCGGAGATGCCGGTGATGATCAAGAAGCGGTCATTCTTCATTCTCTTTCGCCTCTAGTTGAGTGCCTTGTCCAGTTTCTTGACGATCTCACGGGAGGCCTGATACCCCTTCTTCCGCAGAAGGTGGACCTTGCAGGCCACCTCGATCAGCAGGGCGATCGTCCGCCCCGGGGCGACGGGAACGATCAATTGCGGGATCTTGACGCCGAGGATCTCGTAGTCTGCGGGGAACTCGAGGCCAAGGCGGTCGTACTCATCTCCTTTCTGCCACTTCTTGAGCCAGATGACCAGGTCTAGATTGGATTGACGGCAGACCGCTTTCGACCCGAAAATTGCCTTGATATTGATAATCCCCAGCCCCCGGATTTCCATGAAATAGCGGCTCAACGCGGGAGACCGCCCGACCAGTCCGCCGTCCCTCCGTCTGGTCAATTCCACCACATCGTCGGAGATGAAGCGGTGGCCGCGGGAAATGAGTTCGAGGGCGCTTTCGCTCTTGCCGATCCCGCTGTGGCCTGTGATGATAACCCCGAGACCAAAGATCTGAAGGAACCCCCCGGAGACGATCAGGCGGGAGCGATCGGCCCCGCCCGGACTATTCATGGATTCTTTCTTCTTCTTCACGGATGATCTCGAGGATCTTCCCCGGAGTCTTGGCCCCCAGGATTCTTTTCTGCAGAGAACCTGACTTGCGGACGAGATTGGCCACGGCCGCCAGGATGTGGAGGTTCTGGCCGGGGTTGTCGGGGGAAGAAATGACCAGGAAAAAGATGTGGGTCGGTTTCCCGTCAAGGGCCTCGAAGCGAACGCCCTTTCTAGAGACCGCCAGAGCCACGACCGGACTTTCGGTCTCCTTCAATTTGCAGTGCGGGATGGCGATTCCGTTGCCGATGGCGGTGCTTCCCAGCCTTTCCCTCTGGATGAGTTTGTCATAAAGGTCCTTGTGACCGGCAACCTTACCCGAGCCCTTGAGCTGTTCGACAATCTCCTTAAGAACGGCGTCCCTATCCTGGGAAACGAGCTCGAGGATGATCACGCCTTCACTCAAGAGGCTGTGGATTTTCACGGCCTTCCTCTGATCTACGGGTCAATCGGGATCGATCAATCCGCAGTGACCGTCCTTGCGCCGGAAGATCACGGCCCAATTCTCCGAGCCCGACTTCCGGAACAAAAAAACGGCTCTCCTCTCCAGTTCGAACTGCAGCAGCGCCTCTTCCAGGGTCATCGGCTTCAGGGAATAATCATCGCTGCGCACGACCCGGCGCGGCTCCTCTTCCTTTTCCTGGACATAGCCCAGCTGTTTCCGCTCCCGGCCTTTCCGCCTTTTCTTCTCCCGCCATTTCTCCCGTTCTTTCTTGACCTTCTTCTCCAAGTTTTCAAAGGCCAGGTTCAGGGAGTTCATCAGATCATGGGTCTCCTCGACGACGACCAGCCCCGCCCCTTTCGCCTTGACATGGATCTCGACCCGTTGACGGAACTTCTGCGCGGACAAGATCAGGTCGACCTCGATCACCGCTCCCATCAGTCTCTCGAGGGCCTTGAGTTTCTTCTCGCAGTAGGTCCTGACCTCGGGCGTGATCTCCATCTTTCGAGCCGTCAAATGCACAATCATAGACTCCCCTCCATAACGAACTTTCTCTTCCGGATATGCGACGGCGGGATGTTCAGTTGCTTGCGATATTTGGCCACCGTCCGCCGGGCGATCTTGAGATTGTTCTTGGCCAGGATATCTTCGATCTCGATATCGCTCAAAGGCCGGTTCCGGTCCTCGTTCTCGACCAGCTTTTTGATCTTTTCCTTGATCTTCAGCGAGGAGATTCCCTCGCCGAAATCGCCCACCAGGGACTTGTGGAAGAAATATTTCAAGGGGAAGACTCCCCAGGGAGTGGTCATGAACTTGTTGGCAACGACCCGGCCGACCGTCGATTCGTGGACGCCGATCTCCCGGGCGATTTCCAACAAGGTCAAGGGCTTAATGTAATCGATGCCCTTCTCGAAGAATTCGCGCTGGCGGTCGACGATGTACTTGGCCACTTTGTAAACGGTCTGATCGCGCTGGTCGAGGCTGCGCAGGAACCAGAGCGCTTTTTTCAGTTTGTCCTTGAGGAAATGATAGGCTTCGATGTTCTCCTTGGCCGCCTGGGCCAGGAGCTTTCTGTAGTAGGCATTGATCCTCAATCGGGGAAGCCCTTCATTATTCAGGCTGACGGCGAGTTCGTTGTCCTCCTTGGAAACGACGATGTCAGGCAGGACATAGGAGGTTTTTTCCTGGCTGTATTTCCTTCCGGGAGTGGGATCCAGACTTTTGATGACATCGATGTGGCTCTTGACCTCCTGGAGGCTGATGTTCAGGAGCCTGGCCACTTGGGCGTATTCCGACTTCTCAAGAAGGGGCAGATGATGGTGGACGAGCTGCCGGGTGATCTCATCATCGATCTTGAGGTAGTCCATCTGGGCCAGAAGAGCCTCTTTGAGATCCAGACTGCCGACTCCCACCGGGTCGAACATCATGATTTTCCCGCGAACCGGGGCGATCCTCTCCGGATCGACCCCGGCCATCTCGGCCAGTTCCTCTGCGGACGCCCGGAGGTAGCCGTCTTCGCTGATATTGCCGATGATGAGCTGGGCGATCTCCCGGTCGGTCGGTTCGAAGAACGTCAGGTTGGCCTGCCAGTTCAGGTGATCCCAGAGCGAGATGCTTTTGGACAGGATGTTTTCCAGGGCGGGACTTTCCTTTTTCTCCGAGAAGAAGGGGCGGAAACCGTCATCGAAATATTGCTGGAACTGAGAATCGAATTCCAGATCGATGGATCTCTCGCCGGTTCCCGGATCATTTTCTGTGCCCAGGCGGGTCTCTTCCGGCCGCAAAATCCGGTCCTCGGTCTCCGCGCCTTCCCGTTCTCCGCCTTCCGTCTCTTTTTCAAAAGCCGCTTTTTCCTGCGTCTCTTCCTCAAGCATGGGATTCTGAGAGAGCTCCTCGTCGATCACCTCGATCAACTCCAGGTTGGTTAAAGGCAGCAGTTTGATGGCCTGCTGCAAGGCCGGCGCCAGGATGAGCTTCTGGACCTGTCTCTGGTCGAGCCGTTGTTTCAAGACCATGATCGACCGTTCTCTCCTGAGTCCGCCCTAGAGGCGGAAATCATCTCCCAGATAGCTCTTCCTGACCTCATCGGAAAGGATCAGATCGCGGGGCGTTCCTTCCATGAGAATCCGACCCTTATCGATGATGTACGCCCGGTCTGTGATCTTCAAGGTCTCCCGGACGCTGTGATCGGTGATCAGGAGGCCGATCCCCTTGTCCCGGAGAGAAAGGATGATTTTCTGCAGGTCCCGAATGGCCAGCGGGTCGATCCCCGTGAACGGCTCGTCCAGCAGCAGATATTCAGGCCGGGTGATCATGGCCCGGGCGATCTCCAGGCGCCGGCGTTCTCCACCGGAAAGCGTGCACGCTTTCGCCTTGGACAGCTTTTGGAGGCCGAATTCCCGGAGGACTTTCCCGATATCTCCGTCCCGCCCGCTCGTGGATTCCGGCATCACTTCCAATATCGACATGAGGTTGTCCTCGACGCTGAGTTTGCGGAACACCGAGGGCTCCTGCGGCAGCAGGCTGAGCCCCTTCTGAGCCCTTTGGTACATGGGCATCTCCGTGATATCCTCGTCTCCAAGACAGATCTTCCCTTCATCTTGAGGGACGAGCCCGATGATTATGGAAAAAGTGGTCGTTTTCCCGGCGCCGTTCGGGCCCAGAAGGCCGACGACCTCTTTCTTCCCGACCTCAACCGAAACGCCGTCGACGACCCGTTTGTGACGATAACTCTTGGCCAGGCCGATGGCCTTCAACAGGGGACCCATGGGTTACGACTTGATGACGGTGGTTGACCGTTCTCGATCCTTATTCTCCACCTGGATTCTACCTTCGCCCAGGCGAAAAGTCAATTTGTCCCCCTCGATAATCCCCTTCTCCTTGTCCGTGATCTTGGGGTTTCCGGTCAGAACAAATGTCTCTTGTTCAGGATGATAGAGAGCCTTCTCACTCCGGCCTTCCCTGAGCTCTTCGGTGAAGGTCACCGTGCCTTGCGCTTCGACCTGCCGGATCTCCGCGGTTTTCTCCCCAACAAGGACATCGATCCGGTCGGATTTCAGTGCGACCTTCCTGGACTCAAGCCAACACGCCTGTTCGAAAATCAGTACATTCTGCCCGGGGTTGTAAATGATTTGTTCTCCGCCGATCTCGATTTTTTCTTGTTCCGCCCCTTCTGTTTTTTTAAGATGGCGCAAGAGGACCCGGACATGACCTTCCCCCGTGATCTCTCCTGTTTTCTTATGAGCGGTCAGCCGGTCGGCGAAAAGGATCTCCTGACTTTGCCACATCCGGACATTCTCCCACAGTTGGAGACGGTTCGTTTCTTCCTCGTATCTCATTTTCTGGGCGACGCCGAAAACGGGCTGCTCGTTTGAGAAGAAACCCACCGCATCATCTTCCTCAGGCCGGAGCTTAAGGATCACGTTGACATCCCCCACCGCCTCCATAATTTTGCGCTGCGGATAGATGGTCAGAGCCTGAGCCGATACTTCGCTGGCCGGAGAATCGACCCGTGCCTCTCCTCCTTCCGGGGCCTCGATTTTCCAGGGCTCCCCGTTCTCGCCGATGGATATCGTCTGTCCGGAGACGAAACGTTCGTTCTGAGGATCGCCACCCCGTTCCTCCAGCCGGGCATTGTCCCAGGCGAGGAATTCCCGCAATCCCCCCTCGCGGTTGAAAAGGATGCGCATCCGGCCCGCACGCACCTCGGTCGTCTCTCCCTCGGCCGCAAAAAGCCTCAGAAGGCAACGGTTCCGGGCGTCAACTTGATTGATCTTATGCATATCCTCGAAAAGCCGGAGATCGATCTCGTCGGCGGATATTTCCCTCTCCTGCCGGGCATTGGACCCCGAGTCGGCGGCCGGCTCTCCCTCCTCAATGAGGGTGGCTTGAGCGTTCCCCCTCAACGAAAACCTCCGGGCAAACTGCTCGTCCGCGGTCACTTCGAAGGGCAGGACATCGGCCCGGCCGTGGCTCCTGCCGAAAGAAAAAGTGGCGTTCCCCTCGACAACACCCCGTCTCCTCCTCCGCTGGAAAGTGACGGTGTCCCCCCTCGTCACAAGGGGAGTTTCGCCGGCTGTTTCCTTGGTCAACCGGAGCTCGACCTCTTCCTCGAGACGGAGGGATTCCTTGCGGAAGGAGTAGCTCATTCTGCCGGCCTTGCCGGAGATCTCCCTGGAAGAAAAAACGACGGCTTTATCGGTGGCCAGGATTTCTTTGCCCCTCAGGTAGGCAAAAGCCGAGGATTCGAAGGTGAAGCCCCTGTACTGAATTATGGCCTTCCCCTCCAGAAAAGCCTCTCTCCACTCTTTGTCATAAGAGACCTTCTCCCCGGAGAGAACGATCTCCTCTCCCTCCTCTTTCCCGAGGTCCCGGATCAGGACATCCCCTTCCAGAAAATACCGGCCGTTCTCCCCCGCATAATGTCTTTGCGCCTTGGCCTGGATGATCCGATCGCCTTTGAAGTCCAGGTGCTCGATCCCTTCTTGCCGCTCCACTTTCTTGGCCGGGATGTCTTCTGTCTTCTGAGATACAACTGTCCGCGGCCGGCGGTGCGAGATAAAATACCAGAGGATAATCGTGATGACAACGACAAGACCGGCGGCGACGACGATCCGGATCGACCTGGCCATAGTCAGCTTGGTCATTTCACCGAAGACCTGATATCCTCGAGCGAAAGGCTGTGTTTTTCCGCCCCGAGAAACAGGGAAGACTGGAGGGTGTAAACGATGTCGAGGCGTTCTCCTTTCCGGATATCCTCGGCCCACTCCTTCCTATTCCAACCCAGAACCTCGATCATCCGGCCGTCCTGCCGGGCCAGGAACTTGATATGTTTGTTCTTGAGGATCTGAGGGGAGCCGGCCACTTCCACCCCCTCGCTGAGAAATACCGGTTTCGGATTCCCGGCGCCGAATGGCGCCAGGCGCAGATAGACATCGATGAAGGATGTTTCGATCTCGTTCAATCTCAGCCGGGAATCGATGCGGACCTTTTTCTGTAGGTCTTCTGTCCGCAATCTCAGGTCGACGACCCGATTGAGCTTTTCCCGAAGCGTCGCCATCCTCTCTCTCGGCAGGACACAGCCTACGGCCATAGGGTGGCCGCCATAATCCAGGAAGACATCGCGGCAGGCATCGAGACACTCGACGAGCGACAGTCCGCTGATGCTCCTTCCCGAACCCTGGGCCTGGCCGTCTTGGTAGGTAAAAAGCAGAGCGGGACGGTGGAAGACGTCCTTGAGCTTGGAGGCGACGATCCCGATGATCCCGCGATGCCAGGTTTCACAACCGAGGACCAATATCTTATAACGTTTGTCGAGAGCGCCCTCCCGGATTCGCTTCTCGGCCTCGGAGAAAATCCGGTCCTCTTCATTCTGTCGGCGCGAGTTCAGTTCGCTCAGCCGCCGCGCCAGCCGGACGGATTCTGAGTCGTCATCCGACATAAACAGCCGGACGGCATCGTCGGCCGTTCCCATGCGGCCCGCGGCATTGATCCGGGGGGCAATCCGGAATCCGACATCTCCCTCTGTGACTTTCTTGTCGAGACATCCGCACTGTTCGAGGAGACAGCGCAGTCCCCGGTTGGAACAGGCCTCCAATCCTTTGAGGCCGGACCTGACCAGCAGCCTGTTCTCTCCCCGGAGACTGGCCACATCCGCGATCGTCCCGATGGCCACGAGCTTGGCGTAATGAGGGAGGTGGGCCGATTTCCCGCGCTTTTCGAGCAACGCCTGGAGCAATTTGAAGACCACGCCGACGCCGGCCAGACCCGGGTATGGATAGCCGGACTTTTTGAGCACAGGATTGAGCACGGCAACCGCCTTGGGAAGGTCATCGCTCGGGAGATGGTGGTCGGTGATAATGACGTCCAGCCCCTCTTTTTTGGCGCTATCAACAAAGGCGACGGCTTTGATCCCGCAATCGACGCTCACGACAAGGCGGGCCCCCTTTTCCCTAGCGACCTGGAGATGCGCCTCTTTGATCCCGTAACCTTCCTTGAGCCGTTTCGGAATGAAATAGTCCACACTCGCTCCCAAACCGGAGAGCGCTTTCAGCATGATGACCACCGAGAGGACTCCGTCCACGTCGTAATCTCCGAAAACCAAGATCTTCTCTTTCTTCCGGATCGCTTCCTCGATCCGCGCGACGGCCCGGTCCATCCCGGCCATCAAGTATGGATCCGCAAGATCGTCCAGAGTCCCCTCAAGGAATGCCCGGGCCGCTTCAGGAGTCAAGATATCCCGGTTGGTCAAAACCCGGGCGATCGGAAGAGGAATGCCCAGTTCGGCCGCGAGGAGATCGGCCTCGGGAAGCAGAGAAGCGACCAACCAGCGGGATTCGTCCATCGGCATCAGCTATATTTATCACAATCCCCCCCAATCC
>JBAUIH010000042.1:0-6592 GCA_049682755.1 Candidatus Aminicenantales bacterium | reverse complement strand
GGTGTTGGCTGTCTGGGTGCCGTTGGCATAGTTCCCCGTTTTCGGGTCGAAATACTCTTTATGGAAGGCCGTCTTGATCGCGGCCGCTAGGTTCGCGTATGATTTCGCCTCTGCCTCTTTCCCCAATATCCCGGCCATATCGGCCAAAATCTTGACGTCATAGTAATAATAAAAAGAGGAGACGATGTTTCCCGGCGGCTTCGCCACAGCCACCCAGTCCCCGTAATGGCTGAACTTGACGAGGCCGTCTTCGGCTTTGAAGCGCAAGAACTCGACATACTTCTTGAGGCCGTCATAATGGCCCTCCAGGATGCGCTTGTCGCCGTAATATTGATAGACATACCAGGCGATCAGCGGATAGGCCGTGCCCCAGGCGGGGTCGGCCGGCCGCGACCCCCAGATGTGCGGCACGGTGTCTGTGATCGTTCCCTTATCGTCCTGGACGTCGCGGATGTCACGCAAGAAGTTCGTATAAAACGCGGCCATATCGAAGTTGTAGATGGCTTCCTCCGCTGTGCCCTGGGCATCCCCCATCCAGCCCATCCGCTCGTCCCGCTGGCAACAATCGGTGGGGATGCCGTGGAGGTTTGTCTTCTGGCCCCAGACGATGATCCTCTGCAGGCTGTTCAAAACGGGCTTGGAGCAGGCGAAGCTTCCCACCGGTTCGACAGCCGTATGAACGACCCGGCCCCGGATTGCGTTGCTCGTGGGGACCCCAGGGTACCCGGTGAGCTCGACATAGCGGAAGCCGTGGTAAGTGAAGCGAGGCTCCCAGACCTCCTCCCCTTCCCCTTTAAAGATGTACGCGTCCTCGGCGCGTGCGCCCCGCAGGTTTTCCTGGTTGATCATTCCGGTATCATAGACCAGCTCGGCAAAACGCATCTTGACCGCCGTGCCGCGAGGCCCCTCGACCCGTAACCTGGCCCAGCCGCTGAAATTCTGGCCCATATCATAGACATAGACGCCGGGCCCGGGATTCGAAACGGTGAGCGGGATGATCGTGTCCACGACCTGAATGGGCGGCATCATCTGGGCAGAGAGGACTCCTTTGGGGCCGGCGACAAGTTCCGCGGCGTCCCAGGCTCCGTCTTCGTACCCCGGCCGGTCCCAGTCCGGAGTCTCCAGGCGGGCATCATAGGTTTCGCCGTGATATACGCTGTCTTTGATCACGGGGCCGTCTTTGCCCTTCCAGGATTCGTCGGTTACCACCTCGAACTCGTCCCCTCCCTCTAGCTGGATATTCATCTGAAGGAGGAGCGCGGTCGCTTTGAACCACCCCTGGCCGAGCATCACCGCAAGGGCGTTCTTACCCGGCCGGAGAAAACGGGTCACATCATAGGTCACATAAAGCACCCTCTTGTCATAAGTCGTCCAGGCGGGATCTAAAACGTTCCGGCCAACCTTGTGACCATTCAATCGAAATTCATAGTATCCCAGCCCGCAGACATAGGCCCGCGCTCGGACGACGTTCTTGCCCAGCTCGAACTCCTTCCGAAACTGGTTTTTCCCGCCGATCCATTTTCCCTTCCAGTCGTCCCTTGCCAACAAGCCCATATCGAAGCGGGCCACCGGGCTGAAGGGGCTCGGCCGGTCGTTTTTATCCCAATATCGGACTTTCCAATAATAAGAGCCGCCGCTGGCCAATGCCTCGCCTGCATAGATAACCTGGGTCGAAGCGGTCGATTCGACTTTTCCGCTCGACCAGCACTGTCCGGTCTTGGCATCGGCTTGCGAGGAAACGATGATCTCGTAAGCAGACTGCCCTTGTCCCCTTTCGCTGTGTTCAAGGATCCAGGAGAACCTCGGCGCCGGCGTATCGACTCCCAGGGGATCGCCCATATACTCGCAGCGAAGTGCGCTCGGCGCCTGAGGCCCCGACATTTCTTGACCGCCTGAAAGCGGCTGCACATCGATAAACCCTAGACAAGCCAAGAACAATAGAACTTTCCATAGTCTTGATGGCATCGATTCCCTCCTCCGATCCAGAATCACGGCGATATTCTATCAAACCAGGACGGCCCGAGGGAAGCGGCCTCATATTCGTTTTTCAAACCTGCCGTTTGAAAAGGAAGAAGCGATATTGAGGGTTTACCTTTCCCTTTGACAATCATCCGGCCGAGCATAGAATAGGGGCGAATGTTCCGGAACAAGCTGACCTACATCGCCCTGTCCGCCTTCGTCTCCGTCGTTCTGCTCTGGTTCTTGTTTTCGAGAATCGATTTCGCCGACCTGGCCCTCGCTTTCTCTCGGGTATTCCCGCCGGCTCTAGCCGTCTATGCGGTGGTGGCCGTGCTCGCCGCCTGGCTCCGCGCTTGGCGATACAAATGGTTGCTCCATCCTCAGCCCATCGGTTGGGGGAACATCCTCCTGGTCACCTTCATCCGGAACAGCCTGATTGACCTTCTTCCCGCCCGCCTGGGCTCGCTTTCCTATATTTACGTCTTGAACAAGAGACTCGGCTTCCGCTTCGAAACGGCGACCTCAAGTTTTGTTGCGGCCTTCGTCTTAGATTTTCTGACCATCAGTCCGTTTCTCATCGTTTCGCTTCTGGCCATCGGGATGGGCACGAACGCCATATCCGCGCCGCTTCTGCTAGCCATCGCCGTCGCCTTTTTTCTCTTGGTCGGGGTCGCCTACTGGAAGATCACCCCGATCGCCGGATTGCTTCTCGTCATCTTCAGGCGTCTTCTGAGGTCCGCTAGGCTGGAAGAGAATAGGACTGCACGGATTGTCGCCGCGAAGTTTGAGCTCACCATCCAGAGCCTGGAGGGCATCCAGCAGAGGGGAAGGGCCGTCTCGATCTTCATCCTCTCTCTTCTGATCCGTCTGGCCAAGTACGTCTCCCTCTATGCCCTTTTTTATGCTTTTCTAAGAGCTTACGGGTATTCGCTCCACCAACTCAGCTTCTGGATTTTTATCCTCGGCCTCAGCGGAGCGGAACTGACCTCTATCCTGCCAATCAAGGGGCTGGCCGGCTTCGGCACCTGGGAAACCGGTTGGGCGCTGACCTTCAAGCTTTTAGGCTTCGATCCCAAACTGGCTGTCATCTCGGGAATCGGCGTCCACTTCCTGACCAACCTCTTCGAGTACTCGCTGGGCCTGGCCTCCATTCTGATTCTTGTCTGGCCCTACCTGTGGAAACGGAGAGAAAAATGACTCCTATCGAAAATCCCTTCCGTCTGACCGACAGCGAACGAAAAAAGATCCTCTCTCTGGCCCTTTCCCGGGGCGGCGAATTCGCCGAGATCTTTGCCGAATACGGCCTCTTCAACGTCATCAACATGGAGGAAGACATCATCAAGGAAACGGCCGAAAGCGTCAGCCTCGGCCTGGGGATTCGGGTCATCTCGGGAGAAAAAACCGGCTACGGCTACACAAACGATCTGTCGTTTAAGAACATCAAGAAGACGGCCCTGACCGCCGCCGCAATCGCGGACAGCACCAAGACGGCTGCAATCCCCGGATTCCGCCGGACTCGGGGCCGCCGGGACATCTACCCGGTGCACCAGCCCGCCCACCAGGCCTCTCTTGAGGACAAGATCGCGCTCGTTCGGCGGGCCTACATCGCCTGTCAGAAGGTCAGCCCCAGGATCCAGAAAGTGAAAGTCCTTTTCCATGACCATATCCAATGCCTATCCATAGCCCATTCTGAAGGCCGGACCGCCGAGGACACGCGGCCGCAAATCAAACTCGTTTGCACGGCCGTAGCCGAGAAGGACGGGCAGAGGGAGTTCGGATTTTACGGAGGGGGCGGCCGCGTCGGCCTGGAATATTTCGAGCGGGTGCAGACTCCGGAGAATATCGGGCGCGAAGCGGCCGAGGAGGCCTTGCGGCTCCTCGAAGCCGTCGACGCCCCAGCCGGAGAGATGCCCGTCGTCCTCGCCCCTGGTCACGCCGGTGTGCTCGTTCACGAGGCGGTCGGTCATTTGCTCGAGGCCGATTTCAACCGCAAGCGGACCTCGATCTTTTGGGACAAGATGGGCCGGAAGGTCGGCTCTCCCCTGCTCACGATCTACGATGATCCCACCCGGCCCTCTTTCCGCGGATCCTACGGCATCGATGACGAAGGCACCCGGCCCGCGAAGACGCTGCTCATCGACCGCGGCGTCGTCCATTCATTCCTCCAGGATAGACTCTCGGCCCGGATCATGGGCCGGGAACTTACCGGGCACGGCCGGCGGCAGGACTTCACCTGCATTCCCCTTCCCCGCATGTCCAATACCTACGTTGACCGCGGCGGGGACGATCCCGAGGATATCCTCAAGTCCGTCGGAAAAGGAATTTACGCAGAAAGGTTCGAAGGCGGACAGGTGGAAGATTCCGGCAAGTTCACGTTCTCGATCAGCGCCGGGCATCTTATCGAAGGAGGACGCCTGACCGCCCCCATCAAACAGGCCACCCTCATCGGCACGAACATCGACATCCTCCAAAAGATCGAAATGGTCGGCTGCGACCTGGAGTTCGGACTCCAGACAGGGACCTGCAGCAAAGAGGGCCAGGATGTGCCGGTCACCGACGGCTGCCCGACAATCAAGATCTCGAGTATGACCGTGGGAGGCCAAAGATGACAGAGACAGTCCGGGATCATTCCCTCCTGGGATTGGCCGCAGGCTTCGTCGATTTCGGAAGGACCTGCGGAGCGGACGAGGTCGAGATCTCTCTGGTTGATGGCCGTGAATTCAGCGTGGACGTTCGCTTGGGAGAGGTCGAAAACCTGGTCGAAGCCGCCTCCCGATCCCTCAGCGTGCGGATCATCAAGGACCTGAAAACGGCTTATGCCACAACCTCCGATCTGACTGAAGAGACCGTCCACCGGCTGATTAGGAATGCCGTCGTCCGGGCCGGTTTGGCCAGCCGGGACGACCACGCTGGCCTGCCTCCCCCGGCCGCTGAACAGATCGACATATCTTCCCTGAGGCTTTACGATCCTGAGATCGCTTCTCTCGAAACCTCCCAAAAGATCAGGCTCGCCCTGGAGACCGAGCGGATCGCCCTCGAGGACGGCCGGATCACCAACTCGCACGGGGCCAGCTTCAGCAGCAGCGAGGTCACGACCATACTGGCCAACTCGGCCGGATTTCTCGGTTCGTACGATCAAACCTTCTGCGGTCTGAGCGTCGGTCTCCAGGCCGGAGATACGGACGACAAGGTCGAGGACGACTGGACCTCGGTCGTCCGGCATCTCCGGGACCTGGAGACGCCCGAGAGTGTCGCCAAAAAGGCGGTTGAACGAACCGTCAGGCAGCTCCGTCCGCGGAAAATCAGGACCCAGTCCGTCCCGGTCATTTTTGAGCCGGGGATGACAAATTGGCTCCTGGGTTTTTTGTTCGCCTGCGTGTCCGGCGTCGCCGTCTACCGGAAGGTCACCTTCCTGGCGGAGCGGCTGGGAACCCAGGTCGGAGGCCCGAACATCACCGTCATCGACGATGGGTTGATGCCCCGGAGGCTCGGTTCGCGGCCATTCGACAGCGAGAGTGTCCCCTGCCGGAAGACCACCGTGATTGAAAACGGGATTCTCCGTCATTTCCTCTGCGGAAGCTACGCCGGCCGCAAATTGAAACAGCCCTCGACCGGCAACGCCGAGGGAACCGGCGTCAGCCCCAACAATTTCTATCTTTTTCCCGGCACCACGACACCGCAGGAAATCATCGCCGCGACCAAAAAAGGATTCCTTCTCACCCGGACCATCGGGCATGGGCTCAACCCGGTGACCGGTGATTTTTCGAGAGGCGCCTTCGGATTATGGGTAGAGGACGGCGAGACCGCCTATCCTGTTTCCGAGGTGACCATCTCCGGCAACCTGGGGCAGCTCCTGAATCAAGTCGAAGCCGTGGGGAACGATCTCGATTTCCGGGCGCCGGTCTGCGGGCCGACGATCAAAGTCGGCGCATTGATGGTGGCCGGCGGGTAGCTTCAACCGAAGCGGTTGAAGTGGCAGATCGACCGGAGGGCTCTTTTGGGGACGTGGAGCACTCCCTCCGCATCCAGCCAGTATTTCAAGGAATCTGTCATCTCTTCAGCCACCGGGCTTTCGGCGGGATAGCCCAGGGCCAGGACACAATCGATCCGACGGGTTGAAGGGACGCCGAGGATTCCGCCGATCTTTTCCCGGTCGATGGAGAGCAGCCAACAGGTTCCGAGCCCCGCTCCCCGAGCGGCCAGAATCATGTTTTCCATGGCCGCCCCGACATCGTATTCGAATCCCTTTTCCCGGATGCCGAGATGGACGAGGGTGACGATATAGGCGATTGGCTCCTGACCGGGCAGTGGATTTCGACGGGGGGCGACATAGGCCGCCCAGCTCAAGCAAGGGAAGATCCGCCGGACAACCTCCCGATCATCGACCAGCACGAATTCGAGGGGCTGGAGGTTTGCTGCGGAGGGAGCTAGACGGCCGGCCTCGAGCACATCCTGAAGGATCGAGCGGTCGACGGGGATTTGTTTGAAACGGCGGATCGTCCTCCGGGACATAATGATATCGCGAACGCTCTCCGTCATAGTTGCACCTCATTTTGCGATCTTTTCTTTCTGCGGAATGCCCGGCCGCCCGGATTCCGGGAGGGGCGGAAGCGGAGCCTGGAGCGAGAAAAGG
>JBAUIH010000041.1:0-12928 GCA_049682755.1 Candidatus Aminicenantales bacterium | reverse complement strand
AACGGTGTCCTGGAAAATATCCGGGACATCGTCTATGTGAAGCCCGAAAGGTTCAACGTTCATTATTCCGAGGCGGTCGCCGCGGAACTCGAGAAACTGAACCATCGGCTGATCACGTTTGACAGTCCTTACCTCTTGATCGGCTTCGGCCGCTGGGGGACGTCCGACCCTCAGGACGGCATCCCCGTGAATTTCGGGCAGATCTGCGGCGCCAAGGTCATCGTCGAGTCCGCCCTCCCGGAAACGA
Organism: Candidatus Aminicenantales bacterium; assembly: GCA_049682755.1. Classification (GTDB taxonomy): domain Bacteria; phylum Acidobacteriota; class Aminicenantia; order Aminicenantales; family UBA8522; genus UBA8522. Next base: position 12,681 of record JBAUIH010000041.1, on the reverse strand, counting down.
GTTCCATGCTCAGCCAGGGCTCCCATTTCTTCCATAACATCACCAGTTTCCGGGTTTTCTACTTCTCGGTAGGAATGGATGATCGATTTAGAATCGACTGGGACTGGCTTAACAGGCAGGCGGCCGTGCAGGAAACCGATCACGTCCGCCACGTTCGGCTCTCTTCTCCTCTAAGAATCAAGGTTGACGGGACCACCAGCCGGGGAGTGATTCGCCATGAGTGAGCGACCGAAAAACGTCGATACGCTGGTTTGGTTCTTATCCGAACGGGCTAAGGAGCTGAGCTGTCTCTACAAGATCGAGGAGCTCCTGAACAAGCCCGATACGAACCTGACCGATATCTGCAAAGGGGTCATCGAGGCCATCCCCCCGGGCTGGCAGTACCCGGACATCTGTGCCGCCAGGATCACGTTAGAAGGGCAGTCCTGCCAGTCGGAAAACTTCCGGGAAACACCATGGGTCCAGTTCGCCGACATCAAGGTCCAGGATAAGAAGGTCGGGAGGTTGAGCGTCTACTACACGACGGAGATGCCGCACGCCGACGACGGGCCTTTCCTCAAGGAGGAGACCAAACTCCTGGGGACGATCGTCGAGAGGCTGGGGCATTACCTCCTCTATTCCCGGATGAAGCAGGCCTACCAGGAAATCCAGTCGGCCCGGCTGGACATCGCCGCTCACAAGGCGGAAGAATGGCGGGCAGCCCTGAATTTCCTGCGCCAGACCAATAAAAACCTTTTCTTCGCCATCTCCCGCCGAATGCTCAACTTCCTCAGCTGGAGCGGCATCCAGGAAGCGGAGAAGATCCTCCAGAAATCGCTCTCCGGGCAGAGGGGACGGGCCGTTGCTTATCCGGAGGACGACAACCGTCCCTATCAAATGGCCATGCCCGCTTTCAGCGAGAAGTTGAGCGATGAGACTTTCCGGCTGGCGGCCAAGCACCTGACGAACGAACAAATCCTCGCCAACATTCAGAAGTGGATCCAGGAGGACCGGCTGAGCTTTCTCGTCCAAGTGACCAACAGGAACCTTTCCCTCGCCCAGGTCGTGGACGCTGTCCGGAGATACCATCACATCGCCGCTGAGGGGATCGAGTTTCCCCCCGCCAGCAAGCGCGGCGTCCTGGTCTCGTTGATCCGGCGTTTTCTGTCCGATCAGCCCGAGTTTATCCACACCGCCATCGAGCATGTCGAAATCGATGACTTCTATGAAATCCTTGACCACATCGTCTTCTACCCGGAGAGCCTGGGCAAGCTGGGCGGCAAAAGCACGGGGCTCTATCTCGCCAAGCACATCCTCAAGAAGTCGGCCGATTCCCTGAGCCACTTCGGAGAGATCAAAGTCCCCAAGACATGGTACATCACCTCGGACGGGCTCCTGAGTTTTCTTTCCCACAACAACCTTAACGAGGTAGTCGAACAGAGATACAAGGACATCAACCAGGTCCGGCTGGAGTACCCCCATATTATCCAGACGTTCAAGAACTCGCGTTTCCCCACTGATATCATTCAGGGACTATCGATGGTCCTGGACGACTTCAAGGACAAGCCGATCATCGTCCGCAGTTCGAGCCTGCTCGAGGACCGGACGGGCGCGTCCTTTTCGGGGAAATACAAGAGCCTCTTCCTGGCCAACCAGGGCGGCAAGCAGGAGCAGCTGGACGCACTCAAGGAAGCCATCGCCGAGGTTTACGCCTCGACCTACGGGCCGGATCCCATCGGCTACCGGGCAGAGCGCGGGCTGCTCGATTTCGCCGAAGAGATGGGCATCATGATCCAGGAAGTCGTAGGCACCCGGATTGGGGATTATTTCTTTCCTTCTTTTGCGGGGGTCGCATTCAGCCGGAATGAATTCCGCTGGGCGCCGAGGATCAAGCGCGAGGACGGCCTCCTGCGATTGGTACTGGGGCTGGGGACACGGGCCGTCGACCGGACGAGCGACGACTACCCCGTCCTGATCGCCCCCGGGCAGGCAGGCCTCCGGGTCAATGTCACGGCGGACGAGATCGTCCGCTATGCGCCCAAGAAGGTCGACGTTATTAACTTGAAAACAAACAGCTTCGAGACCATCGAAGTCAAAGAACTGTTGAGGCAATGCGGCAAGGGCATCCCGGCCGTCGACAAGATCGTTTCCGTCTACGACGGCCAGTGCCTCCGGAAGCCGCTGGGGAGGACGGTCGACTTCGAGAGAGACGACCTCGTGGTCACATTTGAAGGCCTGGTCAGCGAGACCTCGTTTGTTCCCCAGCTCCGGCAGGTGATGCGGCTCCTAGAAGAAAAGCTCCAGTCGCCGGTGGACATCGAATTCGCCTCCGACGGGCAGAGCTTCTATCTTCTCCAGTGCCGGTCGCAGAGCTTCCTGGAGGGCGGCGGAGCGGCCCGCATCCCCAAGGACCTGCCCAAAGAGAGAATCATCTTCCTGGCCAACCGGTTCATCTCCAACGGCAGCGTGCCCGACATCACCCATATTGTCTATGTGGACCCGGAGAGCTACGACGACCTCTCCAGCCAGGCCGCCCTCCTGTCCGTGGGACGAGCGGTCGGCCGCTTGAACAAGCTCCTGCCGCGGAGGCGCTTCATCCTGATGGGGCCGGGCCGCTGGGGGTGCCGAGGAGACAGCAAGCTCGGCATCAAAGTCTCCTACTCGGACATCTCGAACACGGCCGCTCTGGTGGAGATCGCCCTGAAGAAAGGAAGCGTTCTCCCCGATCTCTCCTTCGGCACCCACTTCTTCCAGGACCTAGTGGAAGCCGAGATTCGCTACATTCCTCTCTACCCCGACGAACACGGAACCCTCTTTCGGGCAAGTTTCCTCAGGGAATCACCGAACATCCTGTCCCGAGTCTTGCCCGAGCATGCGGATGTTGCGGATACAGTCCGGGTCATTGACGTTCCCGCGTCGACCGAAGGCAAGGTTCTCCGAATCCTGATGAATGCTGAACTCGACGAGGCTGTAGGATTTCTTGCCGATCCCCGCATCGACCCTCCCTTAGCTCAGCTTGCCAAAGAGATGGACCTGAAACGGGCTGAAAACCACTGGGCCTGGCGGCTCGAGATAGCCGAATATATCGCCTCAAAGCTGGACCCGGGACGCTTCGGCGTTCAGGCCATGTACGTGATCGGAAGCACCAAGAACGCCACCGCAGGCCCACAGAGCGATATCGACCTTCTCGTCCATTTCCGGGGCACCAAAAAGCAACGACAGGACCTGCTGACCTGGATGGAGGGCTGGAGTCTGTCTCTGGACGAAATGAATTTCCAGAAGACTGGCTTGAGGAGCGGCGGAATCCTGGATGTCCATCTGGTTACAGATGAGGATATCGCCAACAGGACAAGCTATGCGGTGAAGATCGACGCCGTCACCGATGCGGCCAGGCCTTTGCTGCTCAAGGGCGGCGGCGGCGAACCGGACAAAAAGGGCGTCTAGACCAATTCCCGGTTCGCTGCTTCCAGGTTATCTGGATCGAAGCGGACGAGCGCAAGCTCGGGCCCGTCATGAGCGGCTGTGAAGCAATGAGTGCGGCCGATCCGGTCCCGCCAGGAGCCCGAAAGCCTGGCTGATTCATGGACATGGCCGTGAAGAGTCAGGAGCGGCTGGCGGGCTTCGATGAACCGGCGGACAGCGATGCTGCCGAGATAACAGTCGAGTGGCACATGATCGATCATCTTGCCTGCTCGAGCCGACAGGTCGAGCTTGGATTGGTAGGGGGGTGAATGGAAGAGGAAAATCGATCCGGCCATGTCCTGATTCCTGGTCATCCGGTCCAAATCGTCTTTGATCGTCATATATTTGATTTCTTGCTCGGAAACGGGATAGGTCCGCCATCCCTCTTCGGGTGAGACGGCATCCGGGTCGGTATAACGGGACACATCGTAACGTTCCCAGTCTTTCAGTCGAAAGGGCGTCGGGGGAACATAAGCATAGCCATAGATGGCGAATCTTCCGAACCCGACTCTGCGCTGATGGATATACTCCCAGACACCCCGGGCCGCCGCATCCAGGACCGCCGCTTCTTCAATCCGGGCGTCGTCATTCCCCAGGATCAGGAAAATCCGCGGATAGCCGGCCCCAAGCTCCTGACGCAAAAGCATTAGATTCCTAACCAGGAAATCATTGATGAAATCCCGGTGCGGAAAATCCAGAGTTTCACGGGCGTACCACCCGTGGGGAAGCACGTCGCCGCCGATGAACACGGCCTCGGGCTTCTCCCGGAGGACCGCCTCAAATAACTTCTGATATCGGCCTGCCCTGCCGTGGAGGTCGGAGACAAAGAAGATCGTTGGCACGGAGAGAATGATAGCGAAAAAACGAGGGGACGACAACTCCGCCGACTTCGCGCCTAAAAACGTTCAAGGAAGCGGGCTAGGATCCTTCGCCCACATTGAACTTGTAGCCAACGCCGCGCACGGTCTGGATATACCTCTTGGCCTTGCCGAGCTTCTTACGGAGGCCGGTCAGATGGTAGTCGACAATACGCTCGGTGATGGGGTAGCCGTCTTCACGGACGTTGTCAAGGATTCGGGACCGGGTAAAAACCTGGTTGGGCTTGCCCGCGAGCAGGGCGAGAATCTCGAATTCCGTCTTGGTGAGGGCGATTTTCCTGCCGCCCGCCAGGACCTCGTACGCCCCCCGGTTGATCACCAGGCCGTCGATCTCCAGCGTCGTTTTTTGATCGCCCGCCGACTTCACCGTCCGCCTCAGAAGGGCCTGGATACGGGCCAACAGGACTTGCGGTTCAAAGGGCTTGGTGATGTAGTCGTCGGCATAGTCCTTCAAGCCAGCGACGATATCCTCCATCCGTTTCTTGCCCGTCACCATGATGACCAAGATCCCGGCGGTGTTGAGATCCTTTTTCAGGATGCCGCAGACCTTGAAGCCGTCGATTCCCGGAAGCACGAGGTCCAGAAGGATGAGGTCCGGCTTCTCCCTCCTCGCGAGCTCAAGGGCTTCCTCTCCGGTCTGGGCGCATAAGATCTCGTAGCCCTCTCGCCAGAGGATGAAGGACAGGCTTTTTTGGAGGTTGATGTCGTCCTCGACGCAAAGAATCTTGGCTTTAGGATGGGTATCTTCGCCTGCTGCATTCATCCTGGACTTTGCCCCGGCTTCTTCATTTTAACGAAAACCAAACAAAAAGCAAACGCAATCAAAATACTCGGCGGGAGAAAGCCCCAAGGGCTGGTCTGGTCGAGCGTGGTGAGAAAATATCAGATGGGCGAATCTCACTCTCTGTAAACCGTCTTCCATTTATCGACAATCTCGACCAGGGTTTGACGCAGTCCAGCACCACTGCCGTGGATAGGGCGGAGTTCTTCGGCCAGCTCAGAATAGCCCTTGCGGTCGAGCCAGGAAGAAAGCATGTCGTTATCCGAGCAAGGTTGAATCGTTTCCGGCGCGAGCGAACGAAGGGCTGCTAGCAGATCGGGCAGGTTAAAGATCTTTTTTCCTCCCATGGCGAGCGGGGTCCGGTCCAGGCGGGCTATCTCGACCATGAGGTTCCTCTTGAGAAGGGCAATCAGCTCGTGGCCTCGGCTCCTCCTGGGGCGCAACCGGTCCCCCAGCTCCCTGTAGCTGTGCATGTAAAGCCAGGTCGAAAATTTATCCTTATCCCCGTAGTCCTCCAGTATCTGGCGCAACCGGCGGGCCTCTTCGGTCTCTTTCTCCGCATCGAGGAGGATCCCGCAGATCTCCCGGATATTCCTGGCTCGCCGGATCTCCCGGCCATCTTCGTCGGAAACAAGGAAGTCTCCCATCCCTGTGAAGTTGAGAATATAGTACTTGAGCTTCTGGAGACTCCCCGGATCCCCCTTGGGAAGGACAAAGCCCAGCCCTTGAAGCTCGTTGGCCTCTTTCGCCTTGGAGGCGATGATCACCGGAATGCGGGGATAGTGCTTGTTCACAAGCCGGATGAGGTCGCGTCCGGCACCGCTCTGAAGTTCGGTTCCTTTGGGAAAGAAGATATCCGTTATCAGACAGACGACATCGTCCCCGTGATCCCGGGAGAGCCGGATGTCACTGCTGATCTTAGACTCTTCTTCAACCCCGAAAAGGAAGCGGAGGCTTTCCTCATAGGTCCTGGTGATCATGACATCCGCGCGCTGTCCGATGATCGTATACAGAACCGGAAGGAATTGGGAAAACCAGCGCGGCTCGTCATCGACGATATGGAAAATGAAGCGCTTGAGGCTGGAGTGCTTGGTTATGTTGAGCCGATCCTCAGCTGCCCGGACGGCAGGAAGGACGATTTTTTCGGGCGGAAATTCGTTCCTGTTGACGGCAAAAACGAGGTCGGCGAAAGCCGTATACGGATACTTCTGTGCCGCCGCCTGAGGGGGTGCGCATTGGATGAACGGCTGGAATGAAAAAAGAACAAAAACCGAGTCGGGGCCTCCCGCGCGCATCTTTTTGGCATCGAGGATGGCCAAGCTGGTGTCATCGAAGAGGAAGACCGATGGTTCGCCGGAAACGGCCGTCAACACAGACTGGGGATCAGGAAGGACCTCAGTTTTGAGCCATGGCATCTTCTCTTCCAGGGCCTTCCTGGACTCGCGCATCTGGGCGTCGGCGGCAAAAAACAGCGCCCGTTTCATCTTGACGGGGTTAATGATCCGGGGGATGAACTCATACTCCCGGGAAGCGTGCCTAACCATTCTCAGAGACCACCTGGCAGCGTTGCTTGAGGGAATCCGCGTACACCGTCACGGGGCTAGGAAATGCCAACACTGAAAGCGCCGATCCTGGATGAGTCCCGGAGAAAAGCCACGGATCGAAGGGATCAAGCTGCGGCGTGACATAACCGTAGATGATGTTGTTGCTCATCAGGTTGGTCAGGAAATGCGTGCCCTGGGTCCCATACATCCGGGTCTGGAGTCTTTTCTGATCCTCGTCGAACCCACCCTGAATCATGTACAGGAAATGGCTGCCGTAGATCCCCCCGGTGAGGCCCTTTTCTTCGGGTAGGGGCTCGGACCGCCCGGCCACGTCCACGCCGTATTCAAAAATCGCCGCCGCCTGGTCGACATCCCTGAATTCGACAAAGACGCCCCAGTCCGGGTTTTTGCTCCCTAGACGTCCGGGAACAACCAAGATGTATTTCTCGCCCCGGCCCTTCATCTCGCGGTTGACCTCGACTACACGCTTTCTGACAGCCGCCTGCATATCCTTTGTGTAAATGAAAGGAGATACGACAACAGCGAACCTGATCTCCCTCTTGACCCCATGTCCTTGGGCGTTGGTGATTGAGAGGTAGGTATGGCGGATGTGCCGGGGGACGGGGAGCGCCTCGAACCTCAGCTCGGGCAACTCGGTCAGCTGGACGATGTGAAAGGTTCCTTGTCTGTCCTCCTTCCGGGAGAAGTCAAGGTTGAAGACAAACTCAATCTGGAAATGGGAGGAGATGAGGCTGACGATAGTCTGCATGATCTCGGCCAGGGTTGTTTTAAACCCAAAGTGGTCTTTCTGGATGAGCTCCTCGATCGTGATCAGGTTGTTCTGGATCCCCAGGAGTCGGATCTTGTGGAAATTGGCGAATCGGACATGAAGCGTCTTCATCGTCTCCAGTTCTTCCCCTTTGAGGTCTTTGTTTCTGGTCATGTCCAGCGCATAAAAATACTGTTGGCCGGCTCCGATCTTCAGGAGATCGAGCGGGATCGGGTGGCGGACGGTGGCCATGGAGATGACGGGAAAATCATCCAGGACGGTGGCGTAGCCATGGCCGAAGGCGATCCGGGCAAATCCCTCCTCGGGGTTCTGGTTCTTCAGCGCATGGGGAAAAAAGGAACTCGCCACGCCGGAAATATAAGGGTAATAAACCGGCCCGGCGAGCGTGTCGTCGAAGAGACCGGGGATAGGATTGATCACGATGGCCATTTTTTCCCGGCTGGCGGGCGGCTGCTTCCGGCGGAAGTCGTCATAGATATGGCCGATTGCCAGGACGGCCTGAGCGAAACGGATTTTAAGTTCGGGATGGTTGTTGGGTAGCATGAAGGAGGCGTTCTCGCCCGCATGAACGGGGCCGATGCCGGATGTCGCGCGGCCCGCCTCATTGGTAGCCGAGGAACGGATGCCGATGGGAATTTCTCCGAGTTCATCGAGGATGGAGGCGACGACTAAAAGATCCTGCTCCCCGAGCTTGCAGCTGTTCTCCAGGTACCGGTCATAGAAATCTGTGGCCAAGATGCGCGTCTTGAGCTTTCCGACCTTGGGCAGGAAAATTTCGTTGATCCTGATGAGCCCAGCACCCTTGCCTCCAGGCGCCCCTAACCCGTAGACTTTGACATCACCGGCTCTCTCCCTGATCGAGATGCTCATCTTGCCGCTTTTATATTAGGACAAGCCTGTTTTTTAGTAAAGGAAGGGACTCGACCACGCCTCTCCGACTTGCCCAGAACATCGAGCTGTTAGTTCCCTTTTTGAAGGATGAGCAGCTCCCCTGCACATTCAATCATCCGTTCTGGCACGAACTCCCGAGAGAAGCCCAATCTTCGGGCCATCCTCGATACCGCCGACCTCTTCCCCGTTTTGGAATATAATATGGGACGGATCGCCCGAATCAATCGACTGGAGAGTATGGAAATCGCCAATTAATCCCGTTTTATTCTTGTCCAATATAGCAAAATTAATAGAATAAAGCTTGTATCCAAATAATAGATTGGAGGATCCGATGAGGTTAGCGATATTCGGCGACATACACGGGAATATCGAAGCACTTAAAACAGCTTATAGAGACATGGAAACGAAGGCCGACAAGATATTTCATCTTGGCGATTTAGGGGGTTATGCTCCATTTGTAAATGAAGTGGTGGAATTTTTGATTGAGCATCGCATAAATGGAGTCCAGGGCAACTATGATGACGCTGTGGCCAACGATAGGAAACACTGTGGCTGTAGATATGAAGATCCCGTTCAAGAAAAGATGACGGCTCTCTCGTTCGAATGGACGAAGAGGCACACAACGCAGAAGACGAAGGAATACTTGAAGGGGCTCCCGGCGGTGCTTCATTTCTTTACTCAAGGCAAGAAGCTATTGCTGTTTCATGCGGCACCGCATAAGAACAATCTTTACTGGTATGAAGATCGCCCAGAGAAGTTTTTCACGGAGATGGCCGAGAAGACCGACTCCGATATCCTCGTCTACGGCCATACACACAGGCCGTATCGAAGGGACTTTGGAGGGAAGGTCTTTATCAATGCCGGAAGCGTTGGGAAACCGAAGGACGGAGATCCGAGGGCATGCGTGGCTATGATCGAGGTCACTCCAGATACGGTGAAGACAGATTTTGTAAGGATCGAGTACGGGGTCGAAAAAACCGCCGCGGCCATCTTGGAACAAGGCATGCCTGCATATTTCGCTGAGAAATTACGACAAGGGAGATAACCCTGAAAAATAACTACTGTGTTTACGTCAGGAAGGATTCATCGGGGAAGCTATTATGATAAAAGTTAGGCCTGACAAAGTAGAGAAGACACTTAAAGCAGTGCACAAGATATTGGCAGCCGAGGGAAAAGACCTGCGAGCCTCGCTTTACCAGGATATTATTTTCAATGCCTTGAAATGCCAACGGGATGACCTTGATATTTTAGATCTGAAGATCATCAATCGCGCCCTGGCCGAGTTCCGACATGCCGCATGCGTTTTCAAACCCTACAGACTGCTCCGAAAGGTTTCCATCTTTGGTTCGGCTCGCGAACCCAAGGGCAGTCCGGACTACGAGCTGGCGGTGAGATTCGCTCATCGTCTGGTTGAGAAGGGCTTTATGGTCATCACCGGAGCGGCGTCAGGCATTATGAAAGCCGGGATCGAAGGAGCCGGACTTGGGAACAGCTTTGGAGTGAATATCCTCCTCCCCTTTGAGAGGGGACTGGCTAAGATCATCCGAGACGATCCAAAAGTCATAACGTTCAAATACTTTTTCACACGCAAAATATTTTTCGTGATGGAAGCCGATGCGGTCACACTATTCCCCGGTGGCTTTGGCACGCACGATGAAGGATTTGAGGTGTTAACGTTGCTTCAAACCGGGAAAGCGCCTCCCATGCCTATTGTCCTTATGGAGCTTCCTGGAGAAAATTTCTGGGAAACTTGGGATCGATTCATAAAGGAGCAGTTGCTGGCCCGGGGCTTCATTTCTGCGGAGGACTTGAGTTTCTATAAAATTGCGCGGTCTCCTGAAGAAGCTATAGACTTTATCACCTCTTATTATTCAACGTATCACTCCCTGCGCCAGGTCAGAGACACGCTTGTGATCAGGCTCGAAAAGGAACTCAAAGATGCTCATGTCAGAAGATTAAACGATATGTTCCAGGACCTTATTGAATCGGGGAAAATTTTCAAAACGCCGGCGCTTCCCGAAGAAAAAGACGAACCGAATCTCCGATCAAAACCCAGGATTGCTTTCGCTTATAAGCGAAATAACGCGGGCCGCCTGAATGAAATGATTTTGGCGATAAATAGAATGGGCCGCTAGGCATAATAGAGGGAGAGATTTCGCTACCATAAAAGTTAGATTGAGGTGGTTTTGGAGAACGGCGATAAAATCCAAACATTCAATTGTAACCAAATTGTCACCATCCCCGGTATGCTTCCATATACTTCCGCAAACTTTGGTATACCTGCAGATAAATTGTAACTCGCTGGAAAGATTGACTATTCCTTTATTGAAGAGCTGATGTAAATCAGCGAAAACAAGCCACAACCGCCAGGATTCGAAGCTGACGTTCGTGGCGGCGAAGATCCCGCCGCCTCAGATCGCCTATCAAGAAGTCCTCATGACCACAGAGATCTCGACCGAATATCGGTCCTGACCTTTTCTTTGCTCGAGAGCAGAGGTCCGGCTGATTTCCGCGGCTTCTGGCCTCGCGCGCGTTTCTACCGCAACATCCCGGCTCTCCAAAGCCGTCCTGGACAGGGCTTGATGTCTTGATCTCTGCTCCCTCACGATGGCTGAAGGGGCAAACGGCCGCAAAAAAATGCTCACTCGGCGAGCGCGATCGAAAACCAGATTCCTATGCTAACGTAGCGGTCCGGTTTTTTCGCCTATACTTAAGGAATTTTACAGGTGGGACAGACGCCGCTTTCGCATTCAGAACGGCCTGGGCCCTGAGATGTGAACACCGAGAACTGCTTGACGGGCTTGGAAGCGCCACATTTTGGACAACTCACCTCTTCGTTGGTGGCGCCCAATCTCTGCAGCAACTCAAATTTCTGGCCACATTTTTTGCATCTGTATTCATAAATAGGCATTTAACCACCTCCCTGATATTTCGATTCCATGCCTGAAAAGTGATCTACTTTCTCCCTGTCTTAAAGTCGACCGTCTTAGGCTCGGTTGGCACTTTTTCATTCGATGCCGGAACAAATAAAAGAGGAAAAATGATATCACTCAAACAACACGGAAACCAAACCGCTAAGAATAAAAACACAAAGACAACAATGACAGATATCAAATTCATTGTTGGCCCTATGGCCATGATGATATGAAATAAAGATGCCCAAGTGCTGACTAATACATGCCCGGCGTGCGGAAATTTGGTTGTCGGTTTCAAAACGGCAATGACAATACCCAAGAAGGCCGCAGGATGTGTTAACCAGGGTTTTTCAATGAAGCCGATATGAACACCTCTATTGGGAAGATCCAGCATTATTTCTCCAAGATAGGGGACGATCGAATCACTCAACGTGGCTATCCCAATGGAGCCGACATAACCAATCAAAATTCCCCATAAAAAATTAAACTGAGGCCTGTGGAGCCTGTACATGGCTGTGGTCACAATGGCGCTCAAGACGATGTGGGTTGGATGCAGGATGTAAAAAATGACTGATGAAACCTCAGAAACCTGAGAGACGACATTCGAAAAAATTAGTGTTAAAAGTATGGCAATGCCTGTTATCGCCCCAAAAGCTGTGAAGGGAGCATGCCTTCTCAGTTCGGCCAATATTTCCTTGATCACTTTTCCGATCCGGTGCGTCGGCTATAATGCTTTCGCTGTTTCATAGCCGCTTTCAATAGCATCTTGGGCATTCCCGATCCTCTTGGCATCTCCAATAACATAAACGGGCATTTCCCCGGCCAATTCCTTTTCCAGGGGATTGTAGCTAGTCATGCTTGTGGAAACGACAATGACATCGATATCGTCAAAACAAATGGCCCTCCCGCTTCTTTCAGCGTAGACAGTTCTTCCTTCAATCTTTTTGATATGCGTATTGTCGCAAAAAATAGTCCCCTTTTCTTTCATCATTTTGAGAGAAAGGGTTTTGGCAATGATTTCCATATCCTCGCCAAAATCAGGTGTCCGTTTAACAATGATCACTTTGTTATTCTTAGGTATCAGAGCAGTCGCGATATCAACGCCAATAAGCCCGCCTCCGCTAATCAGCACATTTTTATTTCCCGGCAAATTCTTTGGCCATTGACTTTTTATTTGGAGTGAGGGGAGCCAAATGAAAACTCCCCGGGCTAAATTTAACATGTCTTTTCCACTGTAAAATTCAGGATATACCCGTCATTATAATAGTCATCGTGAATAAGCCTTTTTAAATACTTGTCCAGCATGGAAAATCCTGTTTCTTCCACTTCTTTCACAATGTCTTCCAGCGTCAGTTGAGCCAATTCCATTAAAGGGGAGTCATTTTTGCGGTGCTTAGGGTAAAGAGACAAAATGCCGTTTGGTTTCAGGACTCTATGGAAT
>JBAUIH010000040.1:0-10117 GCA_049682755.1 Candidatus Aminicenantales bacterium | reverse complement strand
CGACATTCGTCTTCTCGGAGCTCAGGCCACCCCCTTCGATCTTGATGGCCGCGTCCCTGATCTTGGCCGTGAACCCGATCCCCGCCCGCAAGTTATCCCTTCTCAGAAGATCGTACCGGTAAGTCAGCCGGTAGGAGTTGAACTCGTAAACTCCCGTCAAGGGAATATTGGGCGGGAAGGTCTCTTCGAAAAAGACGATCTCCTTATCCACGCTCCCTGCGGCGTTGAGACGGAGAGGAGCGGCGAAAATAGAGATGGTGTGCCCCGATTCCCAATGGTATCCCAGTCGGACGCGAAAAAAATAAGCGGAATCCGTCGTCAAGTCCTCGGACAAAGAGAACAGAGTTCCTGTGTCTCCGGGGATCCGGACGTCATTATAGCCGGGTAGGACCAGGCCGTTTTCGAAGTCAATGAACCATTGGCCAAAAGAAGATGCGGGCAGCCATACGGCAACGAGCACAGCCGCCAGCAAGGCAATAACTGATTTTTTCATAGTTTAAATCTCCGTGTTAGGGCTCGATGTAAAGTTTTCTTTAGGGCCGGATGAAAGGCGGCGAGTTAGTATTATAGCCTGTTTTGCCAAAAAATCTATAAGGTAAGAGTGAACCCTAGATAGCCGATAGAAACAGAATCGTTGATTTAGCTTTCATTGCGAGTCCCCGAAGGGGGCGCGGCAATCTCATCGAAAGCCAACGATATCATCATGCTTGCCGCCACGCTCCGCTCGCGGCTGCGGCTTCCCGTGATGGCATTTTTCCATCGCCGATTCTGGAAGGAAGCTTCCGGCCGGGGGGACTCATTCCGCCGGACGTTTGTCCTCCGCTTCGATCCAGGCGCGGACCCAGTCGGGAATAGGGGGGGACCAATCCTTGCGGCCGAAGGCTTCCAATATGGTTTCCGAAGGGATGAGTCCCTTTTCTGTCCGGAGGCCGGCCCGGACCACAGCCTGGGCCGCCAGCTGCTCGCGGCGAAAAAATTCCTGGACGAAATAAAACCACCGGCCGTCGTGGCCGACGAGGGAGGTCCGGAGTAAAAAGCGGCTGAAGGGAGGTAGCCGACGCCTGTACCGGATACTTCCGCCGGCGACCACAAAGTACCAGCGCTTCCGGCGGGCCATCTGCATCAGGCCCATCCGGGCGGCCAGGTCGTACCGGCCGAGGTCCATGATGGTCCAGTACCGGCCGTTGTTCATCTCCGGGTAGGTGTCGATGTCGCCTGGCCAGACCCGCAGTTTGAGTTCGCTCACGTCGTCGAGTTCCAGCTTGGGCTTGAACAGGACACCGGCGAGGACCCGGGCCACGCGCAGGTAGATGTACATCCCTCACCTCCAAGGCGACCCTCGGGAATCTCGGTGGGCTCCAGTATATTCCGGAAGAGCCCCACGGGCAATCACGAAAAGGATACGCTCTCCTCTGACCCGTTGAACATCAAATATTCGATATCTTGCAGGCGGGGCTAAGGCCAGCCGAGCTGTTGGGGCGGTTTTATCAGCATCATCTGCCCGGGGTTCCCGTTTTCATGAGGGGGACGACGAAATTCATGGGGCGGGTTTGTATGTTCTAACCTGCTGAAACTCGGTGACGACGATATAAGTTTTGACCTTGACCTGAAATATCCGGCAGGAAGGCGATTCGACGAAAGCATCCAGGGTGGGATGCTTCTTCAGGTACAAATCGACGAGGGCTTTCTTCGATCTTATCTTGACTTCTTCGGCCCGGCCCAGGGCGGCGACGGCGATGCCTTTGGTGAAATCGGCCTCTTCGTTGCTCCTGTTGTCAAAGAGAATAGAGACTTGGGGAAACCGGATGAGATTGCCGTACTTCCGTGTCTGTGCCGCTGTCGCGAAATAGATATGCCTGAGGTCGTCGGAGACCGCGAAGGCCACGAGGCTTTGGTAGGGCGAGCGGGCTTCCCGGGTGGCCAGCACCCCGAGTTTCTGGCCGGCGAGAAGCCGCCGGATGACCGTCCGGGCGTCCGAATGTCGTCTCGCTTTCACCGGTTCATTATCGACGAATCACTGTCTTCTGTAAACACCGAATTGTTTGATAGCATGACTCTAAATTGATTGATTCAGTATGACCGGAGCACCGCTCGTCCCCGCTCCGGATCCGCGGCGATGACCGGAAAGAGCTTTGCCGTCATTTCCCGGCCCGGCTTCCGGTCGGTTTCGGCGTAATGCTGGGCATACAACAAAGCTATGAGCTCGAATTCGGAAGCATCGGCCTGAAACTGAAGATTCAACATGTTCCTGATCTCTTCCTGACTGATCCCGCTTTCCACCGCCCTTTGGGCATGGAACCAGGCGCAGTATCGGCACCCGTTGACGGCTGTAGTCACGGTCATGATCTTTTCTATGAAGGTCCTGCTGATCTCCTTGTTTCTCATGGCCCCGGCCCGACCCCGCTGCCTCTGACAACCAGGAATCTTTGCCCGGCTATAATGCTTTATAGAATCTCCTTTTTTACTGAGCCGGCCGAGCGAGTCTCTTTGTGAACATTCGCCCCTCAGGCCACTCTCAGAGGATATAAATTTCGGCTAATGAGAAGTCAAATCGCTCCACTCCTCCAACCGTTTGGCATGTATCCGCCAGGGTGTCGCCGGACCAGTTCTCGGAAAACGCCTTCTCCAAACGCGCTGTCGATGGACTCTTGCTCGGCCCGGACCTCCGCCGGGCTCATCCGCGGTCTTGAATGGACGATGGTTCCGACATACTGGTTGAACAATCCGTGGACTTGCGGCGTGAACCGGCCGACGATGAGAGGGCTGAGTTCGATCACCAGGCCCGGCAAAAGGGTCACGGCGAGGATGACTGGAACGGCCAGGGCTTTTTTGAGCGGACTCCGCTCCTTGATTATGGTGGCGGTGCTGAACAAAAATGCCCTTTTTTTCTTGCCACAGATGGATGGCGGAGATACAGAGAATGGCCATAAACGCCCAGCGCAGGAAGGCGGAAAAGAACGCATGGCGGGTTGAGAAGGGAAAATCTTTGTCCAGACAAGGAAGGACAGAAGGGCAAGGATAAAGGCCGCCAGGCCAGCATGCCATAAAGCCCTGGCGCCAAGGGAATGCCTTGATTTTCTGGAGGAGGTTGCCGGAAAAAGATGGCCAGTATGTTTGACATGTCGTTCCAATATTGCTATCTTTTTAATCAACCGGATTGGATGGAACGGCAGACTGTGAAATGCCCCAAATGCTCTTTCCAAAACCCTGAGGATCAACGGTTCTGCGGACATTGCGGAGTCACGCTCCTCCTGGACGGAGGAGCAGAGATTACTCGAACCACGACCCTGAACCTTCCCACGATGCCTTTGCCCATCGGTTCGACCTTTGCCGCGAGATACCAGATCATCGAGGAGCTTGGCAGAGGCGGGATGGGCCGGGTTTACCGAGTGTTGGATAAAAAACTCAACGAGGAAATCGCCGTCAAATTCATCAGGTCCGACCTCGCCCAGGATCCCCAGGCGGTCGAGCGTTTCCGGACCGAGCTCAAGGCTGCCCGCCAGGTGACCCACAGGAACGTGGCCCGGATGTTCGACCTCAACGAGGAAGAAGGTATCCCGTACATCACAATGGAATACGTCAGGGGAGAGGACCTGAAGAGCCTGATCCGGAAGGTGGGCCGGCTGGATTCAAAACAGGCTGTTCCGATCGCCAGACAGGTCGCCGAAGGCCTATCCGAGGCCCATCGGATCGGAGTCATCCACCGGGACCTGAAACCGCACAATATCATGATCGACGAGGAGGGAGCGGCCCGGATCACCGATTTCGGGCTCGCCGGCCTGAAGAAATCGGACGATGCCACTCTGACAAGCATCGGGATGGGCACCCCGACTTACGTTTCGCCTGAGCAGGTGGAGGGTGCGAGGACGGACGGTCGTTCGGACATCTATTCTTTGGGGATCGTCCTTTATGAGATGCTGACCGGACAGACGCCCTTTCAGGGAGACAGTCCCTACAGCATCGCCCTCAAGCGCTTGACCAAGGCGCCGCCAGACCCCCGGGGCCTTCAGCCGGATATTTCGGAATCGCTTGTTCAGGTCATCATGAAATGCCTGCAAAAGGACCCTGATCAACGCTATCAGAGCGCCGGCGAATTGGTCATGGACTTGAAGGCGCTGGGCGAAGGTTTTTCGACAGGGATCATTCCGGGGCCGTGGCCCGGAACGCTCAGCGCCCGGGCCTGGAGATGGATCCTGGCCCGGCGTATCCCACTGGCCATCTTGACGGTTGCCATCCTGGCCATCTTTGCCTACCTCATCATTCACCCGGGGACACCGCCATCCTGGAAAACCTCCATCGCCGTCCTGCCGGTCGTCGACCTGAGCCCTCAGGAGGAACGGAGGAACCTTTGGTACGGTCTCCAATCGGACGTCAGCGGCAAGCTGGCCAGTATTCCTGAACTGCGGGTCATTCCTATGTCTTCCCTTGCCGACCATGATTATGCTGGAAAAGACTTTATCAGAATCGGGAAAGAAGTGGGGGCGGAATATCTTTTGCAGCTGAGCGTCCAGACCGAGGGGACAGGGCTCAGGGTGAGGCTTGAGCTGATCGAGGCGGAGACCGGATCTGTGGCCAAATTCTACGACTATTCAACTGAACTCGAGAATATCTACGCCGTTCAGGACGAGATCTCAAGGTATACAGCGGGCGCCCTCCAGGTGAACCTGGTCGAGGAACGGTTGAGAACCTTCAAGAAAAGAGAGACGACGAACCTGGAAGCCTACAATTGCTTTTGGGAGGGGATGCGGCTCATCGAGAAAGAGTATCACACCGGCTATCGGGCCGAGGATTTCGCCCAGGCGGTCAGGATGTATGAAAGAGCCGTCGAAATCGAACCGGGATATGCGTTGGCCTACTGGGGTTTGGGAAACGCTTATGAGGCCCGTTATAACAATGTTTCCAAGGATCCCGAAGACTTGAGACTGATGAAGGAGTATTATCTGCGGGCCTTTGAGTCCGCGCCTGATTTTGCGGAGACCAACCTCGGCGTCGGCTGGATGTATTTCAATTACAAGGAAAATGTCAGGGCCTCCCGTCAATTCAAACAGGCTTTTGACCTGGACCCCAACAGTTTCATGGTCAATCACGATGTGGGTGCCTTCTTGAGGAGCGTGGGTCTGTACGATAAGGCCGTCAAGTATTTTTTCCGGGCGGCCGAGATCGATCCCCATTCCGTCAACACCCGCGTCCTGATGACCACAAGCCTGATCTACCTGGGGAATTTCAAGGAGGCTGTCCGGGAGGTTGAAAAAGCCATCGAGCTGGATCCCGAACGATACAACGCCCGGTATCACTGCGCAGCCGGGCTCATTATGATGAATCGGCTGGACGACGCTCAAAAGGAGATCGCCATCATCCGGAAAATCCATCCGGAAAAAGAGATGAACTTGCTGCACGCGCTGCTCCTCGCAGCCAGGGGAGAAAAAGAAAGGGCCTCGGCGAGGTTGGCGCTCGTGAACGGCCAGGAATCCATGAGCTGGATAGCCGCCTGCACCCTCATTTTGCTCGATAGGAATGAGGAGGCCATTCGCATCATCGAGGAAGGCATAGAGCGTGGATTTGAGGAGCGGGGTGAATACTTGTTCACGTATCTCTTGTTGGCCAACAATCCTCTTTTCAAGAGGCTTAAGAGCGACCGCCGTTTTCAGGAGGTCTTGCGGCGGGAAAAAGAGAGATACGAGGAACAATTGAGGACGTTCGCCAAATTTTAGAACCCATAAATGAAAGGGGGTGATCGATTATTGAAAAGACAAGAATTTCCGTGATCTGACCAGCCAAAAATGCAAAAAGGAGGGAGAGTTGAGAACATTCAAATCGGTTTGGGTCTTGGGGATCTGTGCACCGTTGCTGTTGGGGTCGGCCAGCCTGTCAGATTGGCCGGGCCAAGAATACTGTTGGAAGCTCAGGGACGAAGTCCCAAACCCCATCAAAAAGAGCGTGAACGCTTGGGTCGATAGGTGCAATGTCCTTCTGGAAAGCCTGGTCGGCAACCTGAGGAAGTGGGACGAGGCGAGGATTAAGGAGGAGTTGCCCAATATCAAGCAAGACTTTGCTAAAACGTATCTGAGATTTCCCATACTGGAAAAAGACCAAGGGGATAAATTCGGTTGGGATGAGGTCATTTGGGAGCTGGACATGATCGCCGACAAGGAGCCGGATGTTCGCATTGGTCCGGTGGAGGTGGAGGCTATTTTGCTCCCATACGCTGCGAAAACGGGCAACGACCTGAGGCTGAACATCAGAACGCACTTAATCCTGGGCAGTGAAGATCCCGCCCTGCGGGGCTGTGGGATCCACAGGAATGACTGCACTCCCGTCGAGTGTCAGTGATCCGGTGCTATCGCCCCGCGTTAAGAAAGAATTTCCCAAGGTTCTCTATTTCAGGCGGGCGAAGGTCATCGTGCCTTTGAGGTCGCTCATTTTGGCGAAGCTCTGGGAATGCCGTCCCTGGGCGGGAAAGTTCAGGCCGGATTAGCGTAGCGAATTCGCGTTGATACCGAAGATACTCGATTTCTCAAAAAAACAGAAGCCGGTTGCAATGACCAGACTGACCAAATCCGTTCTCATGGTTTGCGGAACGCTCTGAACGGCCCGTAATTTTCTGCTGTGCCAAATAGTATCGACCTTGATACTTCTTGACTTCAAATACTCCGCAGCCCTTTGGGTTTGAGCTTCTCCTTGCGTGCCCAAGGGCCTTTCCGGGTCTTTCTCTTTGGCGCTGGCCAAACCGTGTTGAATAAGATAAAGCTTCATGGTTTAGGATCCCTTCCGTCTTCTTCTTTCGAGTCCTCTCCGTGCATTTTCTTTTAATTTTGGATGTCGTGATAAAAAATTTCAGGCGGAATAATAGATGATATTTGAGAGCAATACAGGACCGATCTTTTATGAAGATCATGTTTCAAATGGCGCCCCGGTTGTTATTTTTACACATGGCGCCGGGTTAAACAGCGGAATGTTCAATGATCAGGTAACTGCATTTAAAGAAAATTACCGGGTTATAACCTGGGACATGCAGGGGCATGGCCGCTCAGCAGCATTGGATAAGAATCTCGATGTTTCTCAAATGGCTGATGCGCTGATTGGTATTATGAGCGCATTACAGATTGATAATGCCGTTTTGGTTGGTCATTCCCTGGGCAGTTGGGTCAATCAGCTTGCCGCAATTAATTATTCCGAAAGAGTCATTGCCTTGGCAAATATTGGAGGAGAGCCGATCGATAAACCGGTCAGCGGATTTGAGATGCTTTTCTACAAAATATTCCTGACAGTCAGCAGATTGATGCCCGCAATATTTCTTTATCGCTGGACGGCAAAAAGCAAAACAACCACACCCGGCGCAGGTCATAATGCCAATATGGACAACCCCGAAGAGTTCAACCGGATTCCGACGGAGTTCATGAATAACATTTGATAAACAAAACGGCGCGGCCGGAAAGTCAAGCGTCACCGGCGCATCGAAGAATGGGTGAAACGAACCCTGGACGCCCGGGGCTTTGCGGCCGTCCGGGCGGAAACAGATGTCATTATTCACACATCAGCAGTTGCTTGATCACTTTTGAAACCATGAACCTCAACGCCTTCGCCCTGTAGGAAAAATCATTGAACGTTCCAATAATGTGCGATTCGGTTTTCGGGTGATAAAACATGAAGGCTCCCGTGACGCCGACACACCCCCAGCAATTGTATTTTTCCGGCATGAAAACCGGGATGGTTTTGAATTTCCATATCGCATATCCATAATTGAATCCCGGGGTCGGGAACCCCATAGGAAGATCATCGCTCAGCATTCGTGCAAGGGTTTCTTTCCTGAGGATCTTGCCGCCGACAAGGGCTTTCATGAATATCAAATATTGCTCGAGAGGCGCAACAACACCGCCCCCGGCATAGTCAATCCGAGAAATGCCTTTGACAGTCAATGCGTCGACTTCATGAATAAACAACTTTGCCGTGGGATATTCCGTTCTTTCCGCCGGCTCTGAATAACCCTGGATACAAGCATGAGTCATCCCCAGTGGATTAAAAATATGCTCGTGCATGGCTTCATGAAAAGGCTTTTTGGTTACACGTTCTATGATCAATCCCAACAGATAATAATTCGTGTCGCCGTAATGATGTTTTTCCCCGGGCTTTGATTTGGGTTTCAGGTTTTCCTTGCCCCAAAAGACGGCCCCTCTCGGCGTAATATTGAAGGGATTTTTGACCATTCTTTCCCATAGGCGGAAAAAAACATCATCCAGGCCCGAGGATTGGTTCAGCAGGTGGCTGATCCTGATCTCGTCCGAATAGTCCTTTCCTTTGTAAACATGAAGCCCGTCCATGAGTTCGTCGTCGAGATGTTTCGATATCCTGTCATCAAACGACAATTCGCCCTTTTCATGCAAAATGCCGATCAGGGCGGCGGTGAACAATTTGCCCACACTGGCCAGGTGATTGGGTTGCCGCGGGTACGCATCAACGCCATCGGTTTTTCCTTCGGCAATATTTAAATGAATCCCTAATTTTTCAGAATGAACAAGCAGATAGGCGTTTTTGACTTTCCTGCCTTTTTTCACCTGGTTCCTGAACGCGGTTTCGATTTTTGACGGCACGGTCGCTTTATCCATGGTTTCCTCCTCAAGTCGCTGGAGTTTGCCGTTTCTAGATAACGGCTGGGCTGAGTTCATCGCCGCGTTTGAACTCCTTGACTGAATTCCGATGTTAAACGGATGCGCGCCCGACGTCAAGAAAATCCGGAAGCGGTGTGATAACCAAGCTAAAATGTCCCCTATCGCGAGGAGGTGGACATGAAGGAGATTATAACCTTGAGCAGGCGTGAGATGCAGCGGATCCAGGTTCTCGAGCAGGTTATCCGAGGGGGTCTTGTAAATCAATTCCTGAACTGATAATATCGAATAAGTGATATAAGTCGAAACTCAGCGGCTTCGATCCGGATCAGGGGAAAAGGGTGTCTCTAAGGAAAAGGAGGAGTATCGCGAATGGAATACTATGCCTTGCTGGATCCTGGAACCAAGAAAATGGTGAAATTTTTAAGGTGCGAAGATGATCTTCGATCCGGGCATGCCCTGTTGACCGAGGACAGGGAAAACTGGCTTTCAATCCCTGCTCCGGTGGACCTGATCAGCGGCGAAGGAGAGGGCATAACATATGAATGGCTGGAAGAGTGGCAAATGCAGGCCATCATCATGTCCAAGCTTTAAGATTAAAATTCTCAACGGGGAGTCTATCAAACTCCCCGAGGAGGTGCATCACATCATCATGTTATCTTCTAATTTCAGGAATAAGCATACTGTCTTTTTTGATCAATCGTTCCCGTTCGCGGCCGCGGTCGGCCGGACGCCAAAAGATATTCCAATTCCCATTTTCCAACCCAGAAAAGGCAAGGCGGGTTCCATCCGGACTCCAAACAGGGTATTGCTCATTCTCCTCGGTGCTGAAGCGCTGGGGTTCTCCTTTGCCAACGAGGTCAAAGATCCAGATATGATTCATTTTTCCGAGCACGGATATAGCAAATTTCGTTCCGTCCGGAGAAATCATAAACGCACCATAGATTTCCGAACGAAACGGCAAAGCCTCCACTTTTCCATGTCGATCCACCCATGCGGGCCTGCCCATCTCGGCTGACTGGCCTGGAACAAAAATGAGCAGTCCATCATTGGAAATAGCATATTGCGCCCCTCCGAATGTTTCGGTCCGGATTCCATAACCGGAACAGGCACTCCGGTTACTTCAAGACGTTCGAGATCAAATGAAACAGCCATTAGGACGCCTGGTGCTGAGTATAAAAGGTGCCCCGTTGATAAATATCTTGGACTTACAACGCCGCTGATAGGCTTTATCTCATGAGTGGCCAGCGAGGACAATCCATGTGAAAAAAGGATTCCTCTTCCGCCAGGCAAGGATTGAGGCCAACGAATGCGGGGAATACCCTTGCTTGCATCGGCTGCAGCAACCACCTCTGGCAGTCCTCCTTCAGCAGAAATCCGGGATAGATTCAGGTAACATGATAGCGAAACGCACCTCCTTGACGGGTAATTCTGTGATAAATTACTCGTCGACTGAAAATCTAAAAAGGAGGTGCGCAGGTGTATTTTATCGGTGTGGACCATCACAAGCAAGT
>JBAUIH010000039.1:0-7797 GCA_049682755.1 Candidatus Aminicenantales bacterium | reverse complement strand
GATATCGGAAGGGAAATCGAGTTCATCGGCGACTATCTTTGTGCGCCGGCCCCGGGGCTTATAGAAGGTCTGGACCAGCGCATGGATATTGACGGTCGTAGTCCCCGACATGACCACTTCCTCGGGGGCGGCGCCGACGAGCTCGGCGCACTGGCCGCCGAGCGTTTCGGCCAGGTAAAACCAGGGAGGATCAGCCTCGAGCCAGCCGCGGATCTCCAGTTCCTTCCACGAGCGGATGGTCCTGGACAAGGAGGCTTCGGCGTCCCGGGAAAGGAGGCCCAGGGAGTTGCCGTCGAGATAGATCGTCCCCGGCGGCAGATGAAACCGTTTCCGGAACGCTCTGAGGGAGTCCGCCCGGTCGAGACTCCGGGCCTTTCTACGGAAATCATCAAGTCTGGTTTCGTCGCCATGATTCGACTCTTCAACCTTTCTATTCATGTTTTTCTTTGCGCCGAGAGCATATCTCCGCGTCCTCATGGATGTCAATGACAATCCAAAGCCGGGCCTGATTCGGCTGCGGTCCGGCTGACGACTTTAATTTGTGCTTGACAGTCCATTCCCGGCGCATCTACAATTGACCCACATTCCGAACGGAGGAGGGAAAAATGCCCGACACACTCGCCCAGGTCCTGGTAGACACCGTCAAGAATTATCCCAAACCGGACTTCATGCTCTACAAAAAGGAAGGCCGGTATCAGCCTGTCTCGACCGAAGAATTCGGCCGGCAGGTGAAGCATCTCTGCCTGGGACTCAGAGATCTGGGACTGCAAAAAGGAGATAAGGTCATCATCCTTTCGGAGAACCGGCCCGAATGGGTGATCGCCGACCAGGCCAATCTTTGCCTGGGGGCGATCACGGTCCCCATCTATACGTCTCTTGTTTCCGAGCAGATCAGGTACATCATCGACGATTCCGACGCCAAGGCCGTCATCGTCTCCTGCGAGGACCTGTGGAGCAGGGTCGAGGCCGTGCGGCCCAGCCTGGCCAAGGTCCGCCATTACATCACCTTCATGGAGGAGGCGCCGCAAGGAGTTATCACCTACAGCGAGGTCCTGGAAAGGGGCCGCCTGCTCGACGAGAAGAACCCGGAGCTTTTCGATTCCCTGGTCGCCGCGGTCAGGCCGGAGGACGAGGCCTCCCTGATTTATACCTCCGGGACGACCGGTATGCCAAAGGGAGTCATCCTCACCCATGGCAATTTCCTGAGCAACCTCATGACCGTTTCGCAGATCATCGAGTTCTCCGACAAGGACACCGTGCTTTCCTTCCTGCCCCTTTCCCACGTCCTCGAAAGAATGGTCACCTTCACCTATGTTTACAAGGGCTGCCGGATCGGGTATGCCGAAAGTATCGAGACGGTGGCGGAGAACCTGCTGGAGATCCGGCCCAACATCATGGTCAGCGTCCCCCGTGTCTTCGAGAAGATCTACGCCAAGGTCATGGACAACGTGCTCTCCAGTTCGTCTTTGAAAAAGAGGATCTTTTTCTGGGCGCTCAAAGTGGGCAAGGAGTACGGCCGTCGCAAACTGAACAACGAGCCGATCGGCGGGGGGCTCCAACGGAAGCGGAATCTGGCTCAAAAACTCGTTTTCTCCAAGATCGTCGAAAAAACAGGGGGACGGGTGCGCTTTTTCGTCTCCGGAGGAGCGCCCCTTTCCAAGGATATCGCTGAATTCTTCCACGCCCTGGGGCTCATCATACTGGAGGGATACGGTTTAACCGAAACCTCGCCCGTGATCTCCGTCAATACGTTCGATCACATGAGATTCGGAGCGGTCGGGAAGCCCATCCCCGGCGTGGAAGTGAAGATCGCGCCGGACGGCGAGATCCTGACCCGCGGCCCTCATGTGATGAAAGGTTATTACAAAAAAGAGGCGGAGACCCGGGAGGCCTTCGAGGGCGGCTGGTTCCATACCGGCGACATAGGGCATTTCGACAAAGACGGCTTCCTAGTCATCACCGACCGCAAGAAGGACATCATCGTCACGGCCGGCGGCAAGAACATCGCTCCCCAGCCTATCGAGAATATTCTCAAAACCATTCCCTATATCTCCAACGCCGTGGTCATCGGCGACCGGCGTCGGTTCGTCAGTGCCCTGGTTGTGCCCAACTTCGACAAGGTCGCCGACTATGCCCGCTCCGGCGGCATCTCCTTCTCCAGTCCGTCTGAACTCGTCCATAATCAGCAGGTCGTCAACTTCCTCAAGGCGGAGATCGACCGGGCCACCCCCAACCTGGCTCAATACGAAAGGATCAAGCGCATCGTTCTCCTCGACCGGGACTTCGAGGTCGAGAAGGGGGAGATAACCCCCACGCTCAAAGTCAAGAGGAACATCGTCGAGCAGAAATACAAAGCGCTGATCGACGCCTTGTACGAGGAAGAAAAAAATAACGGGTAGGCCTATTTGGCCTTTGCTTCGGTCGTTCCGGACTCGGCCGTGCTCTCGTCGGTCTGTTCCCGCCGGAAGAGGATACGGCCGCAGTTTTCGCAGAGGATGAGCTTGCGGCTGGAGAGCAGTTCATTCAGGACCTGAGGCCGGATGCGCACGTGGCAGAGGTCGCAGAAATCGTCCCGGACGGGGGAGAGGGCGATGCCGTTTTTCTTCCGGGATATATTGACATAGAGATCAACCTGGGGGAACGGTATCGCCGGGAGGAGAGCGGTTTTGCTCCGGCCAAGCTCCTGTATTCTCTCCTCGGCTTGCTTCTTCTTCCGGTAAATCGCCTCTTTTTCCATGGATAGGATCTCCTGGGTTTCGGCGAGTTTCCGGTTGGCTTCCTGGATGTCCCTCTGGATGTTATCCTCGAGAAGCATTTCGGAGATGAACGCCTCCTCAAGGCGATCCACTCTCCTTTCGGATTCATCGATCTCCCTAAGAAGGGCCGTATATTCTTTGTTTGTTTTGACTTCGTTCAGCTGGCGCTTATATTTTCCGATCTGAGCCTTGAAGTCCTTGACTTCGGCCTCGAGCTCGCGTCTTTTTTTCTGGCTCCAGGTCATCTTCTCTCTGGCCGTGGCCGCGATCAGGCTGCTATCTGCGATCTTCTTGTCGATGCTTTCGATCTGAGGAGGGATGCCTTCGAGGAAGAGAGAGAGCTGCCGGATCTCCATATCCAATTGCTGGAGCTTGATCAGCTTCTCGAAATCGATTTCCACATCTCTTCCTCGAAATCGGCATGGGCCTACCAGGATTCGAACCTGGGACCTGCCGGTTATGAGCCGGTAGCTCTACCGCTGAGCTATAGGCCCTCCGCCTTCTTATAACAAATCCGTCCCGGATAGTCAAACACAGGGGGAAGTTCCCCGAAGTGCCACCCTGCTTTTGATGGGTCATGCAATGACTGTGAAGGGAGTGGGGATGGCACACTGGGGGACGTCCCCTTAATGGTTGTTGGTGAAGGAGCGGAGCTTCCGGCTGCGGCTGGGATGCTTGAGCTTGCGCAAGGCTTTGGCCTCGATCTGGCGGATCCGCTCACGGGTGACTTTGAACTGTTGTCCGACCTCTTCCAGGGTGTGCTCGTTTCCGTCCCCCAGCCCGAAGCGCATCTTCAGGACCTTGGCCTCTCTTTCGGTCAAGGATTTGAGGGCTTCCTCGATCTGTTCACGAAGGTTGATATGGATGACCGTGTCGGGAGGCGAGGGCATCAGCTTGTCCTCGATGAAATCCCCGAGGTGGCTGTCCTCCTCCTCACCGATGGGGGTTTCGAGAGAGATCGGTTCCTGGGCGATCTTGATGATCTTGCGGACTTTGTTCACCGGCATGTCCATCTTTCTGGCGATCTCTTCGCTCGTCGGCTCCCGGCCGATCTCCTGGACCAGGCTGCGGGACACCCGAATGAGTTTGTTGATGGTCTCAATCATGTGGACGGGGATCCTGATGGTCCGGGCCTGATCGGCAATGGCCCGGGTGATGGCCTGACGGATCCACCAGGTGGCATAAGTCGAGAACTTATACCCCCTTCGGTACTCGAACTTGTCGACCGCCTTCATCAAGCCCATGTTTCCTTCCTGGATGAGGTCGAGGAACTGGAGGCCGCGGTTGCTGTATTTCTTGGCAATCGAGACGACCAGCCTCAGGTTGGCGGCCACAAGCTCTTTTTTAGCCTGGTCGCTGATCTTCTTGCCGGTGGTGATGGCCCGGAGGGTTTTCCTCAGATTCTGGGCATCGAGCCCGACCCCTTTGTGGAAAGCCCGCGTCTGCTTGTTGACTTCCCTGAGCCTCTGCTTCAGGACCGCCTGGCTCTTTTTTCCCCGAGCCCGCTTCAGGGCGAGGCGGAGTTCTTCCTTGGTGTCCTCGAGATCGTTGATCTTTCTCAGGTTCGACCGCAGAGAATCGATGATCCGTTCCCGCTCACTCGGCCGGATATTGAGCTCCCGGATCAACCGGCTCATCATGACGATGATCCGGCCGCGGGCGAGATTGTATTTTTTGACGCTGGGAATGTTGTCCAGCTTCCGGCAGAGAGCTCGGATATTTTTGATTTTGGACAGGACGTCCTCTTTCTTTTCCTCCAGCCTGTCCTCGGTGATTTCATCGTCGCTGAGATCGAACATCTCCAAAAAGATGAGGAGGTTTGTCTTGATCTGCTCCTCTAGGGCAAGGACATTATTGAGGACCAGACGGGTCTTGGAGAGGGCCTTGATGATCGATTTTTCTCCACGTTCGATCTCCCGG
The DNA here is from genome assembly GCA_049682755.1 of Candidatus Aminicenantales bacterium. Classification (GTDB taxonomy): domain Bacteria; phylum Acidobacteriota; class Aminicenantia; order Aminicenantales; family UBA8522; genus UBA8522. The sequence goes on along the minus strand of JBAUIH010000039.1, from coordinate 3,121 downwards.
GCGATGGCGATTTCGCCTTCCCGGGTGAGCAGTGAGATGCTGCCCATCTCGCGGAGATAAAGTTTGACCGGGTCGGTTGTCCGCTCCAGTCCGGGTGCGCCGACCTGGTCGCCCTTCTCTTTCTTGAAGGGGCGGGCGGTTTTCTTGAAGCCGAGAATTTTGATCCCATAATCATCCATCGAGCTGAGGAATTCGTCGAAATTCTCTGCCGAGCCCGTCTCCTCGTGGAATGTCTTATCGATCTCCTCAAAAAGAAGATAGCCCTGTTTTCTTCCCTTGGTGAGGAGCTGATCGATGTCTTCTCTTCGATACTTCTGGTCGGTCGACAAAACATTCACCTCAAGCTAAAAAACATTATATCACATCGCCAGGATTTGCCTCGTCAGGTCTTGTTTTTGGGAGAGAAGCCCTGCTAATTTTTCCTTCTCCCCGTTTCTTTCGCAGCGTTCGACCTCCTTTTGGAGGGCGCGCAGCCGGGCCTCGAGCGCCGTTCTGCGGAGGGTCTTTAGACAGTCCAAAACTTCCTCGGGAGTGCCCGGCCGCGACCTTTCCTGCATCATCTCCGAGACCTGCCGCCAGAGTTCGGGCCCAACGGCACTGCTCAGCTCGGACAACAGAACCCTTTTCCCCTGACGCGCGCAGTCCAGAATAAAAACCAGCGCCCCCTCGCTCCTCAGTCCGCGGAAGTCTTCTTTCTGGACTTGTCTCAGGAGGTCGGCGGCCAGCTTCTGGTCTTCGAGCAGAATCTGGAGAAGCATCTTTTCGGCAGGATAAAGAAGCTTTTTTTCCTCCCCGGTCTTTTCGGGTGCCCGTTTTTCGGTGATCCGGCGGAGAAGCGCCTCCTCCACTCCCAAACGATCCCCGGCCTGCCGGAGGTATTCGCTCTTCGCGATCGGGTCGGGGATTTTGTCGAGCTCGGTGACGATTGTCCTGATGATCCTGGACTTTTCCTCGGGCACGTTCATCCGTCCCGTCCGGGTCGTCATGTCGATCAGAAATTGGAGCCCGGACACACTCTTCTTGATCAGGTCAAAATAAGGTTGAGGTCCGGATTTCCGGATGAAACCGTCCGGATCGAGGTTTTGAGGCAGAACGAGAACCTGAGCCTGGACGGCCTTTTCGAAACACAGAGAGACGGCCCGGAGGGCGGCCATCTTCCCGGCCGAATCGCCGTCATAGTTGATGATGATCCGGGGCGCGAACCGCATCGCCAGGGCGACCTGATGAGGGGTCAGGGCGGTCCCCAGCGAAGCGGCGATATTCCGAATGCCCGCTTGATAAAGAGAGGCGAAATCGGTGTAACCTTCGACCAGGATAAGCTCTCCGGCCTCCCGGACGGCTTCTTTGGTCCAGTTCAGTCCATAGAGCACCTTTCCTTTGGAATAGACCGGCGTATCGGGGGAATTGAGGTATTTGGGCGTGGCCTCGGCGATCATCCGGCCGCCGAAAGCAACGGTTTTACCCGTCAGGCCGAAAATGGGGAAAATGACCCGGCCGCGGAAACGGTCGTAATGTTCGGCTCTCTTTTGACCGGGAAGAACAAGGCCGGCCTTTTCCAGAAGGGAAAGGTCTGTCCCTCTTCCGCGGAAGTGGTCCAATAGAGCGTTCCATGAGGTCAGCGCGTAGCCGACCTTGAGAGTTTCGAGAGTGTCGGAAGAGAGGCCTCTTTTTTTCAAGTAGGCCAGGGCGGTTTCGCCCTCCCTCGTCTGGAATAGGTTGCGGCGGAAAAAAGCCAGGGCCAGCTCATTGACCTTATAGACCTTCTCCTCGAGCTTTTGAAGTTCGGGGGATAGCCTGGTCTTCTGGGGCATCGGGATATGATACCTCTCCGCCAGGTGACTCAACGCCTCCGGAAAGGTGAGGTTTTCCTTCTCCATGACCAGCGTGAAAACGTCGCCTCCCACGCCGCAACCGAAGCAGTGGAAGAGCTGTTTCTCCGCGTCGACGGTGAAGGACGGGTCCTTTTCCGAATGGAACGGGCAGAGTCCGACGTGTTTCCGGCCGCGTCTTTTCAATGATGTATAAAGAGATGCGATCTCGACGATATCGGCGGCTTGTCTGATCTGGTCGATGATCTCCATGCGTGGCGCCGGTCAGGGGGAAAAAGTCTCAGTAAATATAGGGAGGGACCGCTCCGTTGTCAAGCGCGGCGGGCCCGAATGTCCTTGCTTTTCAACATTTTTAAAGATGGTTAATCAGGCTGGCCAGGTAAGCGGCCCCGAATCCGTTGTCAATGTTCACCACGGCCACACCTCCCGAGCAGGAATTGAGCATAGCGAGGAGGGCAGAGATGCCCTTGAGGCTTGCTCCGTAACCGACGCTGGTGGGAACGGCGATAATGGGCGCGCTGACCAGTCCGGCCAGAACACTGGGAAGGGCGCCCTCCATTCCCGCCACGGCGATGATCAGACGGGCTTGTCTCACTTTCTCCATCTCCCCGAAGAGGCGATGGATCCCGGCGACACCGACGTCATAGATCCTTTCCGCTTCGTTTCCCAGCATCTCGCAGGTGACAAAGGCTTCTTCGGCCACCGGGATATCCGACGTTCCGGCTGTCATGATGACGATTTTCCCCCGGCCCGGGGCGGGGCGCTTTTTTTTCAGAGTGATGGTTTTGGCCAGGGGATTGTAGCGGCAGCCCGGAATTTTCGATCTGATCTTCCGATAAACCTCCGGGCCGGCCCGGGTGATGAGCAGGCTGTTGCCCCTTTTATAGATCTCACGGGCGATCTCGATGATCTGGACTTCGGTCTTTCCCTGGCCGAAGATGATCTCGGGGAATCCTTTGCGGACTTCCCGGTGGTGATCGATCTTGGCGAAACCGAGGTCCTGGTAGGGATAGTCCTTCAATTTCAGGAAAGCCTCCCGGGGGGACATTTTTCCCTGCGAGACTTTTTCCAGGACCTCTTCGAGTTCGGTTTTCACGCCGGATATATTACCATACCCAGCGCCGTTGACCAAGGTCGGGAAGTGAGACGTGCGCATTTCCATTTTTAAATTTGCATTTGGCGCAGGAACCTGCCCCTAGCCCCCGCACCCCGGGGAACCAGTCCCGTCGGTTCCCCCCGTCGAAAACGACGGGTCCCCCTTCCGCTACGGGGGCTTTAAGGCGGCTCCCTGC
>JBAUIH010000038.1:0-7945 GCA_049682755.1 Candidatus Aminicenantales bacterium | reverse complement strand
AGCTGTTCTTGGGCATTAGTTCACCTCCTCTTGGGTGTTGGGAATGGCCGCCAACTCCAGCGCCGGGAGCGGCTTGAAAATGATGCGGTCATCAAAACGCAGGTCCACGTATTCAAGCGCTCCGTTCCGCCCTTCCAGCTCAGCCCAGTTAGAGCGGATGAAAGAAAGCCTTTCCGAGAAGCGTTCTCCGCCGAGGATAAAACGGGTCGTCAATCCCCGCAGGAAAACTCCCACGGAGCGATTCTCGCTCAAGTCCAGAGCCTCGATCTCCCGGCGTTGTTCCGGGGTCAAGGCGCTCAAGCAGCGCCAGGCCAGGACGATTTTGTCGCGGTAGCGGCTTTGGAAGAACGACCTGTCGAGAAGCACCGGAAGGTCGGTATTTTCCCGCGCCGCCAGTCTTTCCAGGCCGACCCCGTCTTCGTCGATCATCAGGTAACTTTCTCCGATCTTCAGCAGTGCCGCCGGCTCCCTCTCCGTGATTTCGACCTTCAGGGAGGACGGAAAGACCTTGCGCACCCGCGCCTCCTTGACCCAACGGTGCGACTCGATCCGATCCCTGAGGACCCTGATATCGAGGAGAAGAAGGTTGCCGAACCTCGAAGAATCGAGAAACGCCCGGATCTCCCGGCTGACGAAATCCCGTCGGGAGGCGACCTCGATCTTTCTGACCGTGAAATCGTCGCAACTGACGAGGTGAAGATATGCTCTGGTCAGGCCGAAAAAGAAGCCGGCAAGAACGGTGAAAAAAAGGACGATATGTCTTGCCCGGACGGTGAGTTTCCGCTGGACCCTCTTGACCGGCGCCTTGGCGCGGGCGCGCTTGAATTCGAGCGGCTGCCCATAAATGGACAGGGTGCGGTTCCTGAGCGAGACGTTGACGATGGCCATGGTCAGCGTTTGACCTCCAGCGCGGAGATGATCTCGGGAACCGTCCTGGTAATATTGCCGGCGCCCTGAGCCAGGATGATGTCTCCGGGGCGGGCCAGTCGCCTGAGCAGCCGCGGCACCTTCTTGAGGCTGGGCTCGAAATGGACATCCCTGTGGCCAAAACGTTTGATTTCTTCATAGAGTGCTTGGCCGGTGATCCCGGGGAGGGGCGCTTCGCCGGCCGGATAGACCTCCGTCACGACCAGGACGTCCGCCTGGTTGAAGGCCGTGGCGAAATTGTCCATGAGAAGCGCTAGCCGTGTGTACCGGTGCGGCTGGAAGACGACGACCAGGCGGCGCGCGAATCCCCGCTTGGCCGCATCCAGTGTCGTCCGGATTTCGGACGGATGATGGCCGTAGTCCTCGACGATCATGATATCGTCAACCTTCTTCTTCAGCTCGAACCTCCGCCCGATCCCGGTATAATCTTCCATCGCCCGGAGGATGACCTTCGGAGGGATGTCGAGGTCGAGTCCGACGGCGACAGCGGCCATGGCGTTGGAGATGTTGTGCATGCCCGGGACCTGGAGTTTCAACGTCCCGAGTTTTTTCCCCTTGCGGTAGAGCGCCGAGACGCTCCGGAACTCGGCGAAACTGTGGTCGCGGGCGAATATATCCGCCTGGGTGGAGAAACCGTAAGTGATGAGCCGGCGCTCGAGCAGGGGGATGAGGCTCTGGAGATTCGGGTCGTCGAGGCAGAGGATGATCGGGCAATAGAAGGGGACTTTGTTGGCGAAGTTGACGAACGTTCTTTTGATCTCCTCGACGGTCCTGTACTGGTCGAGATGTTCGTCGTCGATATTAGTCAGGACGGCGATGAACGGCGAGAGATAGAGAAAAGAGCGGTCGCTTTCGTCGGCCTCGGCGACGATGAAATCGCCGGCCCCGAGTTTGGCGTTGGCGCCGACCGTGTTCAGCCGGCCGCCGACGATGATCGTCGGGTCGAACCCGCCGTGCTCGAGGACGAGGGCGACCATCGAGGTCGTCGTCGTCTTGCCGTGGGAACCGGCCACAGCGATGCCGTATTTCATCCTCATCAGTTCGGCCAGCATCTCGGCCCGGGGGATCACCGGGATCTTGAGTCCTCGGGCCTCCTGGACCTCGACGTTGTCCTCCTTGACGGCCGAGGAGATGACGGCCACATCCGCTCCGTGCACGCGCTCCGCCTTGTGGCCTTTATGCACCCGGGCTCCGAGCCCGGCCAGGCGGCGGGTGACGTCGGTCGTTTGAAGGTCGGACCCCGAGACCCGGTAGCCGAGGTTGAGAAGCACTTCGGCGATTCCGCTCATGCCTGTCCCGCCGATGCCGATCATGTGGATGTGCTTGAGCTTCCGATAGATCGATTTGAGCACGGCGGCCTCCTATGCCTTCGCCTCCAGGAGATCAAAACACAATTCGGCGATCCGTCCCGCCGGGTCCTCGGTCTTCAGAGCGGCCAGGTTTTTCTCCATGGCGGTGATCCTCTCCGGGTGATCCAGATAATGAAGAATCCGGTTCGCCAGCAGCCCGGGAGAGAGATCTTTTTCAAGGATCACCTCGGCGCTGTCCACCCGCGCCAGTTCTCGGGCGTTCTTGACCTGATGATCTTCCGAGGCCAGGGCGAACGGGACGAGCACGGCCGCCTTCCGGGCCACGATGAGCTCGGCGATGGTCGTGGCGCCGCCCCGGCCGATGACCAGGTCGGATTTTTCAAAACAGCCGGCCATGTCATGAAAGAAAGGGGCGATCTCGGCGTCTTGAAAACCGTTTTGAACATAACCCTCCTTCACCTTTTTGAATTCGGCCTCTCCCGTCTGGTGAAAGATGCGCAGCCGGCCTTTTTCGGCCGCGAGTAGGGGAAGGGCGGCGACCATGGTTTCATTGAGAACCCGGGAGCCCTGGCTTCCTCCGAAAACAAGGAGAGTGAGCGTTTCGGTCCGCGGCTTCGGCCGGATCCGATAGAATTCTTCACGGACCGGGTTACCCAGGAAAACCGCCTTTCCCTTGAAGTGGACCAGGGAATTCTCGAAAGCGACCACGGCCTTCCTCACCCAACGGATGAGCAGGCGGTTGGTAAAACCCGGCACGAGATTCTGCTCGAGGATCAGGGTGGGAATCCCGAGCCAGGCGGCCGCCAGAACGATGGGCCCCGAGCTGTATCCACCAACCCCGATGACCAGCCCCGGCTTGAAACGCAGCAGGAGGAGGACCGACCGAAAGAGCGTGCAGGGGAGACCGAGCACCGTCTTCAGGCCTTTCAGGCCGCGTCCTTTGATCCCTTCGATCCTCATCGGGATGAAGTGGGCGCCGTGCTTTTCCATCAAGTTCTTTTCTATGGGGCGGTGACTGCCGATGAAGGTCAGGCGGATGGCGGGATCTTTCTCCTTGAGTTTGTGTCCGACCGCCAAGGCCGGGTAGAGATGGCCTCCTGTCCCGCCTCCGCTGATCACGATCCTTCGTGCCTTCATGAATTCGTTCCCGCCGATTTTTTGCGCTGAGAGATGTTCAGGATGATGCCGATGGCCGCCAGGGTGCAGACCAGGGAGGAGCGGCCGAAACTGATCAGAGGAAGAGGGACTCCCTTGGCGGGGCCCATCCCCAGGACCACGGTGATGTTCAGAAGAGCCTGGATGCAGATGATCAGAGTCAACCCGACGGCCGCCAGTTGTGCGGCCGGAGTTGGGGCCCTTGCGCTTATGACCAGTCCTCTCCAGAGGAAGGCGAGAAAGAGGAGGAGGATAGTCACCGTGCCGAGGAGGCCGAACTCCTCGCCCAGGATGGCATAGATGAAGTCCGTATGGGCATAGGGAAGGAAATAGAGTTTCTGCCGGCTCTCGCCCAAGCTGACGCCGACGAGCCCACCCGAGCCCACGGCGAGCTTGGATTGATAGGGCTGGAAGCCCTTCCCCATGATGTCTTTTTCAGGCGACATAAAGCTGGTGATCCTGTCGACCCGGTAGCGGGCCGAAAAAAGAAAGATGCCGAACACAACGACGGCCGCGGCGCCGAGCAAGGCCAAATAGCGGAGCTTGACTCCCCCGAGATAAAACATCAGCCCGCCGCTGACGAAGATGAGCAGGGCCGTCCCGTAGTCGGGCTCCTTGATGATCAGCAATGTCGTCACGGCCATGACTCCGATCGGGAAGAGCAGGACCCGCCATTCGTCGAGACGGTCTTTTTTCCTCTCCAGGTAGTGGGCAAGAAAGAGGACCAGGCTGATTTTGGCCAGCTCAGAGGGCTGGAAGCGGAGGCCGAAAAGACTGACCCAGCGGTTGACCCGGGCGATCGACGGCATGATGAAACAGGCGGCGAGGAGAGAGACCGACAGGACGAGAAGCGCGTAGACAACGGCGCCGCTCTGGTAGAAGGGCTTCCGGACGGTGAGGATGAAGGCGAGGAGCGCCAGGCCCGCCGCTGCGCCGATGAGCTGTTGAATGAAGAAATAGAGATATTGGTTGTGCTGCTGGCTCGCCAGGACGGCCGAAGAGCTGAACACCATGATCGAACCGGCGACCAGAAGGATGACGGTAATTCCGAAGAGCGGCTTGTCGAAGCCGAAAGACCTGAATATCTCCATCGCTTATGTCTTCTTCCCTTGGAGAGAGTCCTTGAGCTTCCGAACTTCCCGTTTGAAGGCGCGCCCCCTGGCTTCGAAATCCTTGAACATGTCGAAGCTTGTGCAGGCCGGTGCCAGCAGGGCGATGTCTCCCCTCTCGGCGGCTGCGAAAGCCAGGCGAACGGCTTCGCCTATTGACCCGGCCTCCACTAATTGGACGACGCCCCGCAGCGCCGCTGCGATTTTGTCCGTGGACTCGCCCAAGAGGATCACTTGCTTGACGGTCTTTTTCAGCGGCCGGCGGAGGAGCCGAAAATCAGCTCCCTTGTCCCGACCTCCCAGGATGAGGACCGTTCTGCGGCCGTAACTCTGGAGCGCCTTGATCGTGGCATCGACCGTCGTCGCCTTGGAATCATTGATGAACTCGACACCGCGCACGGAGAGGACATGTTCCAGGCGGTGTTCGAGGCCGCAGAATGTCCGGATCGAGGATTGCATCGTCTGTATCCCCGCTCCCAGGATCCAGCCGACGAGGGCCGCGGCCAGGGCATTCTCCAGGTTATGAAGACCGGGGAGGGGGATTTCGCCCGCCCTCATGAGCTTTTCCTCCTTTTCTCCATCGCGCAAGATGATCCACCCGTCCTTGAGGAAGCACCCCCGGCGGACCTCCCGGCGGCGGCTGAAAAGAAAAATCTGGGCCCGGATATTCCGGGCCAATCCGCTGACCAGCCGGTCGTCGGCATTGAGGATGGCGATATCGCCCGGACCCTGGTTCAGGACCAGTCGCTTTTTGACGCTGAAATACTCTTCGAACGTCCCATGCCAATCCAGATGGTTCTGGGAAATGTTGAGGAACATCGATACGGACGGCCGGAAGATATCGATGTGCTCGAGCTGGAAGCTCGAGATCTCGGTGACATAGACATGGTGGTCCCGGCTCCTTTCGACAAACGAGATCAAGGGGGTGCCGATATTTCCCGCCAGGTGGGCAGGGCACCCGGCCTCCTTGAGGATTTTGTGGGCCAGAGTCGCGGTCGTCGATTTGCCGTTTGTGCCGGTGATTCCCACGATTTTTCCCTTGAGGAAGCGGGCGGCCAGCTCGATCTCCGACAAAACCTGGACGCCTGCTTTTTCGGCCGCCTTGATCTCGGGAAGAGCGGCGGCTCCCGGGCTGGGGATGATGAGGTCGGCTTTGAGGAAGGTTAAGGGAAGGTGCCGGCCGGTCTCGAAGAGAACGTTCCTGCGTTTCCACAGCGCCGGCTTCCGGCCGAGCGCTTCTTCTTCCCGGATCTCGCTGACCGTCACCCGGGCTCCCCGGCGGACCAGAAAAGCGGCCAGGGCTTCTCCCGTCTTCCCGAAACCGACGATCAACACATTCTTTCCCGCGAGGTTCATGTCTATCTCAACTTTAGAGTCGCCAGGCTGAACAGCGCGAAGATGATCCCCAGGATCCAGAACCTGACAACGACCTGCTCCTCCCGCCAGCCGGCGAGCTCGAAATGATGGTGCAGGGGAGCCATTTTGAAGATGCGCTTGCCTCCCGATATCCGGAAATAACCCACCTGGAGAAGCACGGAGACCGCTTCCAGGATGAACACCCCGGCGACCGCAAAGAGGAGAAATTCCTGCTTGATCAGGATGGTGATGACGGCCAGCGTCGCGCCGAGCGAGAGGGCGCCCACATCTCCCATGAAGACCTGGGCCGGATGGCAGTTGAACCATAAAAAGGCCAGGCAGGCGCCGGACAGCGCGCCGGCGAAAACGGTCAGCTCGGCCGCCTGAGCGACATAAGCGATATTCAGATAATTCGAGTAATTGACGTGGCCGGCGATATAGGTCAAGGCCGTGAGGGCAGTGGCACTGATGAACGTCAAACCGATGGCCAGGCCGTCCAGGCCGTCGGCCAGGTTCACGGCGTTCGACGAACCCATCAAAATAAAGATGATCCAGGGCAGATAGAGCCAGCCCAGGTAAGGGACCCATTTTTTGAAGAAGGGGAAGCTCAGGTTCAGGCTGAAGCCGTCGGTCATCCCGATATAGACGAGGGCCAGGCCGATCGCTCCGGCCAAGCCGAACTGAAGGAGCAGCTTGGTCCGGACCTTGAGCCCCAGGGACCGGCGCTTTTTGACTTTGAGGTAATCGTCCCAGAAACCGATGCCTCCGAAGCCGAGGAGGGTGATCATCCCCATCCAGACGTACGGATTGTCCAGGTTTCCCCAGAGAAGCGTCGGGATGAGGGTCGAGCCGATGATCAGGAGGCCGCCCATGGAAGGGGTGCCTTTCTTGGCCTGGTGGGACTGCGGGCCGTCGGGGCGTATCTCCTGACCGATCTGGCGCTTTTTCATCATCCGGATGAACCAGGGGCCGAGGATGAAACTGACGAAGAGAGCGGTTATCCCCGCCAACGCCGTGCGCACCGTGATGTAGCGGAACACATTGAAAAAGGAGACGTATTCGCGCAACGGGACGAGTAGCCAGTGCAACACCTCAGCTCTCCTTGAAGTCCTTTTTTAGTCTTTCGACGAGGAGCTCGGTCTTGATTCCCCGGGAGCCTTTGACCAGAATGAGGTCTCCCTCGCGGACGAGAGAGGATATCCCGGCGGCGGCCTCTTCCGAGGTTGTGAACGTCCGGACCCGGTTCTCCGGCAGGCCCGCGGCCAGAGCCCCCGCGGCGATATGGCGGGCCAGCGGCCCGATCGTCCAGAGTTCGTCCCAGCCGTGGGCGACGATCTGCTTCCCCGCCTGGAGGTGAAAGTCGATTTCTTCCGGGCCGAGCTCGAGCATGTCTCCAAGGGCGGCGATTCTCCTCCTGGCGGGGAGGGCGGCCAGCCCCTTAAGCGCCGCCTCGAGGGCTTTCGGGCTTGAGTTATAGGAGTCATCGACGAGCAGACGATCGCGGCCGAGACGGATCAATCTTCCTCTCCCCGGGGAGGGCGAAAGACGAGGGATCGATTCGATAATGGCCTCGAAAGGAAGAGACAGGGCGTGAGCGGCCCCGACGGCCGCCAGCAGGTTGGAGACATAATCTTCGTAGTAGAAAGGAAAATTAACCTCCTCGGTTCTGTCCGCCAGCCGCAATTTGAAAACCATTCCTGCCTCACCCATTTTCCGGACGGACATGGCCTGGATGTCGCAGCCCGCGGAGAACCCGAAAGTGATTCGCCGGCCTGTCCAGTCCCGTCCGATTTCCTTGACCCGCTCGTCGTCGCCGTTGAGGACGGCGGTTCCGTCGGGCTTCGCGCCCTCCAGGATCTCTTTCTTGGCTTGAGCGATGGCCTCCAGGGTGTGGAAGAATTCCAGATGGACCGGGTGGACGTTGGTGATGACCGCAACGTCTGGAGGAGCGGTCCGGGTCAGGGCCAGGATTTCGCCGGGCCCACTCGTCCCCATCTCCAGCACGGCAATTTCCTGACCCGGCCGGTACTTGAGCAGGGACAGCGGCAGGCCGAGCCGGTTGTTGAAATTCCCCTCCGATTTGAGCAC
>JBAUIH010000037.1:0-4907 GCA_049682755.1 Candidatus Aminicenantales bacterium | reverse complement strand
GGGGAACGTCGCTCTCGAGGTCCTGGTCGCGTTGATCCCGCTGGCCCTCTTCTTCGGCTTCTTCCAGATCTTTTTTCTGCGCCTTCCCCGGCGGTCCCTGGCGAATATGGCCAAGGGGATCCTCCTGTCGTTCCTCGGTCTGACGCTTTTCCTCCAGGGCGTCAAAGTCGGCTTCCTGCCCGTCGGGGCACGGATCGGCGAGGCGCTCGGCGCCATGGAGCACAAGTGGCTGCTCCTTCCCATTGGATTCTGTTTCGGCCTCGTGGCCACTTTTGCCGAGCCCGCCGTGAGGATCCTGGGCTACGAGGTCGAAAAGGCCTCCAGCGGCGCCATCCGGGCCAGGCTGATCATCATTATCCTGTCGCTGGGCGTAGCCGTTTTCGTCGCCCTCGGGATGGTTCGCCTTCTGACCGGAATCCCCCTCGGTTATTTTGTCATCCCGGGGTATATCGTCGCCATGCTCATGCTCAAATTCTCGGACCCGACGTTTATTTCCATCGCCTTCGACTCGGGAGGGGTCGCGACCGGCCCCATGACCGTCACTTTCGTCATGGCCCTGTCCATTGGAGCGGCGGAAGCTCTCGAGCACCGCCATCCCGTCCTCGACGGGCTCGGCCTGATCGCGCTTGTCGCCCTGGCGCCCATCCTGTCTTTGATGGCCCTCGGGCTCGTCTATTCAAGAAAAAAGGGGAAACGGAAATGATACTCTCTTATGACCTCATCGTCACCATCGTTAACCGCGGCCACTCGGAAAACATCATCAGCGCATCCCGGGAGGCGGGAGCGGAAGGGGGAACGATCGTTTTCGGCCGAGGCACGGGCATCCATGAAAGGAAATCCCTGCTCGGGATCCCGATTGAGCCTGAAAAGGAAATCGTCCTGACGGCTGTGCCCAGGAGCAAGACCCAGAAAGTGCTGGGTGCCATCATTCAGGCAGGGGAGCTGGACAAGCCGGGTGCCGGCATTTCCTTAGTCCTGGAGCTCAAGGAGATCGCCGGAATTTGCCACCTTCTTTATGATAAATAGCGCCGCCTTCGGGAAAAAAGTGAGAAGATAACGGCAAAAAGGGATGTACAGGGCGGAGACCGCGCCCGCGCCTCCCCTCGCCAGGCTTAAGCCTACCGAAAGTATGCCTTCAGGACATACTGCTGGACCATCCGCTGGGTATTGAAAAAAGAACCATTGACGGCGATACAGTTCCGCATGACGTCCAGATAACGGCTTCGATCGCGATAGAATAGAGGCAGAATGACATGCTCCAATTTACCATAAAGAGACGAGGCATCCCGGGAACGGCTCCCGTTTTCTCCCGCGCCGGAGCCGGTCTCTCCAATGGACCATCCGGTGACTCCTTCGAGGTGGCCCTCGATCCACCATCCATCCAGAACACTTAAGCTCGGGACTCCATTGAGGGCCGCTTTCATCCCGCTCGTTCCCGAGGCTTCCAGGGGAGGTTGAGGTGTGTTGAGCCAGAGGTCCACGCCCGAGGTGATCGCTTTCCCCAGTTCCATGTCATAATTTTCGAGGTAAGCGATCTTGGCCTCATTTCTGAGCGCTTCGATTGCCTGAAAAATGCGTTGGACGAGCTCCTTGCCGGCCTGATCCCGGGGGTGAGCCTTTCCTCCAAGAACCACCTGCAATGGCCCTGCGTTCTTGATAACGCTCCTGAGCCCGTCCAGGTCGAGGAAGACGAGATCGCCTCTTTTGTATGAGGTGGCCCGCCGGGCAGAGCCGATCGTCAGGACGCCCGGGTCCATGGCGATCCCGGCCTGAAGCCGGACCCGTTCGATCAACGCTTTCTTCGCCTTTTGATGCGCCTCCCAAACGTCTTCCCTGGGGAGGGTGAGAGCATATCTCAGGCTGAAATTGTCTTCCCTCCATCCGGGGAAATACCGGTCATAGAGTTCCTGAAATGACCCAGACGTCCAGGTCCCGGCATGGACGCCGTTGGTGATGGCGTCGATGGAATAGCCGGCAAACATCAGACTCGAGACCTCACCGTGTTTCTTGGCGACCCCGTTGACATAGCGGCTCATGTTGAGAGCCTGGCAGGTCATGTTGAGAAGTCCCTGGTGGCAAAAAAGGTCTTTTGTCTCGGGGACGATTCCGCGAGATCCAAGAACACGCTTCACCAAGTCGATGGGGAATTTGTCATGTCCGGCGGGAACGGGAGTGTGTGTGGTGAAAACGCATTTTTCTCTGACGGCTTCAATATCCGCCGCGATGATGGAGGACCGGCCTCCTTTGCGCGCTTCTTCCTGCAGGAGTTCCCAGGTCAGAAAACTCGAATGCCCTTCGTTCATGTGAAACCGCTCGATCCCGCGGCTGCCGAGAGCCCGGAGCATCTTCACCCCTCCGATCCCGAGGATGGCCTCCTGGCAGAGACGGTAGCGCTCATCTCCTCCGTAAAGAAAATGGGTCAGCGTCCGGTCCCAGTCATCATTTTCCGGAAGGTCGGTATCCAGGAAGTACACGGGTACGATGAACCCGCCGACGCCGCGGACATCGAACTTCCAAGCACGCACCTGGACGGTCCTCCCCTCGATGATTACGCTTATTCTCGGCGGCATCTCCTCCAAGAAATCCCCGATAACCCATTCTTCCGGCTCTTCTTTCTGCCATCCCGTCTGGTCTAGCCTCTGACGAAAATAACCCCGGCGATGGAGGAGCGTGACACCCACCATCGGCACCTCGAGGTCGGCGGCGGACCGGATTGTATCTCCCGCGAGAACGCCCAGGCCGCCGCTGTAAGTCGGCATCGCCGGATCCAGCCCGATCTCCATTGAAAAATAAGCGATGGCGCGCCGTTCTTTCATGAGTCATCACCTCATTAAAAAGGATCCCGATGGGACCGGCAGGGTTTTTCGTGTCCTCGGTTTCTTATCTTGCACGTTTTCTCGGGTCGTGGCTTCCCGCTGCGGGTGAATTAAAATTGTGGTTGCCCCCGCTCCTTGTGGCTTCGGCGGATGAGATAGTAACCGATGGAAAGGGCCAGCAGGATGATGCCTATCCCGACAAGGGTCAGACTCGGGAAAGAGCATTCGCCTCCTCCTTTTCCAGCATGAAGCGGAGCGCGGCCAGGATGAGGAGATTGAAGGCCAAACCCAGGAGCGCGGCAAACTGTTGCCGGTAAAAAATAAAGACCTGTGTGAGAAAGATCGAAATCAGGATGGACCGCTCAAACATCCTCAGCGCCGCCCACCGGTTGCGCGCCAGGAAGAGGATTCCCAGAAAGATAAAAACCGCGGAAATCAGAGAGGAGGCCAGCTCCGCCCAGTCGATGAAAGACAAGCCCTGAAGCCGCAGGGCGATCCTGTCAAAAATCCCAATATGCAGGATTTGGGCCCACCCCAAACCCCGGAAAAAGACCAGGACGACAACATAAGACACGCTGACCAGGAGTTGAACAAGAAAGAATACGACGATGCCGAGATGAAACCAGCGTGTGCCGGCGATCCTCCGGTAATGGGCCGTGAGCGCGCTTTTCCATCTTCTGATGAACCCGAAGGACCGGACTTCAAGCGCCTCGGTCTCACCGACCACCTTTCGCAAGGGGGAGACCAACGGGTGGTCGGTCCGGCTCTTGCTCAAATAAAATAGGATCCTGCTTTTTTCCTCCTCGTCCAGCTCATGAACGGCGATTTCTTCCAGTTCCCTGACGGCGTTGATCAGGTATTCCAGCCGGGTGTGATGCCGCCCTGTCTGAATGCTCCGGATGGCGACGAAAATCAGAATGAAGACGAGATACATCACGGCGACGGAGGGCTTGAAAAAATAATCGTTGTCGGAAGTGATGAACTTCCCGACCTCGTCAATGAAATACCCGAAGCCCACGCCGCCGACGACGGCCGCCAGGCGCTCCCGCCACTTCCCCAGAAAGACCAGGAAGATCAGGATGGACATGAGCATGAAAAGCCCTCCCCAGAGCACGTGGGCGAGATGAAGCTTTTCTCCGCCCAACTTGGGATAGCCGGTTAGTTTGAGAAAGGCCCGGATGACCAGGATGGCGGCGACGGCCGTGATGAAGAAAGTCTCCAGGTAGCTACCCGCCTCGAAATTGCGAATGAACAGGCGCTCTTTCTTCATGGCTTCTCCTCGCGGCCTGAGGATTTGGCCGGACGCGGCTTCGCGGCTCTTTTCACTATCTTGAAAATTTCCATGGCCGCCAGCACCGAAAGAGCCAGGCCAAGGAGAATAAGCCATTCCTTGATGGAGACGGGAGAGGTTCGCAGAGCCGCCCGCATAAAGGGAACCTGCATGGCGAGAAGGTGAAGGCCCTGGGCGGCGACGACTCCGAAGGCCAGAATGACATTGCGCCGGAGGGGCACTCGGAAGGCCGACTCGTATTCCGACCGGCAATTGAAGACGTGCAAGTTTTCAAAAAGCACCATCAGGAGAACAAGCTTATTTCGGGCGGCGAACTGCTCAAAGCCTAATTTGAGGAGCCACGACCAGGCCCCGAAAGCCACAAGCCCGATGGTGAATCCCGATACGACCGTCTGTTGGACCATCAGCGAGTTGAAGATGCCCTCTTTCGGGGAGCGCGGCGGCCGGGACATCGCCCCCGGCTCTCCTCCCTCGAAGGCAAGGGCCACGTCCTGGATGCCATTCGTGACCAGGTTGAGCCAGAGAAGCTGGACGGCGAAGAGGGGAAGCGGCAGGCCGAAAAGGATGGCCAGAGCGAACAGAATGATCTCCGCGGCGCCGGTGGAAATGAGGAGATAGGTGACCTTGCGGACGTTGTCATAGGCGAACCGGCCTTCCTTGATGCCGGCGACGATCGAAGCGAAATTGTCGTCCGTGACGATCATGGAGGCCGTTTCCTTGGCCACGTCCGTCCCCGATCCCATAGCCACGCCGATATTGGCCTTGCGCAAGGCCGGGGCGTCGTTGACTCCGTCGCCGGT
>JBAUIH010000036.1:0-2900 GCA_049682755.1 Candidatus Aminicenantales bacterium | reverse complement strand
CCTCGCGGGTGTCCCCCTTTTTTTTCAGGGGAACGGGGAAGCCGTTAGTTGATGGCGCCGAGCGCTTTGAGGATGTCTCGGGCCAGCTCCGCGTCCGGATCGTCGGCCGGAGCGACCTCCAGGACTTTCTTGAAGGCTTCGACGGCCTTGGCGTTGTCGCCCCGGTTCAGCCAAGCGTAGCCGAGCTTGAGATAGACTTTGGGCGAGTCCGGTTGGAGAAGGACGGCCATTTCGTAGTAGCGGATGGCCTCTTCGGCCTTGCCGGCATGCATGAGGATCTCCGCCATGTTGAAGGGAAGGGCTGGATCGGATGGGTTGATCTCCAGGGATTTCTTGAAGTAGTCTTCCGCCTCCTGGAAGTCGTCCCGGGACAGATGGGCTTCGCCGATGCTGGCGTAGACCTGGGCGATGCTCTTGACATCCCGCTTCTCCGGCGGCGCGGCGGTCAACCCCTCGAGAACCTTGAGGTACTCCGCCACGGCCTGCTCGTAGTCCTGGAGTTCGATGAGGCTGTTGGCCAGGTTGAGGCGGATCTGGTAGAGGCCGGGGTATTCCTCCAGGAGAAGCCGGTAGAGTTCCGCGGCCGCCGAAAATCTTTTCTCATCGAAAAGGGCGTTGGCCTGGACGAGCGTATCCCGGGCACTTTCGGGCAGGTCCGATGCGGCGTCCCCGGTTTTTTTCTTCAGGGTGACTTTCGGCTTAGGATTGGGTTTCAATCCGCTGACATTCAGCTTGATAACGGTTTCCTCATAGCCATCTTTCCGCAGGGTCAGGGTGACCGAACCAAGACCCAGCCCGATAAATCCCCACTGGCCCTGCATGTTGGAGGCGGTGGTCAGGACGTGGGAGGACTGATCGTAGCTCAGAGTGACGGCTACGCCTTCCAGGGGGTGATCGGCTTCATCGACCACGACGCCCGTCAGGCGGCCCCTGCCCCGCCCTTCCTGGGCGCTCAGGTCGGCGGTCCCGAGGGCCATGAGCAAAAAGACGGCGCATAATCCTGACGCAAGTTTCTTCATGATCGATTCTCCTTGCTTGGATTCCCCGCGGCATGCCGCGGCGGCGCCTCACTCGGACGGGAGTCGGGCTGCTGAAGATCCTGGCGCAGCGGGGCGTTCAGGGTTTTGAGAAGGGCCCTGAAAGCTGCTTCCGGGGCTGCCGTTGTTTCCACGATGCCGCCCGAGGCCGCGGCGATCCGGGCGAAGACGTTGAACATGTCGACCGACTGTTCCCGGCAGTTCTGGACCATGAAGACGCTCTTGGGCTTGATGTAGAAGAAATGGAGGAGGATCCCGGTCTCCCGTAGCATCCCGATAAACAGCTCGGCGTCGAGCGGCGGCTTGGTGTCGGCCTCGAAAAAGAGTTCGTTGGCCTCGAAAGAGACGATCGGCATGGCCCTCAGTTTGGTGAGGGTGTCCCTGTCTGGGATGGGGCGGAACTCGGCCTGGTACGTCAGGATGATGTGTTTTTCGCCCGTCTGGCCCTTGAAAATGCCGACGATGTCCGCGAGCAGCCCTTCGTTGACCTTGCGGAGCAACCGCAGGTCGTTCAGGCTCTGGCGGTAGGCCGTCAGGGCCCTCCGCAACGCATTCTGGTCCGGGGCGTTTTCGACGTCGCGGGCCTGCCCGAGCATGTCCTCCATGAGAATCTTGTAATCGGTGCCGCCGACCGCCGTGTCCCCTCGGAGATGGCCCTGAAGTTTGTGGATCAGGTCCTTTTTCGGCACGGCCAGGGTCTCCCGGGAGAAGCTGTAAGCGCGCGTTGGCGTATAAAAGACGAGCTGATCCCCGGGGTCCAGGATCCGGCCGAGGAAGAAGGAAACGGCGTCGCCGAGCTCCTTGCTGTACTCCAGGACCTCGAAGAAGAGAACGAAATTGCGTGGTCGGCTTTCCGACGGGGTCGCGCCGGCCCGGGCCCAGGCGAAGAGGACATATGCGATCACGGCGATCGCTGCGGGTTTCTTTCTCATGATAGCCCTCTTCATTATTCTTGCATAATCGCGGCCGGGACGCAATCGCCGGGATTACGGCGCCGAGGGCCCCCCCGGGGAATGCGCTACGGCGAAGGACTTGCGGCGGCGGTTTTTTTCGGTGTCCGCTCAGAGGAGGGGATAGATAAACGGCGCGATCGAGGAGCTTTGGACCAGGATGAGCAGGAAGCCGATAAGAATCAGGAGGAGGATCAGGGGAATGAGCCACCGCGTCTTCTTTTCCCAGAGGAAAGACATCAATTCCCGGAGGATGGAGAAGCGGCCAAAGGTTTTTTTCACGCTATTTCTCCAGCCAATGGTCTCCGAGGACCAGGGCGTCCAGGCCGCTGCGGCGGAAAGTCTGATAGGCGTCGGCCGGGGTGTTGACGATGGGCTCGCCCCGGAGGTTGAAGGAAGTGTTGAGCAGCACGGGAACGCCCGTGGCCCGGCCGAATTCTTCGACGACCCGGTAGTAGCGGGGGTTCCACTCCGGACGGAGGGTTTGCAGCCGGCCCGTCCCCATGTGGTTGACGGCGGCGATCGTCTCGGCCCGGTCCTCCCTCAGGGGAAGGACCAGGAGCATGTACCGCGATGGATACTGGTCGGCGACGCCCTCGCCCTGGAAAAAATCCCCGACATGGCGGTGCGGGACGACGGGAGCGAAAGGCCGGAAGGGTTCCCGGAATTTGATCTTGAGGTTGACCAGATCCTTCATTTCTTCCCGCCGCGGGTCGGCCAAGATGCTCCGGTTTCCCAGGGCCCGGGGGCCCCATTCAAAGCGGCCCTGGAACCAGCCGACCGTTTTGCCCTGGAGCAGGGCGTCGACCGTCCTTTCGACGAGGCTCTGCTCACGGGCCGGGCGTTCATGGGGGATTCCGTTCGCCTCCAGGAATTCCCGCACCTTCCCGTCCGGATATTCGCGGCCCCAGTA
>JBAUIH010000035.1:0-20982 GCA_049682755.1 Candidatus Aminicenantales bacterium | reverse complement strand
GCTTCCATGACGTTCGTTACTTCTCCCTTAAGATCATTCAGGCCTTTGCCAACTAATCGGGAGATGATCCATTTTTTTGAGCTTTTAATCAAAGGTTAGGAAGAGAGGAAGAAGGAATGGCCAAGATCGTTTGGAAAAAACTGAAGAAAGAAGACCTCAACAAGCTCATCGGGTATCTCGAAGCGATGCCTGATGACAAGAAACCGCTTTACGGCCTCGTCGGGGTTAAGAGAAATGAGCTTCTGTCCTGGATCATCGGCAGTTTCAACAAACCCCATGTTGTCTATTTCACCAAAGATGGCATCGTGCTATCGAGGAGAACACTTTTCACTCTCAAAGAAGTCAACAGCAGGGCCTATCCCATCGACGGCCTGAAAAATATCGACGTCCGCAGGGGAGTCCTGCTCGACAGCATCCAATTTGAATTCAATGACGGCTCAAAGATCAGATTGAGAGACGTGCCGAAGCACCAGGCGGATCCCATCGAAAAGTTCGTGACTTCTGGAGTCGGAGCTTTCGACAAATCAAACCTCTCTGATGAACAGATCACGAACTGCTATTTCGCCTACAGAAACGCAGACCTCATCCCCAAAGACGTTCTGAGCTAACAACTTCCCCTCCAGGCGCCTGACTTCGGAAAAAGTCAGATAAGAGCTAGGCGCCTCAGCCGATGCAGCAGAAAAACGAGTCTCTTATCTTTAAAACCTGCTCGAGCGTAAACGTCCCGTCGGCCGGGACTCCCGGGGCAAACCCCGAAATCACGAGCAGGGAAAGAATCGGCAACCAAAGCTTGATCCCGAAATTTTTCATGGACACCACCTTTGGAATAAAAAAACGGTGGCTAATGTCGCCAATCTTATCAGAACAGGACGTCGCTCTCCCCTTGTTTTTCTATCTGCTCCTGGATCATCCGGACGATCGAGCCCTGGCGGGCGTGAAGGGCCCGGATCTCCTCCTCGTTGAGATAAGGGGCCAGGAGGGTTGTGACCTTCTCCCGTTCCCAGTCGCAGAGCCTCTGATAAAGCCGTCGTGAACAGCTGAGGATCTCACATCCCGGGACGGTCCCGTTTTCAGGGGCAAAGGCTTCGGAAAAATCGACCCTGTAGACCTTGCCCATTTCCCTTTGGATCAGGGTGTCTTTGTCGTTTTTGCAGGAGTCATAGACAAGGTTTTCGAAGACCTTGAGGTCAGCCATCGCCTGGTTAAAGGCTTCCGGGTCGGGGGGCGTGATGTTCTCCCTCTTCCTGTCCGATTCCCGCATGGCGTTTTCGATGAACATCTGGAGAGAGCCGGAAGTATCGTTGATCGTCCTTGGCACAGCCGGCGGGACGAGGTCGAGGCCGAGATGCTTGTCGAGCACATAGGCCGCAATCTCGTATTTGAAGCTGTCCGGAATGGGCTCGGGCCTGGGGCGGTTGATGTATTTGAATTGGGCCCAGCGGATGATGCCGCCGGCTTCCAATTTGACCCTCCAGGGTTCGGTCCGTCCCGCTGCCCCGGGGACGACCAACTGGGGTGTCGATGTCCTCAGAAATTTTTCGATCTCATCAGTGGTTTTCGGCCCTTCATTTGTCGGGCTCGCCTCGGGGCTCTGGGCCGTCGCGTCTGCCGAGCCGGAATAAAAATTGAACTTTCCGTCTTCGATGATCAGGGCATAAAGCACACCCCCCACATCCGTGTAGCCGATGCCGGTGTCGATCATCCAGACTTTGCCTTCAAACCTGGCCACGGCGTCCTCCTGGAGAACGATCGGGCTTCCCCCTCCGGACCCGAGGAAGTTGTGGCCGACGACCATTCTGCCGGCCCCAAGGTTGGTCAGGATTTCATCGATTTCCGGTTGTGAGGCGGTGTCATCCTGCCGGTACCAGAGGGGACTCTGCGGGTTGTAAACGAGCTTCGGCGTGAACGGTTGGCCGCCGAGGAGGGGTTTTGTCGGACGCAAGATATATGCCCACAGCTCCATCCTGAGGACCTCGTTGATATCCTTGAGCTTCCATTTCGAAAATTCGAGGTTGATTCCGCCGTGGGCAAAGATGATATCGTTGATCTTGATGATGCAATTTTTCTGAAGAAGCCATTTTCCGTAGGTCCGGTTGAAATTTTCGACATAGGCGAGCGCGGCCAGAGGATTATTCCGCTTTCTAACGTTGCTGAGGATACCGGCCCAGAAATTGAGCAGACCTGGGTTCTTATCGAGGTCCCCGCCCAGGGCCTGAGCCTGGGCCTTCTCGTCGGCCGGAAGCCCGGCAACGTATTCCTTCTCTTTGGACTTCCTGAAGTTTTCGGGAAGGAAGGAGACGAACTGCTTTACGGATACGTATTCCGGGTAGCCCAGTGATATTCCCGTGATCGTGGCCTCTTCATGGTTCCCGAGAAGGACATGGACCTTTCCGCCTGTGGCTTCCGCCTCTTTTTCGAGGCGCATCAAGAGGTCAAAAATTTCTTTGGCCTGATCGCCCCGGTCCATGACATCGCCGGTCTGGACAAGGTGCGTCTTCCCTCCGGTCCAATGGAGATCGTCATCGACCAGCGCGACTTTCGGGTTCTTGAGGATCAGGACGAAGTTGTCGTAATCCCCGTGGAGGTCGCCGATGGCGATGATCTTTTCGACCCCGGTCCATTCGAAGGGGATCAAGGCCGCGGGGTAGAGGGCGGAGCAGGCGAGGAGGAGAAGGCCGACGGAGATGGAGAAGAGGAGATTTCTTTTATGCGCCATTTTCTTCCTTTTCTTATGATACCTGAATCCCGGCCGTTTTTCACGGATGGGTTGTTCCCCATATCCTTTCTACAGTGTAAAACCAGCTGGCAACTCCGGTTGACGTTTTCTCGGCTGATCCCCACTTCCGAGCCGGGGATCTTCCCGTTCTTTCAGGTAGACGCAGTCAGATCCATGGCCCGTTTCTTGAGGCCATTCTCCCGCTGTGGAGGGAGTGTATCGTCCCCGGAATCCCGAGCGGACTGTCCTTTATCGGGTGTTATTTCATTACCTCGACAGGTTCCTGGCGGAGTACGAGGGACGTTTCGAGAAAGAGTACGGTTTCCTCCGGCCCATCATCAAGGGGGTGGGCGAGCGTTATTTGGACTGCGGCAATGCGCGCTGCGGGTTCGCTCGCGAAGTCCTCGACGACATTGTCCACAAGGAACTCCTCAGCCGCGAATGGGCGGACCGCCTCCTCTCCTGGCGGCATACGGGATTCAACGTCCACAGCCGGGTCCGGGCCAGGACAAAGTCCGAGGCCGAGCGGGTGGGAAAGTACATGATCCGACCGTTACTCTCTCTGGAACGCCTCTCGCTGGATGAGAAAGAAGGGAAGGTTAGCTACCGTTATGGGAAAGAGGCCAAAGATCTCGAGCGCATGGATTACCTGGAGTTCATCGCGCGGGTGACCTCCCATATTCCCGACAAGGGGCAAGTCACTGTCCGCTACTACGGGTTATGCTGAGCTCAGCATAATACGGGCTCTACGCCAACGCTCACCGAGGGACGGTCAGGAAGGCGGGCCGTGTTCCCGTCACCCTGATGACCGAGGAGGAGTTCAAGAGCATCCCCTCCAAGGGCTGGGCCGAGATGATCCAGAAGGTCTATGAGGTTGACCCGATGCTCTGCCCTCAATGAAAAAATATGTGAGGTAATGCATTATGAAGCGCAATGCCTCAATGCGGTGCGACGATGAAGGTCATCGCCTTCCTCACCGACTATGCCGTGGTGGGCAGGATCATCAATCACCTCAAGCTGACCTTCCTCGCGGAGAGACCCCCCCGCCGCTTCAATTCGCTTATCAGGAAGTCCTGACGGCCGCCGAGAACCCGGCTGAATATATTTCATAACCCATTCTTTAACCGGGAGGAGAAGTCCGGCTGATTTTCGGCTCTCTTGGTGATAGAAGCGGCTTTGCCGATATCACCCGCACGCCCAAGCTGTTCTTGACATCTTTATTGTTACGATTTATGCTTCCTAACGATGGTTGGTGGGGATAAGAGAGGCAAAAATACCACCGCAGCCAGCGGACCCGAAAAACCAAGTTCTTATAATTATGAAATCGACGGAATGGTTAAAGTTAAGTGAGGGAGAAATTTATGAAAGACATCGAATACATTCAAGATAATATCGCTGATTACGTAAGTAACTATGTACAACATGTCTTGAAGGATCTGCCTTTTTACCAAAAAGATGAAGGCTATAAATTCCAGGCCGTTGCCACTTTTCAGAAAGGATTTAGTCTTAAAAGCAAAAATTGGCTTCCAATGATCGAACGGGCCTTAAAAGATGCCAGCAACTTAGTCCAGTCAGGCCAATATTTTCCCAAGGGAATGCTTCTGCATTATATTCAAAAAGATGAAACTTTTGTTCGGAAAGAATTTGAGAAGTTTCTAGTAGGGAAAGAAAATATAGTGCGGAGAATTGATGATTTTATTTATAATTTTCAAAAGAAATTTCCTCCAAGCGGCAGATATAAACAATCGTATTTTGACTATCGCTTTCTTAGCTTTTTCCTGGCCTCTTATAAACCTGACGAATATTTTTATGTTAAAAGCAGTGATTATAAAAGATTTTCTAAGCAGATAGGATGTGATTTAGATACATCCGGTAGAGAACCAGGAGAGAAGTATCAAGAGTTTGCAGAACTAGCGGAAATAACAAGAGAAGTATTAAAAGGTGATGAAGAGTTTAAAAAGGTCCATCAAAAAATTGTATCCAAGTTTGATTTTAAGGACCCGGATTTAAATTGGGGTACCTATGATTTCATTTTTAATGTTTCGCGAGAAAGGTGGAAAGAAAAAGTAGTAATAGGAGAAAAGCGCGCGAAAAAGATTTCCGATTTTAGAGAATATTATCGAGACACAACCGATGATGAAGACAAAATAGAAGGTCAAATATCAGGAAAATCTACACAAGAGTTGTTAGAGGAAGGTAAATCTTTTAAGCCTCATTCCGCAGCTTATATCGAAAAAGCCGGTAATTATAAAGTCAGGCTTGAGAGCACAAAGCAAAAAAGAATAATCAAAGAGCTTAACGAATATTCATGCCAGATTTGCGGTTTTACTTTCGCTTACAAGGATGCCAAAGGTCGAGACAGAAAATATGCCCAGGTGGATCATATCATTGATAAATCTGATAACGGAACCGAAGAGCTTAGCAATTTATGGGTTTTATGTCCCAACTGTCATGCTCAAAAAACACTCGGCGTTATCATAGTTGATAAAAACAAAAAGCAAGTTTCAAGAAATGGCGAAAAAGTGAAATTTAAACCGGGCCATTTAAAGGAATTTGGCTGGAATGAGTAAGTGCTTATCTGTAAATAGTAATTACTCGTCGAAAAGCAATTAATGCACATGCTAATTCCAATAAGCCCTCATAACCAGCAGCCGTCTTTTCAAAGCGAACCAAAAGCTTTCGGAACCGATTCAGCCAAGAGTGCGTGAGAAGGGGGACGCCCTTAAATAATTAAGTAACTTAACTACTGTCCAACTGTTTGCGATAAGGGGACGTACATAAAAATATAAGAATCCATCTTCTTTTTGTCTCCATGACTCCATAATGTCGTTATTACTCCCCGTTCCTTTTGAGCGGGGGGAGAGGTAGAGAAAGATAAGAATCTCCTTTTTGGCTGTGCCGGCCGGGAAGGCTGAATCAATCGGTCCTCCTCATGGATACACTGAATCCCCCCGCGACGGCGGGATTCCCCGATAATGAGGAGAAGAGGGGCCCCGTTCGCGTGTTACATAATATGACGGATTCGGGATAAATGAAGGACGGAGGAACGATGCCAATTCTTGCTTGGGGGGGGCGGAAACACGCAGACAGGCCGAAGGTCCAGCGCCTCCGCCGGGGCCGTTCAGGGCGTTTTCGGGAAAGCCCGGTATTCCGGGGACTACTTGAAGGAGGCCCGCTTCAATGCCTGCCCCCGTCTCCGGATTTCCGCTTCCTTCCCTGTTCCGGCTGAGGTAAGATGGGCATCTTTACGGCGGGCACGGCGGATCGATGAGCCCTCGCCCTTCGGGGTGAGCCGCCTTGCCCGAGGCGGCATCGTCGGCCATTTCCTCTTCGGCAAGACCCTCCGCGGGAAGGAGGGGTAAACGCCTTGGTTAGAAAGGACCTCAGGGATGTTGAAATGGCTATCTTCCAATCGGCCGGCTTGAAAGGCCTGGACATCGGCATCCTGCTGAAGAAAAAGCAGCCTTTTGTTGAAAGATAAAGGGTTAATTCTGCGCCGGCGCGGGTCTTGTGTAGACGACCTCGCCCCCGATGACCGTCATTTCCGGTTCGATCTTCCAAATATCCTCCGCGGGAATGGTCATGTAATCGACGGGAATAACCACGAAATCCGCCAGCTTCCCGACCTCGATCGATCCCAGGATGTCCTCCGCGAACATGACGTAGGCGCCGCCCATAGTGGCCGCCCGCAACGCCTCTTCCCTTGTCATGGCCTGTTCCGGGATCCAGCCGCCCGGGGGGTTGTTGTTCCGGTCCTGCCGGATGACCGCCGCGTGCAGGGTGTAAAAAGGGTTATAGGGAGAGACGGAATAATCCGTCCCCGTTGCAATCGCGACCCCGAGATCCACCAGATCCCTGGAGGATATGGACGGCAAAACTGACGGGCTCAATCGTCTGGGAAGGTGGGAGACCCGTCATCAGGGCGCCAAAACCGGTCGGGGCGATGCACTTCAGCGAGGCCTCCGTAATCTCGCCCAGGTTTTCTATTTCTGAGGCCGATACGTTCGAGATCTAGACCGTCAGCGCCGGAACTCCCTTTCCTGCTTCTTCGAGCGGAGGCCGAACAGAAAAGCCAATGAGGCGATGATCACACAGAAAGCAAGAGCCGCGGGGATGATGAGGAGATATCTCTTCTTGCTGTTAATAAGGTCCGTGCTTTTGGCATATTCTTCAAACATTTGGACTCAGATTTGCTTTTCCGCAGTATCCGGCCGATAAACGACGATTATCTCATCTGCTAAGCCGGCCCGATGAGCACACGGCGCTCTGCAATTGCCTCATCCCATCATTGGCAATGGTGAATCAAGGACCGATCACTTGTCAAATTGACCTGAAGGCAGCGGAAGGAGCTACTCTGGCTGGACTTCCGACGGCCTCGTCCCCCTTGAGAAGAGAGGAGGATTTTAGGGGACGAATCCGTTTTTAGTGGCTTGGCGTCTCGAAAAGAACGGCTTCAATCCCATACTTTTTGACTTTGAAAAAAAGGGTTGTATACTTAATGCCCAGGCTTTCAGCCGCTTTCCGGACATTCCCCCGTTCCCGGGCCAGCACATTACGGATGATTTCCGCTTCCAGTCTCTCCAGGAGGTCCTTTAGCCCCATCGGATGGATCACGAGGAATAGCTCCGCCAGAAGTTCCAGATGATTTCTCACAAAATCCTCTTTCGCATCGCGTAAAGGGAAGCCATACGCAAAGGAGGGCTGCCCTTGTCTTCTCGCCCCGCCAAGAGGGATGGAATTCAGAGGATTAAGGCCTAACGGCCCAAGCGGAGCGTTGCGAGGAAAGCCGGCGTCGCGAGAGGCGACTGGAGGACTTTTTCGTTTTAAAGGACTCGCATTCATCGGAAAACGGTCGCTCCATATGTTCTTCGAAGCCGCCTTATCGGCATGGGTATCCTTTCGAATCGATGTCCCCTTCATTATCGGTTCCCCCTTCTGGAATTTCTGACCATCCGCTCAGACCGTCGGCCTTTCATTAAATGTATGGCCTCGCCCGAGGAATCAAGGCCGGGCCCCTTTTTAAGCTTCGTCCTTGTGTTGTTGCTTCTGATCATTCTCTCCGGTCCCCGTCCGGCTATCAGACCAAAAAACACTTTCGGTCCCCTTGCACCAAGGAAACTCCCTCAATAATATAAATAGGCCCCGAGTGGGCGTCAATATACAACGCCAAGATTGTCGCATTCTTTCGTGCGCTGTCGTTCATTGTCCTCCCTTCCCTCCCTCAATCGCCCTTTCGGCCCCTTTCCACGGCTTCACAGGATTCCCGGCCTCACCCCGTTAACTGGGCTTTCCCGGATCAGCTTTCCAAGCCTATTTTCCTGGCCAGTGCGCCGAACCTGGGGTCCAGCCGGGCCTTCTGGAATAATGGATTACACTTGATCCAGATCAAATTGGAGGCCTTGTCTTTAAAGGCCGTGCCCAGCCAGCGGAAGGCTTTATTGTAATCCCCCAGGGCGGCGTAAATCTCGGCAATGGAGGTGGCATCCACGTATCTCTGCCGGGAAACATTAAGGATTTTTTTTAGAGATTTTCGCGCTTCCTCGGTTTCTCCGGTCAGGGCTTGGATGCAGGCCAGCCGGACCAATGACTGGGGTGATTTCCCCGAGAGCAAGAAGGCCTTTTGAATTTCTCTGCGGGCGCCCTCAAGATTCCCATTGGCTAAGTAAACGCGGGCCAATATATGGCGCGCCCACACCGATTTTTCTTCGAGCGCCAGGCAATGCCGGAGCAGGTTTTCCGCGTTCGCACTATCGGGCCCATGGCTGTATCCATGAGCGACCGAACAATTGACCATTAGCGAGATGGGATTGTGCTCGATGGCGAGTTTGAGCTCTGCTATTCCATCCTCCCAGCGCCCCATAGAGATCATGAAAAGCCCGTGCCAAGCGTGTATTTCAGCGCCGTTCGGTTTCAAGTCGAGCGCCCGCCGGAAATGCTTTTCCGCCTCGGCAGGAACATAGTCGAAGGTCCATTCAATCACGGCCATGGCGGTGAGGGCTTCGGAAACAGCGCGGTTCAGGGCGAGGGCATTGAATGCGGCGACCTTTGCCTCCGGAATCACTTCTTTCGGCCGGCGGTATCCCAAGAACGCCAGGTGGACATAGGATTCAGACATGGCTGCGTGGATGCAAGCCTGGCCGTCGTCGAGCTTCAAAGCCTCCCGGAAAAGGGTGATGCTCTTGGCCAGATCCTTTTCGCTCAGCCTGTCATGGAAATAGCGTCCCCTGATATATAGATGGAAGGCTTCTGAATTCAGCGCTCTGCCACCCAAAATGGCGGGGTGCCCGTTGTAGCGTGAGCGGAGGCGCAGCGTCCGGACTATATTGCCGATAATATCTTCCTCGATCGCAACCAGATTATCGACATGACCTGCGTACCTCTGGGCCCAGATCGTGAATCCATCCCGGGCATTGGCCAGGCTCGTTGAGAGCTCGATCGCGTTGCCCCGGATTTGAAAGCATCCTTCAAGAATGGAGTTCACTATCAGCTTCTGCCCGATTTCCCGGACATCCATATTTTTTCCCTTGAGAGAGAGGACCGAAGTCAAGGCACATACCCTGAGGTTCATGAATCCGCTCAGCACATCGATGAGGGCGGCGGCCAGGCCTTCCGCGAAATGTTCATGAGTGTCCGCGGATTCCAGGCTGATAAAAGGGAGGACAGCGACCGATTGCTGATCTTCGTTGATATCCGGCTCGTGAAACTTCCGGAAAAGCCAATCATCTAACTCGTCCGTGTAGGCATAGACATTGGTTTGGGGAGCGAGGTCTTCGCGGTGTACGGGAAGGCCGAATTCACGTTCCCATCTCTGACACGTCCTATCGGTTCGATGAAGATGGGCGGCGATTTCCTTCCAAGACCTAAGGATTTTCCTTCCCCCTGCCATCATTCCTGAACGCTTCTGCTTTGCGTCTCAGGACAGGCAACTCTTCTCTCCCCTGTCCTGACGCTCCGACTATCTGGGCTGACAATTATTATAATAAGAAAATCAAAAGCCCCCGTCAAGAGCGGCGAGGTGTGGCTCAATAATCTCGGCTCCGGTGAGATGCCGGAAAACCGGCGTGTTTCAATCTTTGCTGAAATACCGTTGACAGGATCTTATATCCCAGGCCGCTCGAAGGGTTGGCCTCCATGATCTTGGCCAGTTGAAGGGCGGCCTTATCCAGGTTTCTGTTCCTGAAATACAGGGCTCCTAGGTTGAAGCGGGCTTCAATAAAATCCGTCCTTATTTTCAGGGCTTCTAAATATTCCGCCTCCGCCTCCTCCGTTCGTCCCAGATATTCATAGGCCAGACCCAAGACATTGTGCGGCTCGGGCAGGGTGGGCTTCAAACGAAGCGCTTTGAGGCAGCAGGCGATCGCTTCCTCGACCATGTCTCCGCCGGCTTCGTCCAGGCTCCCAGCGATTTTCCCGGCCGCGGCAAAAGAAAAGGGGCGCTCCATCGAAACCTCGGACGTCCCTTTCGTGATCAGAGCCGCCCCCAGGGTACAGAGAGCTTCGGCCAGATCGGGGCATGCTCTTAGGGCCGCCCGGCACGCTGCGATGGCATGGTCCGATTGGCCCAGAATGAGATATTGGCACCCCAAATTGGCCTGGGCAATCGCCAGGCCGGAATTGAGCTGAACAGCCCGTTGGTATTCGATGACGGCGGACTCGGCATCTCCCTTTTTAGAATAGGCCAAACCCAGGTTAAAATGAAGCTCCGGAAGTGCAGGATTCAGCTCGGAGGCTCTCCGGAAGCTGCTGATTGCCTGGTCGATTCTCCCTTGACGGTTATAGATGCTGCCGAGCAGATTAATCGTCTCCAGAGAGTCCGGGTTCGCCTCCAGGAGCTCGATGCACTTGCCGGCGGCCGCCTCCAACTGGTTTTTCATCAGATAAAGACCGGCCAGCGCGAACTTCACTCCGGGATCCTGGCCGTTCGTCCGGTCCCTCTGCTCATGAAGATCGATGAGCTCATCGAGCTCCGCGTTATCCGGGACATACGGCTCCTCCAGAAAGGTCCGCCCCCGGTTAAGGAGCACTACCTGTCTTGTGAACTCGTCGAACTTATCGTCCGCTCGGCGAGTGCTCATGATGGAGCCCGGCTCTTCAAGGTCGACGGCACCAAAAACATGGCAGAGCTCATGAAGCAGGATGCCCATCATGAGCGATCTTGGCTCCAGGGACTCGATCAGGATGTATCCGTACGCACAGCTGGTGAAGCCGCAGCGGTTCCCGCTCAGCCGGTCCGGGGATATGATGCCTATGACCAGCTCCTCGTCTCCCCTTGGCACCTTCTTTCTCAAATCGCTTAACAGGCTGGACGGTGAGCCGGTGCTTTTTTCCGGACGCCATGATTCGTGCGTTTTGACAAGAAATCGAAGACTGAACTCCTTTTTAAAAACGTGGCTGGCCGAAAGCAGCAGCGGTTTTATCTCTTCCCGCCTGACTCCGGATAAAACGACTCGCTCGTCATAGGCGATTTTTACACGGACCGTCCTCACGTGAGAATCGACGGACGGCATCCCCCAGGCGTTCAGGAGGAGAAAGATCAGAATAAAACACCCAACGAAGGGGCGGAGAGCCCGGACGCCCGCTTGCTCCCCTCTGTCGAAGGGAAATCGTCTGCCTAGATAAATTCGGGCATTCTGCCGGTCCCATCTTTTGGGTGACCGGTCCGACAGTGGTTCCAACAACCTGCACCCCCCCGGCCTCCGAACAGCGAGCATTTTGAAAGTCCCCTCGCTTCAAGTTTAAGGAGGAGAAAGGCCATGTCAAGAGGAGACAGAAAAAATGTCGGGCGGCGACAATTGTTGTCGTCATTTGTCACTCCATTTCGCATCCTTTCTTGGGCTGGAGCCCCACTATCCTGGACAGCGAATTGACAAGATCCTCGGCAAGCCTCGGGCCGCGCGATGTTTCGATCGAGAGCTTCAACTCAGCGGAACTGGAGGCCCCGAAAAGGACTTCGAGCTGCTCCGGCGGTTTTCCCAATCTCAAACCTTTTGTAACCTCTTAGGCGGACGAATAATGGGAAGTTTCTTTTCTGCTGCGCTCGCAGAGTAAGGCAGCTCGAAAAGGAATACCGGGGGAGGAAGGCCGGACGGCCGGGGGAGGCGCGGTTCATGGATAATTGGGTGGACACTCGGCGGAAGCAGTTTTCCCGCCATATGCTCCCTTTAGGAATCCGTAAGGTCGATTTCTTCGAGAGCCGGAAAGGTTGTGCCGAGGGCTCCTTCCGAGTCATCCAGGACAGCCTTGAGGATGAGGACCGTCCTTCAAGGAAGGCCGTCCGACTCGAGCCAAGTTCGATAAAAGACGCGCTGGGCATAATCCAAATATATGGATGGCATCTACATTTTTGGATTGTAGGCTTGAATTGGATCGTACGAAAAATTTTATCATATTGATAATAAATGGATTATGTGTTCCCATTCGAAATGCATTTTTTGGCATGAAAATTGCTGTATATTTTTTCAGCAATTGGATAGAAAAAGGGCGTCTGGATTTAGCCCTTCGCGGATATAAGCGCCATGCGAGACAAGGAATCCTGCCGATGAAAGGGGGTGAGAATCTCAGGAAAAACAATTTCCGGGCGGTGGTTGAGGATACGTGAACAGGACCATCGGGGCCTGGATACGTGTCTTCGGGGAACGCAGGTTTCATTCGTTCATCCTGAGAAAATGAACGAATAGCAAAAGCGAGTTCGAACATCACGTTAAATGAATGTCGAACTCAAAGGGGGTATTAAAAGCAATGAAGAGACTTCGTTTATTTTTGCCCTTCTTGCTCGGTGTGTTGCTGTGTAGCGGAACGCTCTTTACTCAGGTGCCGACGGGCTCCAAGATCATCGGCACCGTCTCCGATGAAGATGGAGCTTTCCTGCCCGGCGTTACCGTCGAAGGGACCAACCCCAAGCTGATCGGGAAGGTAACCTCGATAACCGACCTGAACGGGACGTACCGGCTTCTCGCCCTGACTCCCGGAGAGTACAGGCTTGTCTTCACCCTGGCGGGCTTCAAGTCCATCATCCGGGAGCGAGTCTATGTCGGGATCGAACAAACGATCAACCTCAACATCGTCATGCAGCAGGGCGCTCTCGAGGAAGAGGTCACGGTCATCGGACAGAGCCCGATTATCGACGTCAAAAACACGCTGCGGGGCATGACGCTGACCAAGGACATCTTCCAGCTTCTGCCCAAGGGCCGCAATTTTGACACGCTGGTGACCGCGGTTCCGGGTGTCTATGATGACACGGACCTCCTGGCGGGGATCTCGGTCGATGGAGCCTCGGGCGCCGAGAACATGTTTTACGTGGACGGGATGGACACGACGAATCCCTACACCGGCGCCAGCGGCCAGTCGGTCAGCTTTGACTTTGCCGACGAAGTCCAGTTCAAGGCGAGCGGTTACAACGCCGAGTACGGCGGCTCGGTGGGCGGGGTCATCAACGTGGTGACCCGATCCGGCGGGAACGAGTTCCACGGCGAGGTGCTGGGATACTTTTCCGGCACAGCGCTGGAAGGGAAGCGCAGGAAAGAACTCTCCCTCAATTATCAGGAGGGCAGCAGAACAGCCACCTATTACTCATACGATCAGTATTACGGCGATACGTCCGACAAAAGGTTCGAGGGCGGATTCGCCCTAGGCGGCTTCATTCTCAAGGACAGGCTCTGGTTCTTCGGGTCCGTGATGCCCGTCTATTTCGAGCGCTACCGGAACATGGACTTCGCCATCCAGAACAAGCCGGGCGTGTTCAACGATTACACACGGAAGGAATACGCTTATAACATCAGCGCCAAGATCACGGCCCAGCCTTTCGGAAAGCTCCGCCTGGGCGGCAGCTTTGTCAACAATTTCTACAAGTACAAGGGCGATAACGCGAGTGCGGCATCAGCCAGTGCCACGACGGACTACGAGATCTACGGTTATTCCTACCCGAACTGGACGGTGTCAGGCTACGCCGACTACACGATCAGCAACAACGCCCTGCTCAGCGTCCGCGGAGGCTATTTCTTCACCAACAGTAAAGACCAGCTGGCGCCGGTTTCCAGCACTCCCTGGTATGCCTTCCAGTCGGAACAACCCTACAGCTATGCGTCGAACACAAACCAGGGCATGCCCGGAATCCCGCCCGAGTTCGTGCAGGTGGCCGGCTGGCAGAGCTTTTCAAGGGCTCAAGTCATGAATCGTCTCAGCAACATCAGAGACAGGCTGAACTTCAACGCCGATTTCACTTACTACATGAACTTCGCCGGAGAGCATGCCTGGAAGGCGGGCATCGGGTTCATGCGCCGGTCTGAGGACTTCGATGACGGATCGATCCAGCCCATCATTTACCTGACCTGGGACCAGGACTTTGAGGCCTACGGGACAAATTACGGCCGCGGCGAGTACGGTTGGTACGCGGTCCGGGGCAACGCGGATTCCGGGCCCTATGGGAACAAGTACAAGGTCACCATGAACGCCTGGTCTCTCTTCCTCCAGGATAGCTGGACGATCGCCAACAAGCTGACCCTCAACATGGGCATCCGCGCCGAATCGGAATACCTGCCGAGCTACACCACAGACCCGGCTTATGCCCACATCACCGATCCCGTCAACTTCCCGTTCTCGAAGAAGCTCGCTCCGCGGCTGGGCGTTGTCTATGATGTCTTCGGGGATTCCAGCCTGAAGCTCTACGGGACTTTCGGCATCTACCATGACGTCATGAAGCTCAACATGGGAGCGAACGCCCTCGGCGGGTTCAAGTGGAAGAGCGCCTACTACACCCTTGACGACTACGACTACACGAAGATCGGGGTGAACGACATTTATCCCGGCACCTTGCTCACCGTCCTCGATTTCCGGTCTCCCGTGTTCGACTCCATCGATCCGGACCTGAAGCCGTTCACCCAGCGAGAGATCTCCCTGGGCGTTGAGAAGATGCTGGGCGAGGATATGTCGGTCTCTCTCCGCCTGGTTCAGAAAAAAGTCCTCAGCGCGATCGAAGACTGCGGCGTTGTCCTTCCGGACGTCGGCGAGTACTACTATTACACCGAACCGGGGAGCGACTTTCTCTGGAGCAAGTACCAGGAGAGCATGGCCGCAGGACTCATGCCCTCGAATGTTCCCAGGATGCCCCATTCCAAGAGGGACTACTACGGGATGAACCTTGCCCTTGACAAGCGCCTGAGCAACAATTGGCTGGGCGGCATCTCCTACACGCTGAGCCGCCTTGAAGGGAACTTCACCGGCCTGGCGAGCGGTGACGAGCGAGGCCGGAACAGCCCCAACGGCGAGCGGTTCTTCGACCTGTGGCACATGGGCTGGACCAAGGATCTGGAGCCGGTCGACGGACCTCTCCCTACCGACAGGACCCATGCTTTTAAGGCCTACGGCAGCTATGTCTTCGACTGGGGGCTGACCCTCGGCGCTACCGTCAACGCCTACAGCGGCAACCCGGTCACCGAGATGTGGAACGTCGACACGCCCAATTTCCTGCCCTTCAACCGGGGGAATCTGGGACGGACGCCGTTCCTGTGGTGGGCCGACCTCTACGCGGAGTACACTCTGAAATTCGGCGGCAGGTACAGGCTTGCGTTCAACGCCAACATAACCAATCTCTTCAACACCGACACCGCCAATTGGGTTTACTGGAACAAGTACATCACGAACGTCACTCCCGGTGACGAAGCTCTAGCTTCCGCGAATTGGGAGCCTTCCCCGAACGCCAGGCTGGACCCCAGGTACCAGAAGGAGTACAACTTCTTTGACCCGATCGCCGTCCGGCTCGGCGTCAAGTTCACCTTCTGATCCAGGCAGCAAGCCAAAGCAGAACAGGGAGCCCGCCCGGCTTAGAGCCGCGGCGGGCTCCCGCTTCTTTCTTGATCTGCCCCCGGAACGCGGGTCAGATATGAAGGGATATGTTTCCCTGTCTTTTGCTCCCGTCCGCCGAGTTGGTCAGCTCGACGACGAGGTCATAATCGCCCTTCTCCAGGAGCAGGGGGATTTCGATCACATATTCCCGGGTTGATTTTCCGGCCATCTGCTTTCTGGTGAGGACGATCGGGTACCGCCTTTGGTACCCCCAGACCTTCTTTCTGGAGCCGTCCAATACGGAAAGGGACAGTTCCAGCGTGGACTCGAGCTTTTCCCCATTCGCTGTGAACGCGATGTCCCGGAAGGGCACCTCGACCCGGAGGAGGTGGCGTTCGTCGGGGGTTTTATGCATTTTTAGGGCAAGTTTAAGGACGTTGGGGGGACCACCTCTCCGGGCGATCCTGGGCCGGAAACCCACCTGGGTCTTGTTGATCTCGGCCAGATGCTGGGCGCTCAGGGGGTCGAGCCGATAGTTCCCGCTCCAATACGAATCGACGAAAACAATGGGGAAAAAACCATAATACCAGACCTCTCTGGGCACGTCATAAAACGTGCGCCCCCGGGGATAAGCCTCTCTCTGATCCGGAGCCCCGATGAGGATATATACCCTCCCCCTGTCCTGCAGCCAGCCCGGGGTTCCGCCTTCGGTGAAGAGCCGGTTCGCCTCTTCAATCCGCTGGTAGTATTCATGCTTGAATTCGTTCTCCTCCGTCTCCGGGCTCAAATCCCGCTGTTTCCAGAATTCCTTGATGAATCGGGCCCGCTCCGCAGGAGGAAGCCAGAGGAAGTCTTGGCGCTCCTCCTTACTGATGAGGTACCTGACCTCGGAGAGAAACTTCAGGGTCTGCGCATCCAGGCTTTTCGCCGCCTCTGTCCTGGCCGAGCAGGCAGGAAAGAGCGCCCAAAGGAATATGACGACGGCCCAGTGGAGCGCCGGTCTCATTTTTTTTCCCTGAGTGCGCCGGCCAGCCTCTTGATCTTTTCCTGGTTGGGATTGATCTCCAGAGATTTTTCCCAGGCGGCCAGGGCTTCCTCCATGTTTCCCAGCCTATAAAAGCACTCGCCGATGGCATTCAGGATGTTGAGGTTGGTTCCGAAGTGAGAGAGGGAAGCCCGGTAATAGCTGATGGCCTCGGCATATTCCGCAAGGGCCTGTGAACACTGACCCAGCAGCGGCAGGAACTCTTTTTTCCCCTGGTTCTGATGGAATGGCAGGGCCACGCTTTTTGCGGCCCGGTAGTCTTTGACCAGGAAGAGGACCCGGCAAAAATCCAGGGCAAACCCGGGGGAATTGGGGTCGGAGCGATGGGCTTTTTCCAGAAGATCCTTGGCCTCAGGGATGGCTTTCTTGTTCAAAAGCTGGTTGCCCAGGATATTGAGATAGACCGGACTTTCCGCCGGAGGCCCGGGCAAAGACAGGATCCACGGCCGGGGGATAGACGCGGACTGCGAGATATAGAAACCGCTTTCCCGGGAAAGGACTTCTTCCTTGTTTCCATTCAGTATCGCGGCCCTGATCACATAATGGTCCGGCGGGAGGTCCTTCAAGACGAATTCCTCACAAAAGTTCATTGGGTCGGAGTACTCTTTGATGGCCTTGGTCAAAAAGAGGACCCTGTGGGGATTTGCAGGATCCTGTCTGCGGATGGAGTACTCCACAAAGCCGCTGCCCCTCAGCTCCTCATCCAGCGGACCCGCTTGAAAAGTCAGATAAAGAGTATCCTCACGGCCATAATCACTCCTTGGAGAGGGGACGAACTGGATCCCTCCGATCAGGAACGCCTGCTTGCTAAATTTGTCCTCGGGATCCTTCTGAACCCTGTTGGCAAGAAGGAGAGGGCTCATCCTGACCTGGCCGGGCCCGGGGACGGTGATGTCCTGCTCGATAGAAGTGAATTCCTTGGAGACCTTGTTCTTCAGGAGAGCGTTGAATCTGTAGCTTCCTTGGACAAGAGGGAATATATCCTGGAAGCTGAAGAGCTTGGACTTGATCCGGTCCAGCTGGCTCTCGTCGAGCTCCACCGGTATCGTCCGGTCAAACTGGAAAACCCTGTTCCCCTCTGCATCCGAGACCTGGCCGTTGACTTCAAGGATGGTCTGGAACTTCCGGCCGTGCTTCTCGACCGACAGCTTCTTCGGTTCGATGAGGTAGTGGGCAAAATAGGTCCCCGAGCCGTCCCTGACGACCTTCACTAGGAAATCACTTTCGATATAATTTGCCGTGTACTCGACCTCGATCACATCTTTGTAGCGGAGAAGCTTTTCGGCGTACTCGTTGCTCACTTTTTCATAGGCCGCGGCCGGAATCTTGGCGGAGAGGAGGACTTCCGAGGCAATCGACGGCGAGGGAATATAGCTTGATGTTTCACCGGGGATCAGGGAGAGGGAGACGCTGGCGATATTCGGTTCGATCTCGAGCAGCTCGTTGTAGGCGGCTTCGTAATCCCGTATGTCGCCCAGGTAATTGATCAACAAGAACTGAGGGCCGTGTTTGATCGGACTATAGAGCATATATTCGCCGATCCCGCTCCGCTTGAAGAAGACAACACTGAAGGCATTGGGCAGGCCCTCTTCGGTTTTGCCCTGGTAGAACCAGATGACCGTCGGAAAGACCTCGGCCAGCGATTCGTATTTTTCGATGGACGATGGCTCTCCAAGGATGATGTAGATCCTCCCCATGTCTGCTCGCCAGCCCGGTCCGGGAGAGTCCTTCCCGAACCACTGGTTGGCATAATTGATTCGCCGATAGAGCTCTTTCCTGAACTCGTTTTCCAGAGTGTTGGGATCGGCATCTCTCTGTTTCCAGAAAGCTTCGATAAAGATGTTCCGCTCCCGATCAGAGCCGAGCATGAGGAAGACATCCCTTTCCTTGGGCGTGATGATATAGACAACCTCCTCTTCAAGCCAGCGGCGGTGCTGCGTGGGGAGGTCCTTGGGGGATATCTTGGATTGGGAGGCGGCCAAAGCCGGAATGATGAGAGAGAAAAGGATACCCCAGAGGAGGAACTTCGTTTCTAATGGTGATCGGGCCATCGTCCCCTCCGCAAGAATCATAAACCACGAATCGAACAATTGTCAAGGCTGCCGGGAGATCGGCGCGGATTGCCGCAATCAAATGGCGCTCGACGACTTCCTTCTGGAGATAAGGTAACCTTTCATTGGCAGGGAAAGGATTATTTCTCTGGCGGCAGGGGCCTTGTGTAGACGACCTCGCCCCCGATGACCGTCATTTCCGGTTCGATCTTCCAAATATCCTCCGCGGGAACGGTCATGTAATCGACGGGAATAACCACGAAATCCGCCAGCTTCCCGACCTCGATCGATCCCAGGATGTCTTCCGCGAACATGACGTAGGCGCCGCCCATAGTGGCCGCCCGGAGAGCTTCTTCCCTTGTCATGGCCTGCTCCGGGATCCAGCCGTCCGGAGGGTTGTTGTTCCGGTCCTGCCGGGTGACCGCCGCGTGCAGGGTGTAAAACGGGTTGTAGGGAGATACGGAATAATCTGTCCCCGTGGCCACCACGACGCCGAGATCCAATAGATCGCTCCAAATATAGGCGTACTTCAAACGTTCGGGCCCCATCCGGGACTCGGCGAAGTGCATGTCCTCGGTCGCATGGAGTGGCTGCATGGAAGCCACGATCCCCAGTTTGGCGAGCCTGGGCACGTCCTCGGCGGTGAGCACCTGGCAGTGCTCGAGGGAAAAGCGGGCTTTTTTCCCGTCTATCCCGGTGGCTTCGAGCGCCCTTTCGTAGGCGTTGATGGCGGTCCGGTTGGCCGCGTCCCCGATGCAGTGGATCCTCATGTTGAAGCCGAGTTTGAGGAGCTCGGTCGCCGACCGGGCCAGCTCGCCTTCGCTTTTTCTGGCCTCGCCGCGGTAGGCTGGATAGTCGCTGTAGTCTTCGAGAAAAAGCGCGCCCCTCGAACCGAGAGCTCCATCGGCGAAATCCTTAACCGAGCGGACGAAGTATTTGTTGTTGTGGTTCAACGGCTTGCCCAGCCTTTTCGCCGCATCCTCACGGACCATCTCGTTGATCCTGATCCTGAGCAAACCCACCTCGTAGAGCTTGATGCGTCTTTGAATCTCATCATATCCGGTCATGCTGGCGCCGTGGATCGTCGTCAGCCCGCTGGCCACGGCCAGCTGAGTCCCTTCGACGAGGTTGCGGCTGATCTCATAGTCGGTCATGGGGGGCAGGGGAGGGATCAGCCGCATCAATTGGGCGGGCGCCCTTTCCACGAATTCGCCCGTGGGCTCCCCGTTCTTGTCTTTCTTGATATGGCCGCCCGGAGGATCGGGAGTGTCGCGGGTGATTCCCGCGAGTTCCAAGGCCTTGCTGTTGGCCCCGCTGCCGTGGGTGTAGCGGCTGATAAAAACGGGGTTATTCGGGGCCACGGCGTCGATGAGCTCCTTGTGGAATTCCGGCGGATCCCAGACGTCGGACATCCAGCCGCCCAAAACCAGCCAGCGTGGCTCAGGTCCCGGTCGCATGCCTTCCCCGGTCGCCAAGCAGCGCTTGATCACCTCCTGCATTCTCTCGACGGACGCCCACTCGCCGATCTTCGCCCGGATGTCCGGAACCCGCGGATACAGGATCCTTTCTCCGTAATTGATGTGCACATGGGCGTCGTGCAGGCCCGGGATGACCGTTTTGCCTTTGAGGTCGAGAACGAAGGTCAGGGGACCGATATGAGCCTTGACTCCGGCATCGTCGCCCACGTAAATGAACCGGCCGTCTTTCACGGCCAGGGCCGAAGCGGTGCCGAATTTTTCATCGACAGTGTAGATTTTCCCCTTGACGTAGGCCCTGTCCGCTTCTTGTGCGCCGCCGGCCGCGGCCGGCACGAGCAGAAACGCAATAAGCAGCGCCATAGAAAAGAGTGCGGGCCATCTCTTGATAGCAGTCATCTCGTCTCCTCCTTTCTCTCCCTGTCGGGATGTCAACAACATATTCATTATCGCCGAATGAGTCAACCGGCTTTTGTTTCCATGGTCAGTCTGGGCAAGCGGATCCGTGTTGACCCGGCCGTGGGGTTGGTATATAAGCTCATTTCTTAGCCTGGACATAAGGAGATCGACCTATGAAACGCGCCATTATCCTCTCTTTTGCGTTGTTGCTCTTTCTCTCGGTCGCGGCCGAAGCCCAATACACTCCCTGGGTCTACTGGACCTTCCTGCCGCAGGCGCAGATGGACGAGATCGCCGGCGAGGCGTCCGGGGAGGCGGCCTGGCGGATGATTTCGATCCTCAATGGTTTCAACAGGGACAGGACCGCCCAAGAGTTCAAGGGCACATTCGCGGAGACGCAGTATGTCGTCTACCAGCTCAAGCTTTATGGCATCGAGAACGTGGAGATCGCAGCTTATCCCGGCGGCGAGGCCTGGGACGCCAGTCGGGGCGACCTCTGGGAGGTGACGCCCATTC
>JBAUIH010000034.1:0-6463 GCA_049682755.1 Candidatus Aminicenantales bacterium | reverse complement strand
TGACCACCCTCTGGGCCCGCCGCTCCAAGGACCGCTTCCTCGAAAAATCGAACCGGCAGCAGCTCTGGGGGATCAGCCAGGGCAGCGTCTTTTGGGACCTGAGGAAGCAGAGCATCGAAGACCTTCTCGCCATCGGCTTCGACGGCTACGCCCTGGGAGGGCTGGGGATCGGAGAGCCCAAGGCCGAGCTCATGGCGACCCTGGAAAAAACGGATTCTCTGCTCCCCCGCGACAAACCCCGCTATCTCATGGGCATGGGCTATATCGAGGACGTTCTCGAAGCCGTCGAAAAGGGCATCGACCTCTTTGACTGTGTCCTGCCGACCCGGAACGCCCGCAACGGGACGCTGTTCACAAGTCGGGGGAAGATCGTCATAAAGAACAACAAATACGCCCGCGACCGGCGCCCGCTCGACGAGACCTGCCGCTGCTACACCTGCCGGAATTTCTCCCGCGCCTACCTGCGCCATCTCTACGAGCGGGAAGAGATCTCCTCGGCCGTTCTCAACACCATCCACAATCTTCACTTTTATCTTGACATCTTCCGCCAAATTAGGCAATCTATAGCACTAAATTCCTATCGGGAATTGAAGCGTCGCTTAATTCAACAGATAAAGGAAAGCAAACCATGATAATGGCAGGATTTTTGACGGCACTCCAAGCCGGCCAGCCGGCCCGACCGCAGGGCGGTGTCGGCATGATCGGCGCCCTTCTTCCCTTTCTGCTCGTCTTCGTGATCTTCTATGTCCTGATCATCATGCCCCAACGGAAGAAGCAGAAAAAGCACATGGCCATGGTGGAACAGCTAAAGCCCGGGGACCGGATCATCACCTCCGGAGGCATCCACGGCACGGTCATGGGGGTGCAGCCGGACCGGATCGAGCTCAAGATCGCCGCCAACGTCAAGATCGATATCACCAAGTCGGCAGTCGCCGTGATCCTGGGAACGCAGGGTTCAACCAAACCGGCGTGAGCCCGGGGCGAATACCGTCACCATGAAAAAAGGACTGCGCTGGAAGGTCATCCTCACACTCGGGATCATCGCTCTCGCCATCTACTTGGCCTATCCGCCCAAAAAAAAGATCAACCTCGGTCTCGACCTCAGGGGGGGGATTCATCTTGTCCTCCAGGTCATCACGGATGACGCCATCAATATGGACATGGACGAGGAGATCAATCGCCTCCAGGACCAGCTCAAGAAAAAGAACCTCGATTTCGCCGGCATCGTCAAAGGCCGGATCGGACAGATCAACATCCAGGGGACCAACCCCGACCAGGAAGGGGCGGTCCGGGACCTTCTGGACGAGAATTTCCAGAATTGGGATTATGTCTTTGTCGGAACAACCGCCTCCCTCACCATGAAGGGCCAGGTCCAGATGTACCTCCGGGACCAGGCAGTCAACCAGGCCCTGGAGACCATCCGCAACCGCGTGGACGAGTTCGGCGTCGGCGAGCCGACCATCCAGCGGCAGGGTTTGGCGGGCGAGCGGATTATCATCGAGTTGCCCGGGGTCGAAGATCCGGAACGGGTCAAGGACCTGATCAAGGTGACGGCCGTCCTGGAATGGAAGCTTGTCAAAGCGGGCCCGGCACCCGATGAAGCGTCGCTGCTCGCCCCTCTCGGCGGGACCGTCCCGGAGGACGCCGAGATCGTCAAGGGCGATCCGAAGCGAACCTCGGGCGGTTTTTACCTCGTGGAGCGGGTCGCCACGGTCACCGGCAAAGACCTGCGGACCGTCCGCCGCTCGGTGGACGAATGGAACAGCCCGGCGGTGGCCTTCTCTCTAAACCCTGAAGGAGGCCGTCGTTTCGAGAATGTCACCAGGGAAAACATCGGCAAACAAATCGCCATCATCCTCGACGAAAGGATCATCTCGAGCCCTACCGTCGAGGACGTGATCCCGGCCACCAGCGGAGGCATCATCCGCGGCCGTTTCACCGATGCGGAAGCCGAGGACCTGGTCGTGGTCCTCCGGGCGGGGGCGCTTCCCGCGGGCATCCGCTACCTGGAAGAGCGGACGATCGGTCCTTCATTGGGAGCGGACTCCATCCGCAAAGGATTGAGCGCCGGCATCGCCGCCATCCTGCTGGTCATGGCCTTCATGGTCATCTACTACCGTCAGGCGGGCGTGAATGCGGTCATCGCCCTGATCCTCAACATGGTCCTGCTGTTCGGCGCGCTGTCATACTTCCGGGCGGCCTTGACGCTGCCCGGCATCGCCGGCATCATCCTGACCATCGGCATGGCGGTGGACGCCAACGTGCTGATCTTCGAGCGCATTCGGGAAGAGCTTCTGGCGGGAAAGAGCACCCTCAACGCGATGGCCACGGGTTTCACCCGGGCTTTCACCGCCATCTTCGATACCAACCTGACCACGATCATCTCGGCCATCTTCCTCTTTCAGTTCGGGACCGGGCCGGTGAAGGGCTATGCCATCACGCTGATCATCGGCATCACCGCCAGCATGTTCACCGCGGTCTTCGTTTCGCGGCTGATCTTCGAATTGACCGTGGCCGGCAAGAAAAGAACAGCCAAGATGAGCATCTAAGATGTTGCAGATATTCCAGAAAACGAACATCAACTTCATGAAGTACAAGTTCGTGGCCTTTGCCTTCTCGGGGATAATCATCCTGGCCGGCCTGGCCAATATCATTTTCGGCAAGGGCATTAGGGCGGGAGTGGACTTCTCCGGCGGCACACTCATCCGCGTCCTGTTCAAGGCGCCTGTTCAAGTCTCCACCGTGCGCGGGGCGCTGAGCGAGCAGGGCTTGGGAAACAGCATCATCCAGGAGGTCGAAAAGGGGCAGCGGGAGTACATCATCCGGACGGCCGGGCTCAAGAGGGAAGAGGTTCAGTCCGAGCAGGAACTTGAAGCCCACGCCATCCTGGCCAACCAGATCATCGAAACCCTCAAGAGCGCCGAGGACAAAGCAGCCGCGGAGCGGGGCTTGATCGACTTCAACAATGCGGGTATCAAGAGGATCACCGCAATCCTCCAGCCATCCTTCCCTGAGGAAGCCGAAGTGCTGGCCGAAAGAATCGTCAATTTCCAGGTGGAAAAAGGGATGATCCAGGACTTCGAAATTCTCAGGGAGGCGGAGATTCCCGATGAGGCCGTGAGGGTGCTCAGAGAAAAAACCTTCCTCGGCTCGCTGACCGTCCTGAGCCGAGAGACCGTCGGGCCGCAGGTCGGCAAGGATTTGAGACGGAAAGCGACCCAGGCCACGGTCTGGGCCCTCCTCGGGATGCTCGTCTACATCGCCGCCCGCTTCAAACTGGCTTACGGCGTCTCCGCCATTCTGACTCTCGCCCACGACGTCCTGGTCACCCTGAGCGTCTTTTCCTTCACACAGCGGGAGGTCAATCTCCCCGTCATCGCCGCCGTCCTGACGATCGTCGGCTATTCCATCAATGACACCATCGTCGTCTTCGACCGTGTCCGGGACAACATCAAGCTGATGCGC
The DNA here is from genome assembly GCA_049682755.1 of Candidatus Aminicenantales bacterium. Taxonomy (GTDB): domain Bacteria; phylum Acidobacteriota; class Aminicenantia; order Aminicenantales; family UBA8522; genus UBA8522. Next base: position 2,998 of record JBAUIH010000034.1, on the reverse strand, counting down.
AAGCATCCCTTTGAGGAAATCCTCAATGCCAGCGTCAACCAGACCCTGAGCCGGTCCGTCATCACTGCGGGAACCTGTCTTTTGACCGTCATCTCGCTCTATCTCTTCGGCGGCGAGGTCATCAACGATTTCGCCTTCACCATGCTCGTGGGGTTGGTCGCGGGGTCCTATTCTACCATCTACCAGTCGTGCCCGATTGTTCTTTACTGGCAGAAAATTTTCGGCGCGGGAAGGCATGTCCGGCGATGAACAGATTTGACTTGTCAAAAGAAATCATTTCTATTATACTTAGTTTTCGTGAACGTTCATCGAATTCGGGAATGAGGTAAAGACCATGGTCGAGAAAACCAAACCTCAGAAGTCGAACGATATCCCCAAGCTTTTCAAGGACTCGTTCTTTATCGGTGAAAAGCAAACCGCCCGAAAGGCCTTCGCCCTGCCCTTCGCCCTCATCGTTCACGTTGTCGCCGTCGCCGCTTTTATCGTCATCCCTCTGATGTCGACCGGTGATCTGCCCCAGGTGGAAATCTACAGCGCCTTCCTCGCACCCCCGCCACCGCCACCGCCACCGCCTCCTCCGCCGGCCAAGAAGAGGTCCAGTTCGCAGGTCAAGACGAGAATCAAGCCGGTCCAGGCCCAGTCCAGTATCGAACCCGGCCGCCTGGTCGCCCCCGTCGAAATCCCGGAAGAGATCGCCGACGAACAGGTCACGGATTTCGGGGTTGAAGGCGGAGTCGAAGGCGGAGTCGAAGGCGGCGTGGTCGGCGGCGTCCTGGGTGGCGTCGTCGGCGGTGTGCTCGGAGGGGTCGTCGGCGAGGTCGAAGCTCCCGTCCGGGCCATCGGCGAGATCAAGCCCCCCCGGCTGATCAAGAAGGTCGAACCCCTCTATCCGGAGATCGCCCGCCAGGCCCGCGTCGAAGGCGTGGTCATCGTCGAGTCGACGACCGATATCTACGGCCGCGTCCAGAACGTCAAGGTCCTGCGCTCCATCCCGCTGCTTGACCAGGCGGCCATCGATGCCGTCCGGCAGTGGCAATACGAGCCGATGGTCATCAACGGCCGCCCCCGCGGTGTCATCTTCACCGTCACGGTAAGATTCCAGCTGAAGTAACAAAAAAGCTAGCATATGGCTTTCGATATTTAAAAGGAGGTATCGAACATGCAATTCGGTCTGATCGAAATGTGGCAGGCCATGGGTGCACTCGCGAAAGCTGTCGCCATTCTTCTCCTCGCCCTCTCCATCATCTCCCTCTATCTCTTCATTGAGAGACAGCTCGTCTTCCGCAGAGCCCGCGCCAAGTCCAAGCAGGTCGCTCCCAAGCTCGCTGACTTGTTGAAGAAGGGACAGGTTAAGGAAGCTTTGGCCCTTTCGACCAAGAAAGAGAACAAGGGAAGCCATCTGGCCCGCGTGACCGCGGCCGGCCTCCAGCAATTCCTGGACGGCAAAGAGTTTAACCTCTCGTTTGAGGAACAGGTTGAGACCGCCCAGAGAGGTTGCGAACGCGCCTCGAACATCTTCAGCCAGGATCTGAAGAGAGGCTTGAGCACGCTCGCCACCATCGCCACGTCCTCTCCCTTCATCGGTCTGTTCGGAACCATCGCCGGGATCATCAACGCGTTCCGGGGCATGGCCCTGACCGGATCGGGCGGAATCGGCGCCGTGGCTTCCGGTATCGCCGAAGCGCTGGTGACGACGGCCTTCGGGATCGGAGTGGCCATCATCGCTCTCTGGTGCTATAACATCCTGAACACCCGGATCGAAGTCTATGACGCGGAGATGGCCAACACCAGCTCCCAGGTTGTGGACTTCTTCATTCGCCAGCACGGCGGATAAGTCGCGCCCGAGAGCGAAGGTCGCCCGGGCCGGACTTTTCCGGCTCAGGAAGAGAGGGAAAAAATGGCAATTTCAATCGGCGACAAAGAGAAAGTCAAATCCGAGCCCAACGTCGTTCCGCTGTGCGATGTCCTGCTCGTCCTGTTGATCATTTTCATGGTGGTAACGCCGCTTGTCCAGAAAGGCGTGGATGTCCGGCTGCCGACGGCTCTGAATACGATCAACATGCCCGATAATCCCGAGGTGGTCCTGGCCCTCCGCCGCGACGGCACCATGTACGTCAACCAGGACCAGGCGACCATGGACAACCTCCAGACGCTTCTCGAAGACGCCTTCCTGACGGCCAGCGAGAAAAAGCTCTACCTCAAAGCCGACATGGAGCTCGAGTACGGAAAGATCGTGGATGTCATCCAGGTCGTCAAGGACGCCGGCATCGAGATCATGGGCATCATCACCGAGGTGAAGACCGAAAAGGGCGAATCCTAATACAACCCAAGATTTGACCTCGAGCCTTTGACCCGGGGCGAAGGGACCGTTCAACATCGTCTTTTCGGCCCGGGTTTTTTTTTAATATTTTTTGCCAGGTTTCACCGTCCTCCATGCAGAAATAAAGAGGGATCCGCTCTCCCCCGTTGTCCCGGAGAAGGCCGACGATTCTCCGATAGAGCTCCAGACGGAGCGGCTTGAAGTAGCGGAGTTTGCCGTCCCTGCCCGGAACCATCTCCCCGAGAGGAAGCCGGGAATCGGGAAAGCGGTCTTCGATCATTCCCTTGAGCGCCGGGGAAAACCGGAGGCTGCCCAGGCTCATCCACCGGACCCGAGCCGGCGGTATCATCCGCAAGAGCCGTTCGATAACCCGGCCATAGGCCTCCTCCCAGCCGGGATGGAGGACCAGTGGGTCAAAATGGAACCCGACGGGAAATCCCCGTTTGACGACTTCCCGGGCCGCTTCGAGCCGCTCGGAGACGGAGGGCGCGTCTCTCTCTTCCTGCCGGGCGATTGCGGCCGAGTTGAGAGACCAGGAGATGACGATATTCTCAGCCGGCTCCGCCTCCAAAACTCCTTGAATATGGACGGTTTTTGTCTTCAGCTCGAAAAAGGCATGGGGCTTGGTCTTGAAGTAGGAGATGAACTCCCCCGCCGTGCGGGTCAGCGGATCGAGGG
>JBAUIH010000033.1:0-4275 GCA_049682755.1 Candidatus Aminicenantales bacterium | reverse complement strand
GATGGGAAGCGGCCGGGTTTAGGGCGGGGGCCATGCATCATAATCTGGAGTGGATCCAGGATCTTAATATCCTCTATGATGCCTCCACCTTCGATGTCGATCCGTTTGAGCCTCAGCCGGACGGCATGGGCACCATTTACCCGTTCGTCTTCAAATCCTCTGTCTCGGGGAAAAGCTTTGTCGAACTCCCATACACTCTGCCGCAGGATTTTACCCTCTTCGTTGTTATGCGTCAGAAAAACGCCCATATTTGGAAAGCCAAGTTGGACTGGATCGCTGCCCGGGGGGGGATGGCGCTTTTAATCACGCATCCTGATTATATGAATTTTGAGCGCGGCCGGTTAGCCATGGATGAGTATCGCGCGCTTTTCTACTCGGACTTCCTGGCCTACGTCAAGCACAGGTATGAAGGCTTATTCTGGAATGCCTTGCCGTCCGAAATAGCCGCGCATGTGATGTCGAATCGCTTTTAATAGGGGCTAAGCATTCTTGGTCTTAAGGAGGATCCAAAGTGATTAACCTGGGAGTCATTGGGTACGGTTATTGGGGACCGAATGTCGCCAGAAACTTCAATAATTGTGGAGGCGTCAAGCTGGTCTCAATTTGTGATTTGGATGAACGGCGGCTCAAGCTGGCCAAAGCCACTTTTCCATTTATCAAAGTCAGCTCAAATCCCAAGGGCATTCTCAATTCTGACGATATTCAAGCTGTCGCGATCGTAACCCCCGTTTTTACACATTACGAATTGGCCAAAGCGGCATTGGAAAACGGGAAGCATATTTTTGTCGAAAAACCGTTCACTTCGAATGCCAGGCAAGCTGAAGAATTGATCAATCTTGCTCTTACAAAAAACCTGAAAATCATGATCGATCACACATTCTTATTCACAGGGGCGGTCAGAAAGATCCGGGAAATCTTAAATTCAGGAGAATTGGGCTCACTTTTCTTCTATGATTCGACACGAATCAATCTCGGCCTTTTCCAGCATGACATCAATGTCGTCTGGGATTTGGCTCCCCATGATTTTTCCATTATGAACTATCTGTTGGACAAATGTCCGATAGCCATATCCGCGCAAGGGACGGACCATTTTGGAGCCGGCATCGAAGATGTCGCTTATATCGCCGCTCACTTTGACAACGGATTTATCGGCCACTTCCACTGCAACTGGCTGAGTCCGGTGAAAATCCGGAAAACTCTGATCAGCGGCGATAAGAAAATGCTGGTTTGGGATGATCTGGTGTCTGATGAAAAGATCAAGATCTACGACCGGGGTGTCGAGTTTAAGAACGGTGAGGGGATCCGCAAGCTCCTGGTCAGCTATCGATCCGGGGATATGTATGCCCCGAAAGTATCCAGCACAGAGGCCCTCCAGTTGGAGGCGGAATATTTTTTGGAATGCATCGAAAAAAATATTGAGCCTCATAATAATGGAGAAGCAGGTCTCCGAGTTGTCAGAATGCTGGAAGCGACGGATAGGTCTTTGAAGAGCGGCGGCGGGAAAATTAAAATCTAGGAAGTCACAGATGGAATATTGCCGGATCGCCCCGGATGTGAAATTGGGGAAGAACGTCAAAATCTTCTCTTTTGTGAATTTGTATGGATGTGAAATCGGGGATAACACAAAAATCGGCACCTTTGTTGAAATTCAAAAGAATGCAGTCGTAGGCCGAAACTGCAAAATCTCCTCTCATACGTTTATTTGTGAAGGCGTGCGCATTGAAGACGACGTCTTTGTCGGACACAATGTGACCTTTATCAATGATCTCTATCCGCGCTCAACCACGAGGGGAGGCAAAATGCAGACCGAGGAGGACTGGAAGGTTGTCCCCACTCTGGTCAGGAAAGGGGCGTCCATAGGCTCGAGCGCTACTATTCTTGCCGGCGTTACGATCGGCGAATACGCGATGGTGGGCGCCGGCGCCGTCGTGACTAAAGACGTTCCCGGCCGGACGATCGTCGCCGGAAACCCCGCCAAAGTCCTAAGACCCGTCGATTAAGCCTCTTGATCAGGACTATGGTATCATATTGATGCAGAGCCGTAAGTTGCGAGGCAACATTTCCGCTCATTAGGACAACGCCCCGATGATTAGAGAAAGAGAAGCCGTCATCAGGAAGGCTCTCTTGTTCGTAGACGGCCTGCTTTTATCGCTGGCCTACGCGCTTTCTCATTTCCTGAGGCTGCATCTGGGCGAGGAGTGGCTGTTCCGTTCCCTGGTGCCCGCCAAAGCCGTTCAGGCGATAACCGGAACATTCAGCGAACATCTTCTTTTCCTTTTCCTCGTTGTCGCATTCTGGTGTCTGATGCTCTATTTCAACGGCATGTATCTCCCCTTCCGGACAAGACCTTTCCTGGAAACACTCTGGATACTCATCAAGTCTGCGTTTTTGGCCAACTTGGGATTCGGCATGTTCGTCTTCCTTTTCAAGCTGACCTTTGTAAGCAGGATGTTTTTCCTCATCTTCAGTGTGCTGAGCTTTGTTTTTCTCTTTTCTGAAAAGGCGATCATCTACCTTGTCGCGCATGCCGTGCGCAAGCAGGGCCTCAATCAAAGACGAATCCTGATCGTCGGCACGGGCCGGAGGGCGGCGGGCTTTATCCGTAAAATTCACGATCATCCGGAATGGGGCCTTCAGATCATAGGCGCCATCGACGACGAGCCGGGCCGGGGAATTGTGTCCGTCGATGGCGTCAAGATCATCGGCAGCCTCAAGGATATCCCCGATATCCTGCATACTCATGCCATTGACGAAGTGAATTTTGTCGTTCCCAGGCTCAGGCTGAGCCATATTGAGAGCGCCCTTCGTCAATGTGAAATCGAAGGCATCCAGGTCACGATTGCGGTCGATTTGTTTGACCTGAAAATCGCCAAGTCCTATCAAACCGACCTCGACGGCCTGCCCTTGTTGACTTTTAAGACAACAGTCCCGAACGAGCGGGATCTCTTCGCCAAGAGAATGATCGATTTTGTGACTTCAGGGATCTGCATCGTCCTCTGCAGCCCTCTTATCCTAATCATCTCGATATTGATAAAGCTGACCTCCAGAGGCCCGATCTTTTTCAAGCAGACCCGAATCGGCTTGAACGGGAGAAGGTTCGTTATGTATAAGTTTCGGACGATGCGCAAAGGAGCCCAGGAGAAGCTGTCTCAAGTCGATATTCACAAGGAAATCTATGAGCCTCGATGGAAAAATAAGAAACTTCAGTATGTAACGCCGGTCGGGAGGTTACTGCGAAAATTGAGCCTGGATGAAATCCCTCAGCTCTTCAATGTCTTCTGGGGGCACATGAGTCTGGTGGGGCCCAGACCCACTCTTCCCCAGGAAGTCAAGCAGTATGATGCCTGGCACAGGCGGCGGTTTTCCATGCGGCCCGGGTTAACGTGCTTATGGCAGGTAAAGGGGAGAAGAGATATAGAGTTTGAAGAGTGGATGCAAATGGATCTCGAATATCTGGACAATTGGTCGCTGTGGCTTGATTTAAAGATTTTGATGAAAACCATACCGGCGGTATTGTTCGGCAGCGGGGCGTATTGATGGGTTTTTACAGAATAGGCGTAAGCTAAGAATGAAGGAGATATGATGAAAACAGCATTGGTTTGTGGTGCTGGAGGATTTATAGGCAGTCATCTAGTCAAAAAGCTGAAAAGTCAAGGTTATTGGGTAAGGGGCGTTGACCTAAAATATCCCGAGTTTTCCAGGACTGTGGCTGACGATTTTATGATCGGGGACCTTAGAGATCAACTCGTCTGCCGTCATATTATAGACAGGCCGTTTGAAATCGTCTACCAATTGGCTGCTGATATGGGAGGGGCTGGCTTTGTTTTCACCGGGGAAAACGATGCTGATATCATGCACAATTCTGCTTTGATTAACCTGAACATACTTGAAGCGTGTCATAAAAGAAACATAAAAAAGATATTCTATTCCTCTTCGGCCTGCATATATCCGGAATATAATCAGATGGATCCGAGAAATCCTAAGACCGAGGAACAATCGGCCTATCCAGCTCATCCTGATAGTGAATACGGTTGGGAAAAGCTCTTTAGCGAACGCTTGTACATGTCATTTCACCGCAATCATAACATGGACGTAAGAATAGCACGCTTTCATAACATATTTGGTCCGGAAGGAACCTGGGAGGGCGGTCGGGAAAAAGCCCCTGCAGCGCTGAGCCGGAAAGTAGCGGAAGCAAAGGACGGAGGAGAGATAGAGATTTGGGGAGATGGCAAACAAACACGATCATTCCTGTATATAGATGAATGTTTAGAGGCC
>JBAUIH010000032.1:0-27601 GCA_049682755.1 Candidatus Aminicenantales bacterium | reverse complement strand
GTCAGGACGTCGGGCGCCGGGACGTCCCGGCGGGGACCGACATCAGCAGCGATGGCCCGGACCCAGCCGCGGCAGAGCCGTTCCTGTTCCCTGGGGCTGAGGTCGTGGGGATCGCACACGACTCCGCCCTTGCCTCCCCCGAGAGGGATGTCTACGACAGCGCATTTCCAGGTCATCCACATGGACAGGGCGCGGACCGTGTCGATCGTCTCCTGGGGGTGGAAACGGATTCCGCCCTTGCAGGGACCGCGAGCGTCGTTGTGCTGGCAGCGGAAGCCGCGGAAGACGCGCACGCTCCCGTCGTCCATGCGGACGGGGATGCTGAAATGGTATTCCCGCAGCGGCTGGCGCAATAAATCCCTGGTCGGTTGGTCGAGTTCGAGAAGGTCGGCCACCGTATCGAACTGTTTCTGGGCCATCTCGAACGGATTAAAACCTTTAACGGCCATATCAGTGCTCCCTTCAGATTATAGTTTTATAAGAGCGCGCCGGAAGTCATCAGCGGCGCCAAACTGTTAGAGAAAATGATATCCGATGCCGGACAAAATAGCAAGTGACCGCGATTTCAACTCTCCGCTGCGGCGGCTTCCTTGAAGCGGCCGTTATAAAATGGTCTTGGCCAGCGTGAAGATCCCGAGTGCCAGGGTGGCGACGCCGACAGCGATCTTGAGATTCGAGCCCTTCATTTTTTTGACCGTCAAGGTGGCCAGGGGGACGGACAAGACGGCCCCGGTGACCAGATAGGGGGCCAGCTGCCAATCGATCGTGTGGTTGGTGACCGCAAAATAGGCGCCCACTCCCACCAGGCAGGTCAGCCCTTCGGCCAATGAGGTGATGCCCACGGCGCTTTTGGAGGCCACTCCCGAGATGATCTGGCCGCCGGTGACGATCGGCCCGTAACCGCCCCCGCTGATGCCCTTGTTGAAGGCCGCGAGCAGGCCTAGAATGGATAGCTTTTTCCAGGAAAAAGCAAAGGTGCGCCGGCGGGTGATCAGGATGATGACGCCCATGGCCAGGACGATGAGCCCGATATAGAGCTTGAGGTAGAAGGTCGGCAGCTTGACCGCCACAAAGACCGCGACGAGCGCTCCAACCACGCTTAAGGCTCCCATCAGCCCGGCAATTTTTAAATCCAGGGTTCCCTTTCTGAAGTTGACGTTCCGGTGCCGGTGATGAAAAAAACTGGCCAATAGGCCGGTGATGAATTCTGAGAGCAGGATCGAAGGCACGATCTGAAGGGGCTTGAAACCAAAGAGCAGAAGGAGCGGCGTCAGGGTCGTCCCATAGCCCATGCCCAAGGAAGAATCGATGTACTCGCAGATGAAGGCCAGAATAATGACAATAACGGCTAATTCCAGAGTGCTCATGCCTTTCCTCCTTAGTCTATATTGTCCATAAACTTAGTCGACTATTATCGGAAAAAGAAATCACCGCCTTTTCCGGGCAGAGGCGGCCTTGACCGCCCGCGCTTTTTCGGCGAGATCGCCAAAGGTCGTTCGTTCCAGGATCTCGGCGATGGCATCCCGTACCTCTTTCCACAAACCTCTCAGACTGCAAGTCCGCTCAAGGGGACAGACTTCATAAGCCGTCACGCTGACGCAGTCGATCGGCGCCAGCGGCCCGTCCATGACCCGGATGACCTCGGCGACATTGATCTCGCCCGGAGGCCTGGCCAGATGATAGCCGCCGTCAGGCCCCTTGCGGCTGCGCAGGTAGCCCGCCCGCTTGAGCTGGAGGAGGATCTGCTCCAGAAACCTTTGGGGAATGGACTGGGCTTTGGAAATGTCCCGGATGTGCAGGGGTTTCTTCTCATAGTGGAGGGAGAGCTCGAGCATCGCCCGGCTGGCATATTCTCCCCTGGTCGAAAGCCTCATACATTACTCCTCTATTTGGTCGACTGACTCAATCGGCTTTGTAATCTATCACGCAAGAAAGAGGCTTGTCAAGCTTTTTCCCCCCCCTTCCAGATCTCGTAACCCGGCGGGTGTTTACTTGACCTTTATCACCCGGTCCAGGAACTCCGTACCGTCCAGGGCTCTGACCGCCTGTTCGGCCTCCTCTTGGTTGGACATTTCGACAAACCCGAAGCCCGACCCCTCGATGAGCTCGACATGAATGACATCCCCATACCGGGAAAAGAGCTTCTTAAGATGATCGCGCTTGGCTCTCACGTAAAGATTGCCGACGTAGACTTTTTGTCCGACCATTTGATCCCTCCCCGCGACCGGATGCTCTCCAGGTCGCACCTCAGACAGCGCCGGGCTTCGTCGATCGCCTCTTGCTGACTATACCCGAGCTCGACCTCCTTGAAGTTTCTATTCCGTTCTCGCATGGACAGTACAGGCATCCTCGGCCGGGTCAGTGAAAAGGCCTCGTCCGGGTCGATCTCCACCGCCGGAACCTCAAAGCCCATCTCCTGAACCGCATAGTCTCTCTCCAGAGACATCCCGCGGAGGTATCTGTGGATGGATTCGGCGGCGATTTTCCCCGCCCTCATCGCTTCCAAGACGGTGGCCGGCCCGGTGACGACGTCTCCTCCAGCGAATATCCCGGGCACATTGGTGGCCATGGTTTCCGGGTTGACTTCGAGGGTTTTATGCGGTGTCAGGCGCAACGATGTCTTGCCGTTGAGGAAACTCAATTCGGGAACCTGGCCGATGGCCGGAACCAGGGTATCCACCTCGAGTTCGAAAACCTGGTCCTCTAGCGGCACGGGCCTGGGCCGGCCGGAGCGGTCGAAGCCTTGGAGCGTCATCCGCTGGCACTTGACTTTCTGGAGGCGGCCGTTCTCGGAGAAAGCCTCTACCGGGAGCGCCAGGCAGTTCAGGTTCACGCCCTCGGCCAGGGCTTCTTCGATTTCCTCCTGGATGGCCGGCATCTCATTCATTGTCCGCCTGTAGAGTATCGTCACATCCGCTCCCAGGCGTTTGGCCGTGCGGGCGACATCAACGGCCGTGTTACCTCCGCCGACGACGGCCACCTTCCGTCCGATATCGGCCTTTTTCTCCAGGTTGAAGGATTTCAAGAACTCGAGGGGATCGATGACCCCCACATAGTCTTCGCCGCGAATTCCCAGCTTGAGGTTACGGGGTGCCCCGGTAGCGAGGAAGATCGCTTTATAGCCCTTGGCGAAGATATCGTCCCGAGTCAGGTCCCTGCCAATCCGGGTATTCAGACGGATTTCGATACCCAGGGCCTTGATGTCATCGATTTCGTCCTGAAGGATGTTCTTCGGCAGCCGGTATTCGGGAATCCCCCAGGCCAGCATGCCTCCCGGGACCGCTTCGGCCTCGAAGATGGTCACATTATAGCCGGCCTTACCCAGTTCCCAACCGGCCATTAATCCGGCCGGGCCCGAACCGACGACGGCCACTTTTTCATATTGTTTGGGGACCGCTTTGACATGGGGGCGCCCTCCGTTCGTCCTCCCCTGGTCGGCGACAAAACGCTTCAGGCCCCGGATGGCAATCGGCTCGTCGGTATCTCCCGCCCGACAGGCCGTCTCACAGGGATGATGACAGACGCGGCCGCAAACGCTGGTCAGGGGATTCGACAGCCGGTTCACCTCCAGGGCCTCCTTGAACTTCCCCTGGGCGATAAACGCCACGAAAGAGCTGGTTTCGGTTCCGATGGGACAGGCATTTTGACAGGGAGATGTGACCAGATGGGTGCAAACCCCGGCCTCGCATTTTTTATGCTTGATGTGGGACTCATATTCTTCCCGGAAATAGCGAAGCGTCGAGATCACCGGGTTGGCCGCCGTCTTTCCGAGCCCGCAGAGCGAGGTCTCCTTGACCACCGCGCTGATTTCCTCCAGGAGTTCCAGATCGGACATTTCCCCCCGGCCCTCCTTGATCTTGGTCAGAACCTCGAGCATTCGGGGTACTCCTTCCCGACACGGCAAACACTTCCCGCAGGATTCATCCTTGATGAAGGTCAAGAAGAAGTGAGCCAGGTCCACCATGCAGCTTTTCTCGTCCATCACCACCATTCCGCCGGACCCCATCATGGCTCCGGCCGCCGTAAGCTTCTCGTAATCCACCGGCAGGTCCAAAAGGCTCGCCGGGATACACCCCCCGGAAGGGCCGCCGATCTGGACGGCCTTGAATTTTCTATCCCCGGCAATGCCTCCACAAATATCAAAAATGATCTCCCCCAGGCTCAGACCCATCGGTACCTCGACCAAGCCGGTCGTTTTCACCTTCCCGACCACCGAAAAGATCTTCGTCCCTTTGCTCAGCTCGGTGCCGATTGAGGAGAACCAGGCGGCCCCGCGATCGATGATGACCGGAACATTGGCCCAGGTCTCGACGTTGTTGATATTGGTCGGCTTCCCCCAGAGGCCGGATTGAGCGGGAAAGGGAGGACGCGGCCTGGGCTCGGCGAGACGGCCCTCGATCGAGGCGATCAACGAGGTTTCCTCGCCGCAGACAAACGCGCCGGCTCCCCTGACTACTTTGACATCGAAGTCAAATCCCGATCCCAGGATGTCCCGGCCCAAAAGCCCATATTCCCTGGCCTGTTCGATGGCGACATTGATCCTGTGGAAGGCCAGGGGGTATTCATTGCGTATGTAAACGATTCCTTGGTGAATGCCCATGGCCACGCCGCCGATGATCATTCCCTCCAGGACGGAGTGCGGGTCTCCCTCGACGATACTGCGGTCCATGTAGGCGCCGGGGTCCCCCTCATCACCGTTACAGATGAGGTATTTCGGGTCTCCCTCGGCGTTCCGGACATATTCCCATTTCAGCCCGGTGGGGAATCCCGCCCCCCCTCTTCCTCTCAGCCCCGATCGTTTGACCTCCTGAATGATCTCATCCGGGGTCATTTCGCTGAGGGCGTTAGTGAGGCCTTTGTAGCCATCGCGGGCGATATAATCCTCGATCTTCTCCGGATCGATCAACCCTCTGTTCCTGAGGGCGATGAGGATCTGTTTCCGGAAGAAGCCGATCTCGCTGAGTTTGGTGATCCCCGTTCCATCTCCCGGGGGGGTGTACATCAGCCTTTTGACCGGCCTTCCTTTGAGAAAGTGTTCCTCCACAAGGTAAGGAATGTCTTTCAGTTTCAGGTGGGCGTAGATAATGTCGTCGGGCTTGACTACCATCAGCGGGCAGGCTTCGCAAAACCCAAGACACCCTGTGGTGACCACCTGGATTTCGTCTTTGAGCCCTTTATTATGGAGTTCGTCCTCCAGGACCTGCTTCAGCTCAAAGGAGTGCTGCGAAACACACGAGGTTCCGCCGCAAACCATCAAATTCAACCTCTGGGAATGTTGGTTCATGTTCTCCTCCCGACCTTTCCTACATCGTCCGCTCACTGCCTGCGGCCAAGGCATATCCCGAAACCGGGGTCCCACCGACGATATGCTTATCGAAAAGTTCTTCGGCTTTTTCCGGTGTCAGGTCGATGTACTTGATGGGCGTCTTTCCGGCCAATTCCACGGTAGCCATCGGTTCATGGCTGCACATCCCGGCGCAGCCCGATGTGGTCAGCAGAACATCTTGAATGTTGTTTTCCTCCAATTTTCGCATCATGGCCTCCATGATTTGCCTGGCGCCAGCAGCGATCCCGCATGTCCCCATGTGGACGATGATCTTTGCCCGGTACGGCCCTCCCTCCCTCAGTACGGCCGTTGCCCTTGCCTTCTCCCGAATCGCTTTCAGCTCATCGATAGTCATTTTCGGCATTTCTACCCTCCTAAAAAAATAGAGTCGTAAATGGAAACACAAAAAGGGGATACTTATTATCTGACATTATTATTTATTGCTCTATAGCTAATTTAAGATTATATTATTAATATGTCAAGTAATATTTTTTATTGCATAGAAAAAGATGCGGTTCCTTTGGTTTCCATATTCGTCCGCCCCAAACCAGAAAAGTAGCTCTATTGAATAAAAATATTATTTGTGGTATTAATTTCGCATGCCTTTCACCCTCGAGGACCTCGGGTCCAATATCAGGAAGATCCGGGAGTCCCGGGAAAGCAAGATCAAGCCCGGCAAGCCCTTGCTGCAGTACGAACTCGCCCGGATCTCTCAGATTCCCGCTTCATCATTGAGCAATATCGAAAAAGGCAAGTATCGAAATCCCACCTGGAGTATCCTTTCAAAAATCGCCGCCGGCCTGGATTGTGATATTTCTGATTTGTTCTTCACCGAGAGAAAACAAATCTCGCCGGCAGAATTCGCCTTCAGAGAGATGATTGATCTGATCGTCAGGGAGAAACTGGAAGACGTGTTGAAAAAAAGAGCCTAGCGGCTCGTCTCCGGGAATGAGATCGTGAATTTCGCTCCGTCTTTTCGACCGACCCTCATTTTCCCGCCAAGCTGAGCGACAAGATCGTTGACGATCTGCCATCCCAGGGATCTGGGGGATCGCGGATCGACATCCGCCGGCAGCCCCACACCGTTGTCCTTGATGGCCAGCTCAAAACGTCCCCCTGCCTGGCTGTGAAATTCGATAACGATCTCGCCGACTTTTTTTTCGGGGAAGGCATATTTGAGACTGTTGGATACAAGTTCGCTGGTGATGAGCCCGCAGGCCATGGCCGTCTTGATATCGACGTCCAAGGGATCGATTTCCAGCCTCAACCGGATCCTTTCCTGATCGGCTCGAAAAGCCTCGAATAGGCGCTCGGCGAGGCTCCGGATATACCCGCCGAAATGAATTCGCGAGGGCGTCTCTCCCGGGCTGAGCCTCTCATACAGTCGGGCGATGGATTGGATACGTTTCCGGCTGTCCCGAGCCGAGGAGGCGATCTTTTGGCCCCTCAGGTATTCGAACTGGAGGTCGACCAGGCCGAAAACAGCTTGGAGGCTCTTCTTGATCTGGCCCTGGACCTCATCGAGCAGACGCTCCTTTTCTCTGAGCGAAGCTTTGATCCCATCTTCCGTCCTCTTGCGTTCGCTGAAATCCCGGGCCAAACAGACCCAGACCGATTTGCCCTGGACAGACCAGGGCGTGAGACAGAGTTCCAGCGGAAACTTGCTCCAATCCTTCCGCAGACCGACAACTTCGGCCCATTCATCTCGCCGGCTCGACTTTCCCGTCAGAGCATATCCCTCGATCTCCTTCCGCAAGGCCTTGCGGGCATTCTCGGGCAGGATGAAGGTCAGCGACTGTCCGATGGCTTCAGAGGGCTCGCGGCCGAAGATATCGGAGGCTCTTTTATTCCAGAAGAAAATATATCCTCTGTCGTCAGCTAGGATGATGCCCGCTTGGATATTCTCGGCCAGCTGACGCCATTTCTCCTCCGATTCCCGCAGCTGCTGGGCCACCCTCCGATTATAGAGCGCGACCTCGATCGACGCCCGCAGGGCGCTGTCTTGGAATGGTTTGACGATATACCCCAAAGGCTCTGCGGTCTTCGCCCTGGCAATGTATTTGTCATCGCCATACGCCGTGAGAAAAACCGAGGGAATCCGCCATTTTTCGTTGATGAGCCGGGCGGCCTCGATGCCGTCGATCGACCCGGCCATCACGATATCCATCAGCACAAGGTCCGGCCGGAGCTCAGCGGCGATTTTCACCGCCTCTTCGCCGGAAGAGGCCCGGCCGACGACACTGTAACCCATCCGGCTGAGCTTTTCCTCCAAGTGGGTCGTGATGGTGGCTTCATCATCCACGATCAATATTTTTCCCATTGTCTTCCTCCTCTTCCGTCAGCGCGCGGAATTCCACGACGAGCTCCGTCCCCCTGTCTTGAATGACGCGAATGCTTCCCTTGAGCTGATCTTTGACCAGGTTCCTGATCAGCTTAAGCCCTAAAGTGTCGGCCCGGTAGAAATCCAGTTCGGGTGGAAGGCCGATGCCGTCGTCCTTGACGCTCAACCGAATCATGCCGGGGCCCGTTCTCTTCAGGCTGATGACAAGATTCCCTCTCTGTTCCTCTTTGAAGGCATGCTTGTATGTGTTAGAGATGGCTTCGTTCAGGATGATGGCCAAAGGAACCGCCTGACCGACGGACAGACAGATGTCGGTCTGTTCGATGATCGGAGTGAGCCGGTCCCGTTTTTCGAAATACACCTGGGACAGATATCTCACCAGGTCTTGCAGATAATCATCCATAGCGATCTGAGAAAATCGGCCGCTTTGGTAGATATGGGTATGGATGAGAGACATAGTCTGTATTTCCGCCTGGGCGTCGCGGCAAAGTTCAGCCATCTTCTGATCGTCCGTCCGCATCGCCCGCATGTCCAACAGGGAAGAGATGACTTGCAGGTTGTTCTTGACTCGATGGTGGATCTCCCGAAGCAGGGCCTCTTTCTCTTGGAGGGAGGCCTTCAACTCTTCCTCGGCCTTCTTGCGGTCGGTGATATCTCTGGCAATGCCCTGGACCGCCAGGGATATTTTTTCTCTCATGATCACCGAGGCTTCCGTTTCCACCCAGACGTGAGTTCCGTCTTTGCGCCGCAGCAGGAATTCTTCGGGCTGCTTTTGGCTGCCGGTCCGAACCGTCTCGTCGAGGATCCGGAAAGCCTTGGGAAGCTGGGACTGGTCGAGGATGGAGGCGAAGGTCAGGGAACGGAGTTCGTTCTTGTCGTAGCCGAGCATGTTCAAAGCAGCCTGGTTCGCGTCGAGAAATCGTCCGCTCAGGTCGTGGACATAAACGCAGAGCAAAGACCGGTCGAAAAGCGCCCTGTACCGTTCCTCGCTCTCCCGGAGGGCTTCCTCGGCCCGCTCCCGGGCCGTGACTTCCTGGGTGACTTCGACAGCTCCGATAGCCGTTCCGTCCTGGCCCCGGACAGGATAGCTGCGGATAAACCAAACCCGGCCGTCGGGGGATTCCAGCTCTCCCTGCCGGGGCTCGCCTGACTTTATCGTGGCCGCCACCGGACACTCGGGACAAGGGACCTCTCTCTGTTGCCAAATCTCATAACAATGCCGTCCCCCCAGTTGTCCAGCCGTCGCGCCGGCCGAGTCAGCGGCGGCCTTGTTCGCCCAGATGATACGATGTTTCTTGTCTTGATAATTGACCAGCTCCGAGATAGCGCTCAGAATGAGTTCTTTTTCGTGCTCGGACTTCTGGAGCTCTTCTTCGGCCTTCCGGCGACTGATCTTTGCCTTCTCAAAACCAGCGATCCGGCGGCGGAGCGAGGCCGTCTCCCGGCGGCATCTATCCCCTGACTTTCCTGCGCGCTTTGACTTCATGACTCCCCCGTTGGAAAAGTCCGCGCCTTCTTCCCCCCCGGAAACAAAGGGTCGAAAATCCGTCCTGGCGTGGCGAGGACTATTCCCCTTCGATGGCCCCAGCCCGATGGGCCAGGGCCGCGTCCATTTTTCCCTCGGGACTGTATATAGCACAATCCTAAAAATGATGTCAAATTCGGATAGACCACTTGCACCAGCGCTCCGCATCAGGCCCCTGAGTCTCGCTTGCAAAAGGCCGGAGGGTCTCTTAGAATGAGATGTTCTTCTGAAACCATGGACCTGCGCCGGACCGCCCTGAAATTCCTCGACCTTCCGTTGCGGATGAAATTCGTCATCAGCTGCCTCATCGTCATTCTGTTCGGCGGCCTGGTCTCCCTCTTCCTCGGCACGCGCCTTGAG
Source organism: Candidatus Aminicenantales bacterium (assembly GCA_049682755.1). Lineage (GTDB taxonomy): Bacteria > Acidobacteriota > Aminicenantia > Aminicenantales > UBA8522 > UBA8522. Next base: position 18,049 of record JBAUIH010000032.1, on the reverse strand, counting down.
CACAGGACCATCATCGGCCTGGCTCAGGCTAAAGTGCGTCATGACCTGGCTTCCGCCTGGATGGTTTACAACGAGAAACTCAACGATATTCGCGATATCGTCCTTCTCAACGCCGGCCGCGATTCCGTCCAGGCGGCCCTGTTAGCCGGGGACCGGGAAACCCTGCTCCGTACCCTGGCCCGTGTCTGCAGGGATTTCAAGCTCGATATCCTGACCATCACCGACCGTTCCGGCAGGGTCGTGCTGCGGGCGAGTCAGCCGGCCGTCTCCGGCGACGACCGATCGTCCGATCCGCTGGTCAGTCGGGCCCTCCGCCGCGAAACCGTCATCGCCACACAGATCACCCCCCGAGCGGAGCTGCTCAAAGAGGGCCCGGATTTCGCCCAGCGGGCTTATCTCCAGTTCATCCCGACACCCAAGGCCGCCCCCCGGCCCGAGGATCACGAAGAAGACGGAATGATGATCAAGGGAGCGGCCCCCATCCTCGATGAACAGGGAGAAGTGATCGGCGTCCTATACGGCGGCATCCTCCTCAACCAGAATTACGAAATCGTGGACCGGGTCAAGGATATCGTTTACAAGGGCGAGAGATATAAGGGCAAGGAAATCGGCACGGTCACCATCTTCCAGAACGACCTGCGCATCTCGACCAATGTCACCGATGCCGCAGGCCGGCGGGCCATCGGCACCCGGGTGTCGCAGGAAGTCTTTGACGCCGTGCTCATCCGCGGCGTCCCCTGGGTCGATCGTGCTTTCGTCGTCAACCATTGGTATATCACCGCCTATGAACCGATCAAGGATAACTCTGACCGGATTATCGGCATGCTTTACGTCGGGATGCTGGAAAAGCCCTACATCGACCTTCGCAACAACGTCATGCTCACCTTCACCGGAATCGCCGCCCTCTGTGTCGTCGTCCTCCTCGTCATCCTCTTCTTCATCACCTCGAGCATTACCAACCCCCTGAGGCGCCTGGTCCTGGCCACGAACCGGATCGCCCGGGGGGATCTGAGCCATCGCGTCCGGATCGGCTTCCAGGATGAAATCGGCCAACTCGCGCACTCCTTCAACCAGATGACCGAGAATCTCAAGCTGGCCAACGAGAATCTTATGCATTGGGGAAAGACCCTGGAAAAGAGGGTCGAAGAGAGAACCCGGGAGCTCCGGGGGATGCAGGATTACCTGATCCAATCCGAGAAACTGCGGTCGCTCGGCAAGATGGCCGCCGGCGTCGCCCACGAGATCAACAATCCTCTCACCTCCATCCTTATCAACACCCATCTCATGCTTGAGAAGCTGGAAAAGAACCACGGCTTCTATGAGAACCTGAACCTGATCGCCGACGAAACCGCCCGCTGCACCCAAATCGTCAAAGGCCTGCTCGAGTTCGCCCGTCAGAATCCGCCGCAAAAAACGCACACCCAGATCAACGCCCTCATCGAGCGGACCACCCAGCTCCTCGAAAACCAGGCCTCCTTTCAGAACGTCCGCATCGTCAAAGATCTGGACCCCGACCTGCCGCCCCTCAAACTCGACCGGAACAAGATCCAGCAGGTCTTCTGGAACCTGCTGCTCAACGCCTGCGAGGCGATGCCGGAAGGCGGCCAGATCACCATCTCCAGCTCTCTCTCCCCCGACAAGCAATCGATCGCTGTCCGGTTCGCCGATTCGGGAGCGGGAATCCCGAAAGACAACATCAATAAACTGTTCGATCCCTTCTTCACCACCAAGAGCTCGGGAACCGGCCTCGGCCTGGCGGTCAGCTACGGAATCATCCAGCAGCATGAAGGCCGGATCGAGGTCAAGAGTGAAGTCGGCCGGGGCACAGTCTTTACCCTGAGCTTTCCGATCGAATCCCCGCCTGAAAAATCAGAACAAAGAGGAGGCCCCTATGAATAATCAAAAGAAACGGAAGATCCTGGTCGTGGACGATGAGATCACCGTCTGCAAGAGCATCCGTCAGGCCATCCTGTCCGATGAATATGAAGTGGCCATGGCCCTCAGCGGTGAGGAGGCTCTGAAAAAGTGCCGGGAAGGCTACGACCTCGTCATCACCGACCTGATGATGCCCGGGATCAGCGGCCTGGACCTGCTGAAGTCCCTCAAGGAAACCCGGCCGGAAACCATCGTCATCATGGTCACCGGCTATCCCACCATTAAGACGGCCGTCGAATCGGTCAAAAGGGGCGCCTTCGATTACCTGCCGAAGCCCTTCACCCCGGCCGATCTGCGGGGACTGGTCGCCCGGGCTTTCAAGAAAGCCGTGAGCGAGGACCTCGGTAAAGGAGCGGTCAAGGAGTCCCGGATCCCGCCGGGCTATCATTATATGCTGGGTCATACCTGGCTCAAAGTGGAGGAGAGACAGCGGGCGACAGTGGGTGTCGTTCCCGAATTCCTGAAGACCGTCGGCATCATCAGCCAGCTCGAACTCCCCAAGGTGAATGACACCCTCACCCAGGGCGATGTCTGCGGAAAGATCACCGACGCCGACCTGTTCGTTCACCGGATCTGGTCGCCCGCTTCCGGACGGGTGATCGAGGTGAATCCTCATCTGGCCGCCGACCAATCCCTGTTGCGTCGGGATCCCTTCCGGAGCGGCTATCTCTTCCGGATTGAAACGAGCAACCTCGAAGAGGACCTCCAGGGACTTCTCATAGCCAGATAGGGCCGTTCAGGGATTCATGAGCGGAAATCCCGCCCCAGTTCTGAAGGTTCCTCGTCCCGCCGACGTGGCGGCCGAGGGCCTGGCCATTCTCCGGTCGTTCGACTCCCGCAAGATCCTTTTCCTCGATCAAAAAGGAGACTGGTCCGAGAACCCCCGGAGTCTCCGCGACCGGATCTGTCACTCCCTCTTCCATCATCTCCGGCGCCGGAGCGGACCAGATCCCGTCTCTTCCCTCATCCCGGCTTTTTCTCCGTTTTTGTCTGAGCCGGGCTGGACAATCGTCCGGAAAATGGCGGACTCCCGGCGTCTCGGACCGGAGTCATCCTTTCTGACCCTTCTCGAGACTCTACTCTGGACCATCGAGCATGAAGCCTGGAGAATCAATGCCGAGGCGCCGGTGCCCGAATGGAACATCGAGGCCCGGTCTTTCCAGAGAGAAAGCCGGACCGCACTGCAAGCCCTGGAAGAATCCCTGGCCGCTTTTCTGACCCTGAAAGAGAAAGACGATTTCCTCTGTGCAGGCGCGGAGGTCAAGAAGACGGCCGCTTCCCTGATCGCCCCGCTGGCCCGGTTGACCGCCGAAGAGGAAAAAATATCCATCCGCCTGGAGCGGCTGATCTTGGATTCCTCGTCCCCGGAACGCCGAGAGGAAGCCTATTCCCTGCTTTTGGAAATGATCCAGCCGCCGCTCGGAATCGTCACCCAGATTCCGCCGGCTCTCTTCTTCCCCTGCCTACGTCTTCTCCTCGACGAGCGGATCGATCCGGCCAGCGGAATTCCCTACATGTCCTCGCTCATTCTGAGTGTTCTCCGGGACGAGCGGTCCGCCGGATCGCTCCTCCGGGCTCTCGATCTGTTCCCTCTTCCCTTCACCAAGATCCGCGAAAACATCATCTATACGCTCGGCAACATCAGAGAGGAGAAGGCTGTCGACGCCCTCATCGCCGTCCTGGAAGCGCCGGACGAAGTTACAAAAGACGCAGCCGGCCGGCCGACCGCCTGCCTTCTCCTGGGGCAAAAAGAGGAAGCCGTCTGGGCGCTGGGTAAGATCGGGCTCGCCGGGGTCAAGGCCGTCCCGGCCCTCGCCTCCTGCGCCGATCATCCTTCGGCCAGGCTCAAGACCTATCTCGCCTGGACTCTGGGTGAAGTCGGACGGGCTCAGAAGGAGGCCACCGGCGGCCTCTCGGCCGACATCGTCATCGCCCTCCTCAAGCTGCTCAAAGACAGGAACCGGCAGATCTTCGAAGAAACGGTGAGCGCGCTCAAGAAGATCAACATGCCCGAATTCGTCCACTCGCTCTATCTCTACCATGTGGGCGCCATCAGCATCCTCGGGCTCAAGCCGGCCCAGCGAGGCCTCTACGAACTTTCCGAAACACTCCACGATCTGCTCCGGACCAAGAGGACGACGATCATGGCCGTCAACGGCGATTCGGGAACGGGCAAGACCTATTTCTGCCAGGCCATCGCCTCAGGCTTCGCCGGCATCCGGGCCGACGAAATCCTCTATCTGATGCGCGATTCCAAGCGCGGTCAGAAGGTCTTCAACCGGATCCTCGGCCTTCGCTGGCTGAGGGACAACATCGATCCCTGCTATTACCAGGATGATCCTATCCTGGAAGGCGAAGATGATCCGGAGGCCTATTTTGAGCGGTTCCTGGAGGAGAACGCCGGCAAGCGTCTCATCATCCTCGACGGCTGCCGCGACCGGGATTATTTCCAGAGGGTCATCGATTTTCTGTATCTTCACGGAGCGCTGGACGTGGAGGTCAATTTCCGGGCCGAATTCTCCACCCGGCGCCTCAATCTCGAAACCCGGGAAGCCGCTTTGGAGAGCGTCAAGCTGCACCTCCAGTTCCTGGAAGAACCCGCGCTCGAGGACACGTCGTTTTACCAGGACGGGTTGGTCATGCTCTTCGACCTCGACAACTCGCTTGCCTCCCGGCTTAACGCCGAGGAGACCAAGGAGCTGTTCGAGCGGCCGCGGGTCGACTCCTGGGGTGAACTCATCCGCATCGGCGATTTCTCCGGAGAAAAGGAAATCCGGCCCGTGCGTGAAGAGAGGACTCACTTCAGCGAAGACGCTTTCGAAATCCGCGAAGAGCCCTGGCCAGCCAGCTGCACTCTGAACTTCTCGCCCGGGGAAAGCATTTTCAAGCCGATCCTGAATGAGAACCTCGAGGCCGAGCCTCATCTCTTGCAGACCATTCCTTTGGACGACGTTCAGCCGGTTCGTCTTCGCTTCTACGCCCAGGATCAGGTCGCCGGCCAGGGAGAATCGGGCCGCGTCTTTGTCCTGACCTTCCTGGACAACCGCATCTTCCAGACGACCGTTGAGGGCATCGCCGACCTGACCGTGCTGGGGCGGACCTTCTATCTGGCCGTTCCAGGCCGGGGTTTGATCGGGCTCTCCTTTGAACGAAACGAGATCACCGAGTGGCCGGTTGGAGCCGACTCTCCCTGGAGAGTCGTCAGTGCCCCGCCGGACAGGGTGATCACCGCCGGTCCGGACGGGACGGTCAGGGTCTGGGATTTCCTGGAGAAAAAGATCCTCGCCTTCAGCGGCCGGATAAACTCACTCAGCGCTCTGGCCGTCGACCAACGCGGACACATTTACGGCGGCACTGAAAACGGGCAGCTCAGACAATGGGACCTGGAGAGGGCGCTGGCCAGAGACATCTCCGGCTTGGCCGGCCCCATCCGCTTCATCCACCGCTACCCTTCGGGAAAAATCCTGGCGGTTGAAGAGGGCGCCTCCGAAGCCCGTCCCTCCCGGCTCCATATCTTCGACCCGGCCGGCTCCATTATCAGGACGATCCATGCTCCATCCGGCCTCAAAGTCAACGGCGTCGATGTTTACCTGGACGGCCGGATCATCGCCGGAGGCTCGCTTTCTCCGGACGGATGTCGAGCCCGCGGAAAGAACCTGTGCATCTTTTCGCCCGGCGAGAACGAATGCTCGATGCAAAGTTTGAGCGGACACGGGCGCGAGACTACGGACTGCCTGGCCGTGGGGCCGAAGCTCCTCACCTCGGGCGTCGAGGCCGACGGACGGCCATCCGTTCGCGTCTGGGGGAGCGAATTTTTTGTCCGGACCGAGCTCGGCAAACTGTTCATCAAAGCCTGATCTCCGTGAGTTCTTTGCTTGTTCCTGAGACAAAGTTTGTAATAAGATGCATAATTGGAAATTTACGGAGCGGAGGTTTTGACCATGCTCAAAAGATCCTTCCCTTTGATGGGCATCTTATTTGTCGCCGTTATTCTCCTTTTTTCTCCGGGAGGTTGGGCCCAGGAAACAGTCAAGAAGATCACCTACGACCAAGCCTATCTCAACCAGGAGCCCCTCCTGTTCAAACCGATGACCACGGCATCCTGGCTCGACGACGAGAATTATCTGCTCCGGGAGCGGGACGAAAAAACAAAGACGACGCGGCTGTTCAAGGTCTCGGCCAAGACCGGTCAAAAAACGCTGTCCCTCGATTACGGCGCCCTGCAGAAAGTCCTGCCTCAAGGCGTCATGGCGGAGCAGACAGCGGAGATGAGCCCGGACTACTCCAAGTTCATCTACAATTTCAAGAACGACCTCTATCTCTTTCTCCCCAAGACGCAGGCCTTCCGGCGCCTGACGGCGACGGCCGAGGACGAGCAGAATCCCAAGCTCTCTCCGGACGGCCGGTATCTCGCTTACACCCGCGGCAACAACCTTTATGCTTTTGACCTCGAGAACGGCCTCGAATACCAGGTCACGGCCGACGGCTCGGAGACGATCCTCAACGGACGGGCATCCTGGGTCTATTACGAGGAAATCCTGGGAAGACGGACGCGCTACGCCGCCTTCTGGTGGTCGTCCGACAGCCGCAAGATCGCCTTTCTGCGCTTTGACGACGGTCCGGTTCCGATCTTCCCGATCTTTCGCTCGACCGGCGTTCACGGCGACCTCGAGAAAGAACGCTACCCCAAGTCCGGCGACCCCAATCCCAAGGTCAAGCTGGGAATCGCCACGCTACCGGATAACACCGTCGTCTGGGCCGATTTCGACGAGAATGCCGACCACTATGTGGCCTGGCCGATATGGCTCCCCGGGAGCGACCGGCTGACCATCCAGTGGATGAACCGCGGCCAGGACAATATCAAGATTTTCGCCGTCGACCTCAAGACGGGAGGGAAGGAGGAGATTTTCGACGAGAAGCAGCCGGCCTGGGTGGAGTTTTTCGAGGATCTCACATTTTTCAAGGACGGGAACGGCTTCCTGTTGCTAAGCGATGTCGATGGCTGGCGCCATATCTATTCTTACGACTTCAAGGGAACGCTCCGGGCGCGCCTGACCGAAGGCCCCTGGCAGGTGAGGAACGTGGCTCTGCTGGACGAAAAAAACAGGCTGGTCTATTTCAGCGCCAACAAGGACAATTCCACCGAAATGCACCTTTTCCGGGTCCGTTTGGACGGAGGGGGGTTGGAACGTCTGACCAAAAACCCGGCCAGTCATTTCTGCCAGGTCTCGCCGGGCGGGAGTTATTTCCTGGACACGTCGACGAGTGTCGACCAGCCGTCCAAGCAGGACCTCTGCCGCAGCGACGGGACCTGGGTCCGGACGATCGACAGCAGCGAAGCGCCCGTCCTCAAGGACTACGCCCTCGCCAAAAAGGAGCTTTTCACCATCCCCACCGAGGACGGCTATGCGCTCCCGGCCTACTGGATCCGGCCGCCCGATTTCGACCCGGGGAAGAAGTATCCCGTAATCTTCACGATCTACGGAGGACCGGGCGCGCCGACGGTGTCCAATTCCTATCCGCCCGTCAGCTCGCTTTATCTCGCCCAGGAGGGCATCATCGTCATGAGCGTCGACCACCGCTCGTCCGGCCATTTCGGGAAGAAGGATATCGCCCTGATGCACCGCAACCTGGGAAAATGGGAAATGCACGACCTCATCGCGGCGGTCAAATGGCTAAGGGAGAAGCCGTTCATCGATGCGGCCAAAATCGGCATCACCGGCGGGAGCTACGGCGGATACACCACCTGTATGGCCCTGACCTACGGAGCTGAATATTTCACGCACGGCATCGCCGGCTCCTCGGTCACCGACTGGAAGCTCTACGATTCCGTCTACACCGAGCGCTACATGGACACGCCGGCGGAGAACAAGGAGGGCTACGAGTTCGGCTCGGTCATGACCCATGCCAAAAATCTCGAGGGCGTCCTCCTGCTCATGCACGGGGACATGGATGATAATGTCCACATACAGAACACCGTTCAGCTCATCGACGCCCTGATGGACGAGGGCAAGCTGTTCGAATACATGGTCTTTCCCAACCAGCGCCACGGGTTCCGCGGAAAGAAGAATGAGAACGCCAGCCGCCGGAGCGTTGATTTCTGGTTCAAGCATCTTCTCGGCCGCTAAAATGAGCGACGGCGGGGAACGGTTCCGGACGCTCAGGGCCTGCCCGGCCTGCAACGGTACGGCCATCCGGGAATATCAGAAAGGGACTTATTCCGGCCAATTGACCCAGGACCAGATCAAGATCACCGACAGCCAGTACGGCCAGACGTGGGACCTCAGCGTCTGCGCCGGCTGCGGACACATTTTTGCCAATCCCTGCCCGACGCCGGATCACCTAGCCGCGCTCTACAGCCGGGTCGAAGATTCTCTCTATGAGGAGGAAGCGGCGGGCCGCTCGAAGAACTTCCTGAGGATCCTTCGCCGTCTCGAAAAACTCATCCCCCAAAAAGGCATTCTCTTCGATGTCGGCGCGGCCACGGGCATCCTTCTCGACCTGGCCCGGCGCCGCGGCTGGGAGCCCGCCGGGATCGAGCCCAGTTCCTGGGCGGTGCGAGTGGCGCTGGAGAAGTACCGGCTCGATATCTTGGAAGGACGGCTCGAAACGGCCCCGCTTCCGAATAACCGATACGAAGCCGTAACGATGGTCGATTTCATCGAGCATACGCCCGTCCCCTTTGAAGCCATGAGAAAAGCGTCTGCCATCCTGAAACCGGCCGGGGTCCTCGTCCTGGTGACTCCGGACATCCATAGCCGGGCGGCCCGCCTGGCCGGCCGAAGGTGGTGGCATCTCCGGCCCGCCCACGTCGCCTTTTTTTCCCGCAGGTCGCTCGACGCTCTTTTCCGGCGGGCCGGATTCAGCGTGGTCTCCGGGCGCCGCTACGCCTGGACCTTCAGCGCTCACTATCTTTTCTCCCGGAAGCCGCCTCTCCGGCCGGCGCTAAAAGTCGGGCCTCTGGCTTCTCTCCTCAAAAGAATTCCGGTAAAATTGGCCCTCGGAGACTCCTTCGAAGTTTACGCTGTCAAGGACGTCCCAGAGTGACCGCTTACCTGCAGGCGTTGCGGCTGGAGAGATGGCCCCGGAGCGCCGCCATTTTCATCGGGACCGCCGCCTTTTTCTTCCTCCACCGGGAGTTCGTCTCGTCATTCTCCTTTTTGGAGATCGCCTTCCGGGCGGCCCTCGCCTTCCTCCTGACCTGGGCGATCTCCACGGCCAATTACGTCGTCAACGAGATCGTCGACGCGCCGACCGACATCCATCATCCCGTCAAACGCGACCGTCCCCTCATTCAGGGAAGGATCAAGAAGGGACCTTTCATTCTTCTCGGTCTCGTTCTGACCGCCGCCGGCTTCTCCCTGTCCCTGGCTTTCTTTTCCCTCTCCTTCGTCTATTCTCTTCTCGCCCTCCTGGGAGCCGGTTTCCTTTATAACGTCAAACCGGTCCGGACCAAGGACATTCCCTTTCTCGACTCCATCTCCGAATCGGCCAACAACCCGATCCGCTTCCTCATCGGCTGGTACGCCTTTGCCCCCGCGCACCTCTTCCCCCCTTTCAGCCTGCTCGTGGCCTGGTGGTCCTTCGGCAACTTCCTGATGACGGCCAAACGCCTGTCCGAATTCCGACTCCTCGGAGACAAAGCGGCCGATTATCGGCTCTCCCACAAGAGGTATTCCAGGAACCTGTTGCTTTTCGGGATGATCGTCAGCGCGGCCGTGTTCCTGGCGAGCGCCTCTCTTTTCATCTTATCATTCCGGCTGTTCCGTTTTCTGATCATCCTGCCGATTTTGCTGCTCTACATTGTTCTTTTCTTCCGCAAGACCCTCGGGGAGAGGCAGGTTATGGAAGAGCCGGAAAGCTTGCTCCGCAACCCATTGGTGGCACTCCTGACCCTTGTCCTGGTTGTCGTTTTTGCCCTTTCCTTTTTCTTGTGATAGATTAGGTGCGCCCTTTGCGGGGAAAAAGAGAAAGACCATGAACCTGTTGGATGTTGCCTTGAAACTGCTGTTGGCGATCGCCCTCGGCGGGATCATCGGCCTGGAGCGGGAAACCAGCCAGAAACCGGCCGGGTTGAGAACCCACATCCTGATCTGTGCCAGCGCGGCGATGCTGATGATCCTCTCGCAGCTCATGCTGGCCGGTACGACATATACGGGCGGAGAATCGCTCCGGGTGGCGGCCGCGGCCATCACCGGCATGGGGTTCATCGGGGCGGGCGCAATCATCCAGTCCCAGGGAAGCGTCCACGGACTGACGACGGCCGCAACACTCTGGACCGTCTCCGGCCTGGGCCTGGTCGTGGGCGCCGGCTATTACATTGTCGCCGTGCTCTTCTCCGGCCTGATTCTGGCGACTCTCGTCCTTTTCCGCAGGGTCGAAGAAATCCACCTGAAAAAAGCCCTCTACCATTATCATCTCAAAATCAAGGACAGCCCCGACATCCTCGTCAACCTGAGAAAACTGATTTTCCATCTCGGGCTCAAGCTGGCCGAGCTCAACCTCAAGAAAGAGCGAAACGTCTCGGTCGTGACGCTCTCGTTCTCCTCTTCCGAAGAGAAGGAACGCCAGTTCAACCAGAGCCTCTTCGACATGGGCGAGATCCTTGAAATCAAGATCGAATAAAAAAAAGATCGTCCTGGCGACTTCCAATCCGGGCAAGCTGCGGGAGATCCGGCATTATTTTGAAGGCCTGCCTCTCACTCTTCTCTTTCTAAAGGACATCGGAGCGACCGAAAACGTCGAGGAGAAAGGAAAGACCTTCCTCGAGAACGCCCGCCTGAAGAGTCTCGCCTATAGTTGCCTGAGCGAATACCCGACCCTGGCCGAGGATTCCGGCCTGGTGGTCGAGCATCTCGGCGGCGCTCCGGGAGTCTTATCCGCTCGATTTTCCGATCCCGGCGCCACGGACGAAAGAAACATCCAAAAACTGCTGCGCCTATTGGCAGGAATCCCCTGGTCCGAACGCAGGGCGCGGTTCGTCTGCCAGCTCGTCCTTTCACAGAGAGGACGCATCCTGAAAGAATACTGCGGACAGGTCAGGGGGTATGTGGCCCTGGAAAAAAAGGGGGATCGTGGATTCGGCTACGACCCGGTCTTCTTTTATGGGCCTTTCAGAAAAACGTTTGGGCAGGTCCCCGCAGAGCGAAAGAATACGGTCAGTCACCGCGGCCGGGCCCTGAAGAAAATGAGGCTGTATCTCCTTCGCTTCCTCGCCTCCGTGGAAAAGCTCACCTAGAAAAGACGGAAGGGGGCACGGGCCCCCTTCATTCCTTCACGTGTTGGCTGCTTCACCCACGGTGATCAGGTCCTTGAGCTGTTCGAACATTTTTTCCCCGACCCCTCGGACTTTCAGAATGTCCTCGACCCTTTTGAAATTTCCGTTCTCCTTCCGGTAATCGAGGATGCGCTGGGCGATCTGGGGGCCGATCCGGGGAAGCTTCTGCAGTTCCCCCAGAGAAGCCGTGTTGATGTTGATCTTGTCGCCGGCCTTCGCCGCCGCCTGCATGGAAACGAGCGGGGAGACGATAAGACTCAGGACGAGACCGATGAGCAGCGTTTTCGCCGCCAGTCGTGTCATGATGACCTCCTTTCGCCTCTCCTTTATGCAAGTGCCGGGCCAGATCCGTTGATCCGGATAACTTGTTTATTTTCCAAGACTTATAAAACGACGCCCCGCGATCAGGTAAACGATTATTGATGCCTTTCTCAGAAAGCCGTCAAAACGAGTTCACTCCGTTTTGTTCAAGAGTTTAACCAATATCCACGGATCAGGACCGCGGATGACTCTTGCGGTAGACGTCCATCAGCCGGCCGAGGTTGAGGTGGGTGTATTTTTGGGTCGTGGCCAGGCTCTCGTGGCCCAGGAGTTCCTGGATCACCCGGAGGTCGGCCCCCCGGCTCAAGAGATGCGTGGCGAAGGAGTGGCGGAACGAGTGGGGGCTGATCTTTCTTTTGATGGCCGTCCGACGGATGGTTTTATCGACCATTCTTTCCACCGACCGGGGTGTAATGCGCCGCCCCTGGTAGTTCAAGAACAATCCCCTCTCTCCCACGCTGTCCCGGACGAGCCCGGCCCTGACCTTGAGGTAGACCGCCAGGCACTCGCCGGCCGTCCGGCCGAAAGGAACGAGCCGCTCTTTTTTCCCCTTCCCCCGGACGCGGACCAGCCGCTCCCCCAGGTTGACATCGTCCATGTTGATGCCAACGAGCTCGCTGACCCGGATCCCGGACGCGTAGAGAAGCTCCAGGATGGCCCTGTCCCTCAGATCGAGCGGCTTCCTGGAGGCCGGAACTTCCAAGAAGCGGGCCATTTCCTCCTCGGAGAGAAATGAAGGAACGGGCTTATCCTGCCGGGGAGTGGCCACCACTTTGGCCGGGTTCTCGGCGACCCATTTTTTTTTCACTCCGAACTGAAAGAACGAGCGAATGGCGGCCAGCTTGCGCGCCGTCGTGCTCTTCTTGAGCCGGCGCTCGTGGAGCTGGGCCATGAACCCCCGGATCAGGACATTGTCGACCCTCCGGAATGAACTCCCCCGCTCCGTAAGGTAGTCGGCGAACTGAGTGAGATCCCGCCGGTAGCTGGAGATAGTGTGCACCGAGGCGTTTCGCTCATAGCGAAGATAGTCGAGGAATTCGTTAAGTTCGCGCTTCATCCTTTCCGCTCTCAGCCGGCTTCACCTCGCCCTCGACCTTCTCTTTGAACCCGCATTTCTCATCCATGCAGTATATCGTCGTCCCGCTTTTCCGCGTTTTCTTGAGAAGGATCGGCTTCCCGCACTGCGGACAGGGCCGGTTCAAAGGTTCATCCCAGGTCGCGAACCGGCATTTAGGAAAACGGTTGCAGCCGTAAAATACCTTGCCCCTTTTGGTCTTCCGTTCGAGGATCATGCCGCCGCAGCCGAGCGGACAGCCGATCCCCGTCTCTTTTTTCTCGGCCTTCGTCGCCTTGATATACTTGCACTTGGGGTAATTCGAGCAGGCGACGAAATACCCGTAGCGCCCCTTCTTCCGGACGAGCTGAGAACCGCACTCAGGGCAGTTCTCCTCCAGGAGTGTGGCCTCTTTTTTCACCAAGCTCTCTTTGAATGTGCAATCGGGGAAGCCCGAGCACGCCTTGAAGCGGCCGAACCGGCCGTCCCGGATGACCAGGGTTTTGCCGCAGCGGGGACAAACCTCCTCAATCGGGATGCCTGTGCCCTTGACGCTTTCGCTCTCACCCGCCTTGGCCAGATCTTGGTTAAGGAGAGTGTAATATTCCCGGAGGGATCCCAGCCGGTCCTTCTCGCCTTCGCCGATTTTGTCGAGCTCCTCCTCCATCCTGGCCGTGAACTTGATCTCCATCAAATCGGCGAAATGGGCAACCAGGAAATCAGTGACGAACATCCCCAGGTCGGTAGGAATGAACTTGCCTTTTTCCTTGATCACGTAAGTGCGGTCCTGGATCGTGGCGATGATCGGCGCGTAGGTGCTCGGCCGTCCGATCCCCTTGGCCTCGAGCTCCTTGACCAGGCTCCCCTCGGTGTAGCGGGGCGGCGGCTGGGTGAAGTTCTGCTTGGATTCGATCCTGAGGACGCGAAGCGTTTCCCCCTTTTGGGCCTTCGGCAGGAGTTCAGTCTCTTTCTTGAGACCGGGATAGAGCACATAGTATCCTTCGAAGCGGACGACCTCGCCCTTGGCTTTGAACTGGAAACGTCCGGCCGAGATTGTGAATTCCGTCTCCTCGACAACGGCCGGACTCATCTGGGAGGCGATGAAGCGGTTCCAAATGAGCGTATAGAGGTCATGCTCGTCTTTTTTCAAGAAAGTCTTGACAGCGGCGGGCGGGAGATCGGCTGAGGTCGGCCGGATGGCCTCGTGGGCATCCTGGGCTTTTCTCTTGTTCTTGAAGACCCGGGCGTGAGAGGGGACATGATCCTTGGAGTAAGCGGTCTCGATATATCGTCTCGCCCAACCCAGGGCGCTTTCGGAAATGCGGACGGAATCCGTGCGCATGTAAGTGATGAGGCCCGTCAGGCCGCGGTCACCGAGGGGAAGACCTTCATAAAGCCTCTGGGCAACGGACATCGTCTTCTTGACCGGGTACCCGAGGAGGCGGAAGCCGTCCTGCTGAAGGGTGCTGGTGATATACGGCGGACCGGGATGGCGTTTTTTCTCCTGGATTTTGACGTCTTCGAGAAGAAAAGGCGTTCGCTTCAGTTCTTCGACGACCCCCTGGGCTGCGGCCTCATCGCTCACCTTGGCTTTCTTGCCGTCGATCTTGACAAGACCGGCCTTGAAAGGCGGCGGCAGAGAGGCTTCAAGCTGGGCGTTGATCGTCCAGTATTCTTCAGCGACGAAATTCCGGAGCTCCTTTTCCCGGTCGCAGATGAGCCGCAGGGCGATGGACTGCACCCGGCCGGCGCTCAAGCCCTTGCCGATCTTTCGCCAAAGCAACGGGCTGATCAGGTAGCCGACGAGGCGGTCGAGGATCCTGCGGGTCTGTTGGGCTTCGAGCTTATCCTGGTCGATCTCACCCTGATGTTCGAAGGCCTCCTCCACGGCCTTTTTGGTGATCTCCTGGAGAAGCACCCGCCGGATATTCGGGTTGCTGTCTTTAAGCAGCGCGCTCAGGTGCCAGCAGATAGCCTCACCTTCGCGGTCGGGATCCGCGGCCAGGATGACGCCGGCCGCCTCTTTGGCCGCCGACTGCAATTCGGCCACCGTCTTCTTGCGATCGGGGATGACCACATAATGGGGCGCGAAATCGTGCTCGATGTCAACGCCCAGTTTGCTCTTGGGCAGGTCCCGGACGTGGCCCATCGACGCCTTGACGACATAGCCTGGCCCCAGGTAACGGTTGATAGTGTGCGCTTTGGCGGGTGATTCGACGATGACGAGAGACTTCTGCATCTAGAGACTCCTCTGAAAGTTCTTTCCCGGGACTTGGCGGATCAGCCCCTTGATCTCCAGGCTGAGCAGGAGGCCGAGCATCTCGGAGACGGAGGAATCGGCCGCCTCGACCAGCTCATCGATATGAGTCAGGGTATCGGCTCTGAGGCGGTCAAATACTTTTTTCTCCTCCGGGCTCATCGCGGGCACTTCACGTTTCTCCTCCGCCTTTGGGGCGAGCAGGCTCTCCCGCAAAGGCGATGGCAATTCTTCTACCACATCTTCCCATGTTTCGACAAGCTTGGCGCCGGACTTAATCAGCCAGTTCGTCCCCCGGCTGAGGTCGGAAGTCAGGCTTCCGGGGACCGCCATGACGTCCCGGTTTTGCTCCAGGGCCAGGCGGGCGGTGATGAGGGAGCCGCTCTGGCGGGTGGCCTCGACGACCAGTGTCGCCAGGGAGAGCCCGCTGATGATTCTATTTCGGAGCGGAAAATGAAATCCCAAAGGCGGCATCCGGGGAGGGAATTCCGTGATGACGGCACCTGTCTCAGCGATCTTACGAAAAAGACCCTTATTTTCCGGAGGATAGATGTCGTCCAGGCCCGACCCCAGGACGGCCACCGTCCTCCCCGAGTCGAGCGCCCCCCAGTGGGCGATGGAATCGATGCCCCGGGCCAGGCCGCTGACTATGACCAGGCCTCTTGCGGCCAGATCCCCGGCCAGCTTCTCCGCCACGGCTCTTCCGTAAGGCGTCGGCCGGCGGGCGCCGACAACGGCGATGGACGGCTCGCGGAGAACCTCCGGCCGGCCCGCGCCAGAGAGGACAAAGGGGGGATCGAAGATCTCCCTCAGGGCATCCGGATATTCTGGATCATCGATCGTCAGCAGGAAGTATCCTTTATGATCGAGCCAGGAAAGAGTCTCCGAGGCCCGGCTGAAAAGCGAGCGCGAGGTCAGTTCGCACGCTTTCTCTTTTTCCACCCCTAGCGATTGCAGCTCTTCCGCGGACGCCCGAAAAACCATTTCCAGTGCCGGATAACGGGCGACCACCTTCTGGGCGGCCCGCAGATTGTCGGAGAGGACCAGGTTGAGGGCCACCCAGAGCATCCTGCCGTCGGCTTTATTCCCGAACAAAGTTTTTTGTCTCCGGACGAAGCGCATGTCTCGAGATCTCCGGTGTCTCCGGTCCTCCGTTGTTCATGACGCACTCAGCCGCATTCTTTTTCTCAGTCCCTTTTTTCTCTTCTTTTTCCCCTTTTCGTTTCACGGCCCCGCCTGGGACGTTCTCTGAAGATACTCTAAAGAAAATGCGGAATCGTCGCCCGGACAGAGGGGGATCGCAACCGGTGAACTCCCCGGCCGCCGCTTTTTCGAACCGGCCCTCAGGTGCAAAATGTCGGCGGAAGGACAAAAACAGGCAAGTCGGTCTGGGCGATGACCTTTTCGGTAGTGCTCCCCAGGAAGAACCGCCCCAGGCCGCGGGCGCAGGTGGCCATGACGATGAGGTCGTACCGGTGGTCCCGGCAATACTGGTCGATCCCGGCGGCCGCATGGGACGCATGGATCACATCCTTGGAGACGGAGATCCCTCGGCCTTCCTGTTTTGCTCTTCGCCGGAACCTCTCGAGGGCGGACTGGAACATGTGATCGACCATCCGGAATTCATGGCCGAAGAGCTCAAGAACATAGAGAAAAGTCAGGGAAGCTCCGAACCCTTTGGCCAGATTCCAGGCGATTTCCCGCTCGGCATCCTCATCCTTGACGAAATCCGTCGGCACGAGAATTCTCCTGATGCTGCGAGGAGGCTTCCGCTTTCTTGTCACCAGGACCGGGATCGTCGAATGCCGCAGGACATGGCCGGCCGCGCTGCCGATCAGGATCTTTTCAAGCATGGACTGGCCTTTCTTGCCCATGACGATGAGGTCGGTCTTCTCGCCCTCCGCCGTCTCAATGATTTTCTTGGCGGGCGAGCCTTCGGTCACGATGACCTTTTTGAAGGCACGCTTTTTTCTTTTGCCTAAGGCCAGGAGTCGAGCCCGGGCTTTTCCCTTCATCTCGGTCATGCGATGCGAGAGTTCCAGCTCGACAACGGGATTGTCGGAATAGAATGAGGGCGACAGGTCGGGGACGACATGCAGCGCGGTCGTCCGGGCGGAGAAGGCCTCGGCAAAGAGGTCGCCGTGGCGGAGCGCTTCCTGGGCTTCGCCGGAGAAATCCGTCGGCCAGAGAATATTTTTGATGAAACCTTTCATGTCGTCACTCCTTTCTCCCCGGAATTCGTCAGATCCCGTATCCCTTCGGGTTTATCAATATAACCGTTCTTCACTGGCATGACAATATGGGCTCGGCATTATTTCCCCAGCAGGATGGAGCCGCCGGTGAAGAACGTCCCGGCGACCGCGGCCGTCATCAGCCCCACCAGAGTGGCCGCCAGAAGAGCCCTGAAGCCGAGGTGGGAAAGGTCCCGGTAGCGGCTCGGCGCGAGGGCTCCGATGCCGCCGATGAAGATGGCCAGGGAGGCGACGTGGGCGAACCCGCAGACGGCATACGAGCCGATCAAGGCCGAACGGGGAGATTGGAGAGCTCCCTGGGCCACAAGCTGGGACAGGTGTTGAAAAGAGGCGACTTCGGTGGCGACCGTGCGCTCGCCGACCACCTTGGCGATGGCCATAGCATCGCCGGGAGGGACGCCGACAGCCAGGGTGAAAGGATAAAACAGGTAACCCAGGAACGTCTTGAAAGACCATTCCACTTGCCAGCCGAGCCACTGGTTCAAATACCCTCCGAACCAGCCCAGAATAAGGTCGAGCAGGGCGAGAAGGCCGAGGAAGGCCAGGAGGAGGGTGATGATACCGCCGAGAAGCTGCAGCCCGCTCTTGGAGCCGTTGATGATGGCCAGGATGAGATTCTCTTCTTTTTCGTAGTGGGGCTTGATGTTGACCCCCAAGGTTTCCGGCTTCCCTGTTTCCGGCATCAGCAGCTTGGAAATCACCAGCGTTGCCGGGGCGGCCAAAAAAGAGGCCGAAACGAGGTGACCGGCTATCGTCGGGATCTCGCTTTGCAGCAGGAAGACATAGACGGCCAGCACGGTCGAGGCGATCGTGGACATCCCGGCGGTCAGGACGGTGGTCAGCTCCGAGCGGGTCATCCCGGCCAGGTGCGGACGGACGACAAGCGACGACTCCACCCCGACAAAGATTTCGCTCGAAACACAGAGCGACTCGGCACCGCTGACCTTCATCAG